>MIBK01000165.1:4042-8927 GCA_001829505.1 Spirochaetes bacterium RBG_16_67_19 | reverse complement strand
CGGCGCCTGGGCCTGGCGCTGCTCCGGCGCCTGGGCCTGGCGCTGCTCCGGCGCCTGGGCCTGGCGCTGCTCCGGCGCCTGTCCCTGCCCGTACTTGGCCAGATCCTTGGCCTTGCGCCGCTTCTCGTTGGCCCGGGTCCACATGTAGACGATGGGCGAGGCGATGAAGATCGTGGAGTAGGCGCCTTCGAAGATGCCCACCAGCATCAGCAGCGCGAAGTTCTTGATGTCCCCCGAGGCCAGGACGAACAGGGCTATGATCGACAGGAACACGGTCGTCGAGGTCAGGATGGTGCGCCCGAGGGTCTGGGTGATGGAGGTGTTCAACAGCATGGCCAGGTCCGCGTCCCGCAGCAGCCCGCGGTTCTCGCGCACCCGGTCGAAGATGACGATCGTGTCGTTGATCGAGTAGCCGATGATGGTCAGCACGGCGGCCACGGTCGTCGGGCTGAACTCGATGCGGAACAAGGCGGCCACCGCCAGCATGAACAGGGCGTCGTGCAGCAGGCACAGCACCGCGGCCATGCCGTACACGAACTTGAAGCGGAAAGCCGCATAGATCAGGATCAGGATCACGGCCACCAGCAGGATGGAAATGGTCTGGGTGGCCAGCTCCTGCGAGTAGCGCGGCCCCACGAAGTCGCTGGACTGCACCGTGATGTTCCCGGTCCCGAAGGCCTGTTCGAGCAGCTGCAGGATGCGCGCCTCGGTGCGGGCCTGGAAATCGCCCACCGCGGGATCGGCCATGACCTTGACCACGAACTGCTGCTCCGCAGGAACCCCGATCGCCTGCAGGTCGTAGCGCCCCAGCTCGGCCAGAGCCTGGCGCACCTCGGCGATGGCGACCGTGCGGGCGGCCGGATCGATGCGGAACTGCTGGTTCAGGCCGGCGGTGAAGTCGATGCTCAGGTTGAAGCCGCCGTTGGCCACGTAGCCGATCACTCCCGCGGAGATCATGGCGATGGACAAGGCGATGAAGAACCAGCGGGCCCCGATGAAGTTGATCGCTTTCTTCATGCCGCCAGCCTCCGCCAGCCCAGGCTCAAGCGTTTGATGCCCAGCACGTCCGTGTTGAAGTCGTAGATCAGGCGGGAGACGAACAGGGCCGTGAACATGGAGAACACCACTCCCACGGCCAGGGTCACCGCGAAGCCCTGGATCGGGCCCTTGCCGAACTGGGACAGCACGATGGCGGCGATGAAGGTGGTGATGTTGGAGTCCGCGATGGCCCAGAAGGCCTTCGCGAACCCGGCCTGCACCGCGGCCTTGGCGGACTTGCCGAGGCGATACTCCTCCTTCATGCGCTCGAAGATCAGCACGTTGGCGTCCACCGCCATGCCGATGGTGAGCACCATGCCGGTGATGGCCGGCAGGGTCAGGGTGAAGTTGAACACCGAGAGCACCGCGAAGGTGAAGTAGGTGTTCAGCACCAGGCAGAGCACCGCGTTGATCCCCGCGCCCAGGTAGTACAGGAGCATGAACAGCATGACCGCGGCGAATCCCACGGCCGCCGCCTGCAGGCCCACCCGGATGGCGTCCTCACCCAGGGTGGCCCCCACCGCCTGGAAGTTGACCACCTCCAGCGGCACCGGCAGCGCGCCGGTGCGCAGGACCAGGGCCAGGTCGCCGGCCTCCTCCGCATCGAAGCCGGTGACCCGCACCGACTCGCGGATCGGCTCGGCGATGCGGGCCTGGGCCTTGACCTTTTCGCCCAGTCCCACGGCCAGGGTCACCGCGAAGCCCTGGATCGGGCCCTTGCCGAACTGGGACAGCACGATGGCGGCGATGAAGGTGGTGATGTTGGAGTCCGCGATGGCCCAGAAGGCCTTCGCGAACCCGGCCTGCACCGCGGCCTTGGCGGACTTGCCGAGGCGATACTCCTCCTTCATGCGCTCGAAGATCAGCACGTTGGCGTCCACCGCCATGCCGATGGTGAGCACCATGCCGGTGATGGCCGGCAGGGTCAGGGTGAAGTTGAACACCGAGAGCACCGCGAAGGTGAAGTAGGTGTTCAGCACCAGGCAGAGCACCGCGTTGATCCCCGCGCCCAGGTAGTACAGGAGCATGAACAGCATGACCGCGGCGAATCCCACGGCCGCCGCCTGCAGGCCCACCCGGATGGCGTCCTCACCCAGGGTGGCCCCCACCGCCTGGAAGTTGACCACCTCCAGCGGCACCGGCAGCGCGCCGGTGCGCAGGACCAGGGCCAGGTCGCCGGCCTCCTCCGCATCGAAGCCGGTGACCCGCACCGACTCGCGGATCGGCTCGGCGATGCGGGCCTGGGCCTTGACCTTTTCGCCCAGCACCACGGCCAGGGTCTTTTCCACGTTGTCGCTGGTCAGCTTGTAGAAGATCTCGCCCCCCTCGCCGGTGAGCACGAAGATCACGTTGGGCTTGCCGGTGATCTGGTCGGGGCTGACGCGGGCGTCGCGGATGTAGTTGCCCGACAGCCCGGGCAGCGCCTTCAGCACCGTGTAGCCGCGCAGCTGGTCCATGCCGTAGGAGTCCTTGATGTACACCCCGCGCAGGATCGTGCCGGCCGGCAGCACCGGGGGCTGGACGATGTTGCCTTCCCCGTCCTCGAAGTTGTTCCCCGGGTTCTCCTGCTGGTACTGGCGGAAGATGGCCAGGCCCTCGTCGTCCACGATGTGGAAGTTCAGCACGCCGCGGCCCTGGATGAAGCGGCCCATGCGCTCGCGGTCCGCCTCTCCCGGCAGCTCCACCAGGATGAGATCCGAGCCCTGACGGCGGATCTGCGGCTCGCTCACCCCGAACTGGTCGATACGGTTGTTCAGGACCTCCAGGGCCCTCTTGACCGCGTCGTCCTGCTCGGCGGCGGACAGCGGTTTGCCGGCGGTCTGTTCCAGCTCCTCGGTCTTGGCCCGCAGCAGCACGCGCATGCCGCCCCGCAAGTCCAGCCCCAGCTGCATGCTGGAGTCCCGGGTCTCCTTGGCGGAGAGCACCTCGTCCCGGAAGTGGTTCTCCAGCGCGGCCGCCAGCTCCTGCCGCCCCGCGAATCCCCGGAAGGTCTCCTGCAGGGTCCACTCCCGCGGCAGCGGGAGCCCATCCGCTTCGTAGCGCAGCCTGGCCTGTTTGGTCAGGAAGCGGTAATCGGCGGGCAGGGGGTCCCCCACGGGGGCGGCGGTGAGCTCGGCCAGCGCCCCGCGGGCCCTGCGCTCGGCGTACGCCTTGATCTGCGGCCGCGAGCCGGTAGCCAGCTGCTTCACCTCGGGGGAAAGCAGGAAGTACCACTGCAGGCTGGGGTACAGGAAGGCGAAGGCGATCCCGAGGAGAATCAGGACCAGCAACAATCGGAACCGTTTGGACATCAGTTACTCCGCTTGGGGGATTTCGACGGGGGAAGGCGCGAGCGTCCCGGGGACGGCTATTCCTTCTTCTCCTCGGCGGCCTCGGGGGCCTCTTCCTCACGACGCTCCAGCACCGCGCTGATGGCGTTTTTGTTGAACTCGATCTTGGTGTTGTCGTCCACCTTGAGCACCACGGTGCTTTCCTTCACGGCGTGCACCGTGCCGCGGATGCCGCCGATGGTGGACACCCGGTCGCCCTTGCGGATGTTGGACAGCATGCTCTGGGTGTCCTTCTGCTTCTTGCGCTGGGGGCGGATGATCAGGAAGTAGAAGATCACGATGATCAGGGCGAAGGTGGCCAGCATGGTGATCATGCTGCTGCCGCCCTGGGCGCCGGTGCCGCCGGCTGGCTGGCCCATGAGCAAGGGAAGATTGGCGAAAAAGTTCGGCATTGGATTCATCCTTTGTTAGAGTAAGATTTCGGGAAAACTACCATAAAAGCCTGCGAGCGTCAAGGATCAGCCCTAGGGCTGATACATCAGCCGACGACCAGGATGCGGGTGATACCCTGAGGCACCTCGAAGACCCCGAACATGCGCTTCAGCTCCTCCACGTGGGCCAGCCGGTGCTCGGCGCGCGCGTTGTACAGCTCCAGCACCCGGCTCACGGCCTCCTCCCGGTCTTCGAACACGGCCGAGCAGAGAGCCTGCTTGTACAGGCCCTGCTCCGCCAGCTCCCCGGTGGACAGGGAGCCATAGCGCCGCTTCAGGCTGCCGTCCACCACCGCGGTACCTCCGTCATAGCCGATCGTGAACACGAAATCCTTCCGGCTGATCATCGCGCCCTTCCTTCTCCTCCCGGGCCAAACGGTGTATCTTATAGCTGCAGTGTTCTATTACGACCCGCAGAAAGTATCCGAGTTTCTCGACAATATGGCAAGGGGCTTCATCACCAGCCCCCTGCAGATCGTGCTGTTCGCGGGCCTCATCCTGCTGCTGGTCGCCGCCCTGATCCTGGCCTACCGAGTGCAGCGCGGCCGAGCCCGGCACCTGGAGGCCAGATTGGCGCTGGAGCGCTTCGAACGTCTGGCCGGAAAGCTGGGGCTCACCGACGCCGAGCTGGAGACGCTGGACCGCCTGGCGGGGGGCCAGGTGTCCCGGAAGCTGCGCCTGCTGGCCAGCCCCGCCGCCTTCAACCGGGCGGTCGCCAAGGGGCGGGAGGCCCCGGCGGAGTCCTCCCTGGCCGAGCTGCGCCTGAAGCTGGGCTTTCAGGCCCGCAACCCGGAGCGGGCCCCCTCCGCCTCCAGCGAGCTGCCCGAAGGGCTGCCGGTCCTGCTGGTCTGGGCCGCGGCAGGAGGGCGGCGCCGCCTGGCGGCGGAGCTCGGCGCCCAGGAGGCCCAGGCCATGGTCCTGGTCCCCCGGGACGGCGCCGCGGGACCTTCGCCGGGCAGCCCGGTCAGGGTGATTTTTCAGAACCGGGCGGGGCTCTTCTCCTTCGACACCGTCGTTCGCTCCGCAGCGGGAGGAGTTCTGCGGCTGGACCAGGTGGAGAGGCTCCGGCGCACGCAGCGCCGCAAA
>MIBK01000165.1:2820-4020 GCA_001829505.1 Spirochaetes bacterium RBG_16_67_19 | reverse complement strand
TGGGCGTGCAGGTCCTGCTGCGGGAGGGCCAGCCGCCCCTGGCCAGCCAGCTCCTGGATCTGGGCGGCGACGGGGCCAGCCTGGTGAACCCGCAGAAGAAGCTTTCCGCGGGAGACCTGCCGGAGCTCAGTTTCCGGGTGGGGGGCGAGAGCTTCCGCCTGACCGCGGAAGTCTTGAGGCTTTCACGGGGCGGCCAGGTGCTGCACGTGCGCTTCCACGGCCTGCGCGACGCGGACCGCGATCGCCTGCTGGGGATCCTGTTCCGCAGCCTGGGGGAAGCGGCCCGATGACGGGCCTGCTGCTGGCCTGCGCTGATCCCGATGAAAAACAGTTCGCCGGCCTGCGCCTGCTGATGTCCCGCCTGGCGGCGGAGCTGCCGGGCCTGGCGCACCGGGAATGGCGCGGGCGGACGCTGAACTGCCGCTGGAGATGGCGCCTGGGCCCGGTCCTGATTTCCGGCCACGGGGCCGCCGACCGGGCCGCCTTCCGGGGCTTACGGCGCAGCCTGACCCCCGGAGGACTGCGTCTTCCGCGCCACGCGCGCCTGTACCTGTTGGGCTGCCACCAGGGCCGGCCAGAGCTGCGCAGGGCCTGGGCCGCTGGCACGGGCCTGGTGGAAGAGCAGGTGCGCGGGCACGACGGGGAAACCGAGTCGGCCTTCAGCACCTGCCTGCTCCTGCACCTGCTGGAGGAAGGCTGGCCGGCCTTCGACGGTTGGTTCACCGCCTGGCAGCGCTGTAACGCGGAGCTGGCGTCGCACTTCCCGACCCTCCGCGCGGCCTACTCCGACAGCGCCGGCGACCCCCTGCTGGCTTGGGAAAGCGTGCGCGGCCTGCCGGCGCTCGAGCCTCACCGGGATTTCCTCGGCGTGGGCCTGCGCCACCCGGAATACCTGACCGGGCTGGCCTGAAAGGCCGGAACACCCGCGGCCGCGCGCCGCTTCAGCGCCGGCCCATGCCCGGGTGCTTGGGCGCGATCCGGTAATGCTCCTCCAGGCGGATGATGTCCCGTCCCATTGGCACCGAACGCTGCGGCCGCAGGCGGCGCAGCGGCTTCGGATCGTCGTGCCTGCCGTACTTGGCGTTCTTGTCCATCAGCGCCTCCTGGGTAGAAGGTACTGCCATACGCGGGCGGGGGGCAAAGAAAACCCCCGGGCCTGAGGCCCGGGGGCTGTAAATGCCAACGCAGGTCAGTGCGGCA
>MIBK01000165.1:767-2789 GCA_001829505.1 Spirochaetes bacterium RBG_16_67_19 | reverse complement strand
GGAAGGTTAGTACCCGCCCATGCCGCCCATGCCGCCCATTCCACCCATGCCGCCCATCCCGCCGCCCGGGCCGCCGGCCGGCATCTTGTCTTCCTTCTCCGGCAGGTCGGTCACGGTGCACTCGGTGGTCAGCAGCATGCCCGCGATGGAGGCGGCGTTCTGCAGCGCCGAGCGGGTGACCTTGGCCGGATCGATGATCCCGGCCTTGAACATGTCCACCCACTCCATCTTGGAGGCGTCGAAGCCGAAGCCCTTCTTCTCGCCCTTGGCCCTGTCCACCACCACGGCCCCATCCATGCCGGCGTTCTCGGCGATCTGCCGCATGGGCTCCTCCAGGGAGCGCTTCACGATCTTGAAACCGACCTGCTCGTCGGGGGTGAGCGAGGTTACGTCCTCCTTCTCCAGGGCCTTGACCGACTGGACCAGGGTGATTCCGCCGCCGGCGATCACCCCTTCCTCGATGGCCGCCCGGGTGGCTGAAAGGGCGTCCTCGACGCGGTGCTTCTTCTCCTTGAGCTCGACCTGGTGGGCGCGCCCACGTTGATCACCGCCACGCCTCCGGCCAGCTTGGCCAGGCGCTCCTGCAGCTTCTCCTTATCGTAGTCGGAGGTGGTCTCCTCGATCTGGACCTTGATCTGGGCGATACGGTCCTTGATGTCCTTGGGCTTGCCGGAGCCCTCGATTATCGTGGTGTTTTCCTTGTCGACCTTGACGTTCTTGGCGCGGCCCAGCTGGTTCATCTCGGCGTTCTCCAGCTTCAGGCCCAGCTCCTCGGAGATGACCTGGCCGCCGGTCAGGATAGCGATGTCCTCCAGCATGGCCTTGCGCCGGTCACCGAAGCCGGGGGCCTTCACCGCGCAGACGTTCAGGGTGCCGCGCAGGTTGTTCACCACCAGGGTGGCCAGGGCCTCCCCTTCCACGTCCTCGGCGATCAGCAGCAGGGGCTTGCCGGCCTGGGCGATCTTCTCCAGCACGGGCAGCAGGTCCTTCATGCTGGAGATCTTCTTGTCGTGGATCAGGATGTAGGGATCCTCGAGCACCGTGTTCATGGTCTCGCGGTTGTTCACGAAGTAGGCCGAGAGGTAGCCTCGGTCGAACTGCATGCCCTCCACCACTTCCAGGTGGGTCTCCATGGACTTGGACTCCTCCACGGTGATGACCCCGTCCTTGCCCACCTTCTCCATGGCGTCGGCGATGAGGTTGCCGATCTCCATGTCGTTGTTGGCGGAAATGGCCGCCACCTGGGCGATCTCTTCCTTCTCCTTGATGTCCTTGGCGTTCTTCTTGATGTCCGCCACGGCCACTTCCACCGCCTTGGCGATGCCGCGCTTGATCTCCATGGGGTTGATCCCGGCGGCCACGGACTTCAGGCCTTCCTTGATCATGGAGTAGGCCAGGACCGTAGCGGTGGTAGTGCCGTCGCCGGCCACGTCGTTGGTCTTGGTGGCCACTTCCTTGAGCAGCTGGGCGCCCATGTTCTCGAAGGGGTCTTCCAGCTCGATCTCCTTGGCGATGGTGACCCCGTCGTTGGTCACGGTGGGGGCCCCGAATTTCTTGTCCAGGACCACGTTCCGGCCCTTGGGTCCCAGGGTGACCTTGACCGCGGTGGACATCTTGTCCACCCCGCGCAGCAGCGCGCGCCGCGCGGTTTCGTTGAACTGCAATTGCTTTGCCATCGTAATCCCTCTCCTCTTTTGGAATGCGTGGTTTTGTCGGCTGATCAGGTATAGGCCTGCGGCCCGTAGTTAATTTAACGATTTTCGCCCGGAACAGCAAGAGCGGACGGGCTTTTTTTTTACGGGCCATTCTGCTAAAAAGGGATGATGCCGCGTACCAAGCCCCTCGCCCTGTTGGTCGGGCTGCGCCTGCGAAATCCAGGCTCGGAAGCCGCCAGACGGGCCGCCGAGGCCTTTTTGGAGGAAGCTGCCTCCCTGGAACCCTCCGTTCGCCTGCCGCTGGCCTGGAACCTGCCTCTGGCCCCGTTCGCAGGCGAGGGTCTGGCGGAGCTGGCCGTGGAGATCA
>MIBK01000165.1:324-741 GCA_001829505.1 Spirochaetes bacterium RBG_16_67_19 | reverse complement strand
GACTCGGTGCTGCTCATGGGCTTCGCAGGCGCCCCCCACCCCCTCCTGGCCGCCGAGGAGCTGGACAAGGAGCTGGCCTGGTGCCGCCGCAATCCCTGGGGGATCGCGGTCAAGAGCCTGCTCGGCCAGGAGCCCCGGCACCTGCTGCCGCTGGCCGCCGACCTGGCGCGGGAGACCCTGGACGGGGTATACGGGGATCACGGCTTCGAGTCGGTGGGCCTGGCCGAGCCGCTGGAGAGGGCCGCCGCCCGATTCGCGGGCCCAGGCCGGGCGGGCCGGGCAGCGGGCCGGGCAGCCTGCCGCTTTCCTGCCGGGCGCCGCGAGGGACGGGCCGTGCTGTACCGTGCCTGGGTTGTCAGTGCCGACGGTGGAGCACGGCCGGCGGGCCGGCCGGAACCCTCGGCCCTTCTGGCCGCG
>MIBK01000165.1:188-305 GCA_001829505.1 Spirochaetes bacterium RBG_16_67_19 | reverse complement strand
GCCGCTGTTCCTGCTGCTGGAGTCTGACGGCGGGCCTGACGCCGATCCCGCCGGCGGGCCCCGACCCCTTCTGCTGCCGCTGCTGCGGGCGCTGGAAGGCCGCTTCCAGCTGGAATT
>MIBK01000165.1:0-124 GCA_001829505.1 Spirochaetes bacterium RBG_16_67_19 | reverse complement strand
CCCGCCGCGGATCCCCTGCCGCTGCTCTGCCCCTCGGTTCTGGAAGCCGCCGCCAGGGCCGAGGCCCTGAGGGCCAGGGTCCGGCGCCGGACCGACGCCGACCTGCGCGGCGTCCTGGAGGCGC
>MIBK01000164.1:18910-19071 GCA_001829505.1 Spirochaetes bacterium RBG_16_67_19 | reverse complement strand
TGGTGCAGTACCTGGCCGGGCAGGCCGCCTGGGAGGGCGTGCGCCTGGTCACCGGGCAGGAGGTTGACACGGCCCTGCTGGAGCGGGAAGTCCCCGAGACGCTCGTCGTGGCTACAGGCGGGGAGCCCTACGCCGACCTGCCGGGTGCGGGGGGGGCCGGC
>MIBK01000164.1:18490-18760 GCA_001829505.1 Spirochaetes bacterium RBG_16_67_19 | reverse complement strand
CAACCTGCTGTGCGCCGCGGACGTCCTGTCCGGTCGGGTGCCGCGCCCCACGGGCCGGGTCCTGGTGGCCGGCGGGGGCACGGTGGGCTGCGAGACCGCCGAGCTCATAGCCGCCCCCGGCTTCCAGGGCGCCGAGGTGCTGGTGGTGGAGAAGCGGGAGGAGCCGGCCCTGGACATGTGGCACGAGGCCCGGCTGCTGCTGCTCCAGCGCCTGGCGGCCCGGGGCGTGCGTTTCCTCACCGGCGCCTGCCTGCGGGAGATCACGCCGGA
>MIBK01000164.1:17783-18366 GCA_001829505.1 Spirochaetes bacterium RBG_16_67_19 | reverse complement strand
CTGGCTCTGGGCGCCCGCCCGCGGGACAACCTGAGCGCCGCGGCGCGGGAGCGCGGCATCGAGTCGCGGACGGTCGGGGACGCGCGGCAGCCGCGGCGGGCTTTGGAGGCCATTGCCGAGGGCTTCGAAGCGGGCAGGGAGGTGTAGCCCATGGGATATCAGTTTCTATCGCCGGAGTGGTTCCAACAGGTCGCCGAGCTCACCGCGGCCATCGGAGACCTGGCGGTGCCCAAGGCCATGAAGGACGTGGTGGTGAACCTCTCCATCCAGACCTCCACCGGCGAGGTGGCCCTGTGCCTGGACCGGGGCATCATCCGCCCGGGCCAGGCGGAGGAGCCGGACGTGCGCATGCAGATGCCCCAGGACTACGCCTACAAGATCCTGGTGGCCGGGGACTGGTCCGCCGGGATGAAGGGCTACATCGCCCGCAAGATCCGCCTGCAGGGGGACATGCGCAAGATGATCCCCCTGCAGCTCTACAAGCCCAGCGGGGCGCAGATCGCGCTGCGCGAGGCCATCCAGCGCCTCACGGATCCCACCCTGTGAAAAAAGAAGAGTTCCGGCGCAGGTACGGGCCCTGGGC
>MIBK01000164.1:17379-17601 GCA_001829505.1 Spirochaetes bacterium RBG_16_67_19 | reverse complement strand
GGTGCCGTGCAGGCAGCCGCCGCCGGCTTGGAGATCGGCCTGCTGGTTCTCAATGCGGCGGCCGCCTACAGCGGGCCTTTCCTGAAGTCCACCGACGCCGATTCCCTGCGCATCGTGGATACCAACTGCCGCACGCCGCTGGCCCTCATCCACCGCTTCCTGCCCCCCATGGTCCTGCGCCGCCAGGGGGGCCTGCTGATCATGTCCAGCATGGCCGGATTC
>MIBK01000164.1:13648-17139 GCA_001829505.1 Spirochaetes bacterium RBG_16_67_19 | reverse complement strand
CCCTGGTCGTGGCCGGGGCGGTGAATCGCGCCGTGCGCCTGCTCCTGGGCCGCCTGCTCCCCCGCCGGACGGCGGTTCGCCTCCTGCATCGCGGAACCCGCAACCTGTACAGAGGAGGACAACAAGAATGATCACCGCAGTCACGGGCGCATCCGGGCACATCGGGGCCAACCTGGTACGGGCGCTGCTGGCGCAGAAGAGGAAGGTGCGCTGCCTGGTGCGCAGCGACCGGCGCGCCCTGGAGGGGCTCCCGGTGGAAACCGTCGAGGGGGAAATCTTCGACCAGGAGGCCATGGCCCGCCTGCTGGAGGGGGCCGGCACCCTGTTCCACCTGGCCGGGCGCATCTCCATCGTGGGCGCCGAGGGCGGGCTGGTGGAGAGGACCAATGTGCTTGGGGTGCGCGGCGTGGTCCAGGCCTGCCTGGCCGCCGGGGTCCGGCGCCTGGTGCACGTCAGCTCCATCCACGCCTTCCAGTCCGAGCCCAGCGATCAGGTGATCGACGAGACGCGGCCGCTGGCCCTGAGCCCGGATCATATGGTCTACGACCGCTCCAAGGCCCGGGGACAGCTGGAGGTCCTGGAAGGCGTGAAGAAGGGCCTGGACGCGGTGATCGTCAATCCCGGCGCGGTGGTCGGCCCCAACGACTTCAAGCCTTCGCGCATGGGCGAGGTCTTCCTGGACATCTACCATCGGCGCCTGCCCGCGCTGCTGGACGGGGGATACAACTGGGTGGACGCCCGAGACGTGGTCGCCGGGGCGCTGGCCGCCGAGCGCCAGGGCCGCACGGGGGAATGCTACCTGCTCACCGGCCACTGGGTGCACATCTGCGAGGTCTCGGCCCTGGTCGGGCGGATGACCGGCCGCCGCACCCCGATGCTGGCCACGCCCCTGTGGCTGGCCATGGCGGCCTCTTACGGCTCGTTGGCCTGGGGCAAGCTGCTGGGCAAGACGCCGAAGTTCACCCCAGGGGCGGTGCGCTCCATCCAGATGCATCGCAACATCAGCCACGGCAAGGCCACCCGGGAGCTGGGCTACAATCCCCGGCCCTTCGAGGAGACGGTGCGCGACACCCTGGCCTGGTTCGCCGAGGCGGGAATGCTGGAAGAGCCCTTCACCGCGCCGGAGGCCTCTCCGGCGGGCTGAATCCGCCTGATTCCTGCATCGACGGGCAGCGCTGGCTCCCATAGGAGCAGAACACACAGCAGTCACCCGGTTGGGGTCGAAGCAGGGAACCGCAACCTTCACATCGATAGAGAATGCGGCAGGAGTCCTGCGGCATTCTCTCCTCCTTCTGGAATCCGCAGACCGGGCAGCGGATCGTGGACTGCAAGATCATGTGTTGCCTTCTCCTCCGAGGTGTGCCCGCCTGGAAAGACGGGCACACCTCATTCCTTGAACTCATTCCACGACGAAATCCCCGATCATCCCCCTGGGATGCAGATCGCAGCGGAAAAAGTGGGTACCGGGCTGCGCAGGGGCGGTAAACTCGTATTGCACGTCCTGCAATCCGTTGATGATCCTGCCGTAGTAGATCACTTTGACCGCACGCCCGTTCTCGTACACCGACACGTTGTGCGGTATCCGGTCGCGGTTCTCGAAATGGATGATTACCCGGGCACCCGCAGGAACCGTGATGGTCTCGCGATCGAAGGCGCTGTTCCGGGCCGCCAGAGCGATCGTGACCGTCCCACTATTTTGGGCCAAGGCATTCCCAGCCAGCAGAGCGATGGCCGCGAGCGCGATCCACAGCATCTTCTGGATCATCCGACCCTCCTCACCGGATTACCGATACGCTCGAACGCTCGGGCGCCGGAGTGACCATGAAGTTGTGATCGATGCCGGGTTTCACCAGGCCCCAGGGAGCTTCAAACTCCCGCACCGCGAGGTGTACGAACCATACGCCCCTGGCCCCCGGCTCTCCACCATGGATATCGTTCTCCATATCGTGGAAATGGGTGAATCCTTTCCCATACTGCGCCTCGATCCGCTCCTGGTCCTCTTTCCAGTACTGACCCGGAATGCCGACCGCCAGCCAGTTCAGGTTCTCCGCCTGGTCCAGGTCCATGTTGTCGAAGTGCAAGGCCAGCACCAGGCCGCTGGGCAGCATGTAGGCCCGATGGTCGGTCATCAGAGGCATCTGGACCGGGGCCAGCAGCGCGGTGAGCTGCTGCCAGTACTTCGCCTCCGTCTCCAGTCGCCCCACCTGTGCCTGCAGATCCGCAATATCGCGGTTCTTCGCCTCCAGCTCCCTGGTGGGGCTGCCGAAGGCAGGGATGACGGCCAGCAGCACCGTCAGCAACAAGACGCTCAAGATCATCCTGGTCCTCATGGGATCCTCCTCATAAATCTGTTTCTTTCGGCAAGCATCCGCCTGCCCATGCTTTACGGACGCTTCGGGAGAGTCGATTCTTACTTAAGGGGTCGTAAGGATCCCCAAGACGAACGCATCTATCCGACATGGACACTGGAAACAACGGCGATAGCGGGAAATGCCTGTCCGCGGCGGCGGCCTTCCTGCTGGTCGCCTTCCTGGCTGGATGCAGCCGGCAGGTCGCAGCGGATGCAATGGGCAGCGAGCCGGCAATCCGGGTGGATTCCGGCGGAACCAGGTACCTGGTGGATCCGGCGAAGATCTCCAGCGGCGGGCCGCCGAAGGACGGCATCCCCTCCATCGATCGGCCGGAGTTCCAGAGTGCCCGGGAGGCGGATGAATGGCTCAAGGAGAACGAACTTGTGTTGGCTATCGTCCACAAGGGGCAGAAGCGGGTCTACCCGGCGCAAATCCTGGTCTGGCACGAGATCGTAAACGACACCATCGCCGGGGATCCGATCCTTATCACCTGGTGCCCGCTATGCGGCTCCGGCATCGCTTACGAGCGGATGGTGGACGGTGGGGCGGTGAAGTTTGGCACCACGGGCAGGCTGTACAACTCCAACCTGGTGATGTACGACCGGAAGACGGATACCTGGTGGACCCAGATCGACGGCACCGCGATCGCGGGCCCGCTCACCGGCAGGAGACTGAAAGCCGTGAGCATCGACACGGTCTCCTGGGGGGCCTGGAAAACGCGGCACCCTGATTCGCAGGTGCTCAGCCGGGCAACCGGATTCGAGCGGCCCTACGGCCAGGACCCGTACGGCAGCTACTACACGGATGCCGGTATCATGTTTCCCGTGGAGGCGGAAGAGGATTCGATCCATCCGAAGACGGTGGTGTTTGGCATCGAGCTGGCGGGCGTGTACAAAGCCTACCGGGAGCAGGATGTGGTACAGGCGGGGACGATCGAAGACGCGGTGGCGGGAGTACGCATCCGCATCGTTCGCGACTCGGCGGGGGCGGTAGCGGTCATCAACCTGGACAACGGGGAGAGAATCGTGAAAGAGCGCGATTTCTGGTTCGCCTGGTACGCGTTTCACCCCTCCACCCTGCTATATGGCCGGTGAGCCTCAGCAGAGCTGGGTCCCCGCGCCCAGCTCCCGCATCGGCGGC
>MIBK01000164.1:8989-13631 GCA_001829505.1 Spirochaetes bacterium RBG_16_67_19 | reverse complement strand
CTATCTGCGGCGCTGCCGCGGATAGCGTGGCGAAGGTGGCCGACCGATCCGGGTGCCGGATGTGCTCCGCAACCCCACGTACGGCTTCTCGTACCCGCGGGCCTTCGGGCAGGATCTCGGTCCCGAAATGGCTGGCGCACTTGCCTTATCTTCTTGCGCCGGCGCGAGCTCAACGTATACACTACCCGGACGGCAAGGCATATGGCCAAAGCGGATCGGTCTAACGAGGAGTGGCTATCAGCTCTCGGCGCCGCGGGTCCTGGCCGCGAGAGCGCCCTGGCGGATTTGCGCGCCGTCCTGCTGGCAGGCCTGAGGCAGGCCTTGCGAGGCTGGGTCCGGACTTCCGGGCGGGAGTTCGCCGCCCTGGCTGAGGACTTTGCGCAGGAAGCCCTGCTGCTGGTTCTGAAAAACCTGGAAGCTTTCCGCGGGTTGAGTCGCTTTACCACCTGGGCCAACAAGATCGCCGTGCGCGTGGCCCTCACGGAGCTGCGCCGCCGGCGCTGGCAGGACGTCTCGCTGGACAGCCTGATGGAAAGCGGCCTTGACCGCATGTTCTCGGATTCAGCCGCACAGCGACCGGTCGCGCAGGTCGAACGATCCGGCGCCATGCAGATGCTTCAGCGGATGATGGCCGAGGAGCTTACCGAAAAGCAGCGCACGGCCCTGGCGGCAGTGGCGCTGCATGGCATGCCGCTGGAAGAGGTGGCCCGCCGGCTGGGCACCAACAGGAACGCCTTATACAAGCTCCTCCATGACGCGCGTGTGCGCTTGAAGGGGCGGTTTGCCCGGGATGGGGTGAAGCCGCAGGACATGATGTCCGGTTTTGCACCAGGGTAAGATCAGGGCGGCGGAGCTCGTCGAAGGGAGTGAGAGAGGCCATGAGATCGCTGGCGAACCTGCTTCAAGCCTCAATGCGGGCCGTATTGCTGCCGCTGCGGCGCGCCCTATTCGGGCGGCCCTCGGCCGTTGGACCATCCGCGGCGCTCATGGCATTGCCGCGCATGCTGGCGGATACCGCGGAAACCGAGATCGGCTGCGACGAGGTGTACGAGCTCCTGGATCGGTACGCCGAGATGGTGGACCGAGGCGAGGACCCTGCGTCCCTGCTTCCACTGGTTCATCAGCATCTGGAGCGCTGCCGCGATTGCCGGGAAGAGCTGGAAGCCCTGCTGCGGATCTTGAAAGACCGGTAACCGCGCCCTGGACGTAGCCGAAGTGCTTTTTTATCCCCTGAGCGCTGCCGGCCTGGCCCAGATAGTTTTCGGAACTGTGCTCACCTCGATCACCACGACAGATAGACCCTACCGGGCAAGCGATTGACAGACGCCAAGCCAAACAGGCTTCTTACCCCCGGTTTCGCACCGCGCAGGTAAGATCTGGGTTTCTGGCGCCGTCCAATGGGCCTGAAGCGATTGGAGGACTGGATGGTCAAGGCAATCTGGAATGGACGGGTTCTGGCGGAAAGCGGCCGGACCGAAATCGTCGAAGGACGTGAAGGCGGAGCTCCTGAGGGAATCCGAGCACCACACCGTTTGCCCTTGGAAGGGCACAGCCAGCTACTACGACCTGATGGTGGACGGGAAGGCGAACAAAGACGCGGCTTGGTTCTATCCCACTCCCAAGAAGGCGGCCGAGCACATCGCCGGACGCGTGGCCTTTTGGAAGGGCGTGCGGGTTGTGGAGTGAGAGATGGCGGAGGCGATAACCGTCTACGGCGCTTCATGGTGCCTGGACAGCAGGCGGGTGAAAAAACTGCTCGGGGAGCACCGGATCCCAAGGGCGGCTATCGCGTGCCCACGCTCGTTCTTGCCGATGGCGCCGTTCTCACCGAGCCCGGCAACGCCGGAGTCGGGGGAGCGGAGCTCGCCGATCGGCTGGCCACCCAGGCTGGCCGGTTTGGAGCGGGAGCCCTGCAGGGCCAGCAAACAACCGACATTTACCGGGACGGCCGGTATCTGGTGGTCAAAACCGCCAACAAGAGTCCGTCGAGCGGCTGTACGAAGGAGGCCAGACTTGAAACCGGAAGTGGAGGGAACCAGTGAACCTTGGCGGTAGGTACCTGTCGATCATGCGGCGACTCGGATTCCCCGTCTTATTCCTTCTGTTCCTTGCGGCTGCGGCTGCGAACTTACCGGCGCTGCCAGAAAACAGCCTCCAGCGGCAAAAGAGCCCCTATCTGCTCCAGCACGCCGACAACCTCGTCCTCTGGCGTCCCTGGGGGGAGGAGGCTTTTCGCGAAGCGAAGGCCAAAGACAAGCTGATCTTCCTGTCCATCGGCTATTCGACCTGCCACTGGTGCCACGTCATGGAAGAAGAGTCCTTTCAGGACGCCCGCGTGGCGGCCCTTCTGAATGAGTCCTTCGTCTCCATCCTGGTGGACAGGGAAGAGCGCCCGGACCTGGACGATCACTACATGGCCGTGAGCCAGCTTATGACGGGCGCAGGTGGATGGCCTCTCACCATCGTGATGACGCCGGACAAAGAACCCTTCTTCGCGGCAACCTACATTCCAAAAGACAACGCCTACGGCCGCCTGGGAATGCTGGAGCTTCTTCCCAGGATTACCGCTTTATGGCAGGATCGCCGCGCCGATGTGCTTTCCTCCGCCCAAGAGATAAGTCGGGAGGTCGGCAAGGCCCTGGTACCGCAGGCCGGGGGAGGGACCCTCGACGCCGCATCGATCCAACGGAGCGCAGCTGGCCTGGGACGCCTGTTCGATTCCGCGAATGGCGGTTTCGGCTCGGCGCCCAAATTCCCGATGGCAGCCACGCTTCCCTTTCTGCTGCGCTCGTGGAGGCGCAACGGTGAGGAGGCTTCGTTGCGGATGATGGAGCAAACGCTCACCGCGATGCGCAATGGCGGGATTTTCGATCAAATCGGGTTCGGATTCCATCGCTACGCCACCGACGCGAATTGGCTGGTTCCGCATTTTGAGAAGATGCTCTACGACCAGGCGCTGCTCGCCATTGCCTACACCGAAGCCTGGCAGGCGACCGGGAAGGACTTCTACCGCAGGACCGCGGGCGAGATCCTGACCTACGTAATGCGCGACCTGACCTCACCCGAGGGGGCGTTCTACTCCGCCGAGGACGCGGACAGCGATGGGGAGGAGGGCAGGTTTTACTTCTGGACGTCCGCCGAGCTGCGCTCCCTGCTCGGGGAGGAGGAGTTCGCCGGGTTCAGCCGGCGATTCTCCGTCCGAGACGGCGGCAACTTCGGCGGACCGGATGGGTCCGATAACGGCTTCAACATCCTGCACCGGCATCCGGCCGATACCTCGCCGGCCGGCTCAGCCGAACAGAAGATTCTGGCTGCGCGTGGCAGGCGCACGCGCCCGCCGCGCGATGACAAGATACTGGCTGACTGGAACGGCCTGATGATCGCCGCCTTCGCCCGGGCTGGAGGGGCATTTGACGAGCCGGCCTTCACCGCGGCGGCCGCCAGGGCTGCCCGGTTTGTAATTCAGCGCCTGAGCACCCGGGACGGCAGGCTTGTGCACCGTTATCGCGACGGCGAGGCTGACATCAAGGCTTTCGCCGATGATTACGCCTTTCTCGCCTGGGGGCTGCTGGAGCTCTACGAAGCCAGCTTCGAGGCGCGCTACCTGATGCAGGCGATTGGGCTCGTCGAAAGCTTCGTGACGAACTATTGGGACAGGAGCGCCGGCGGATTCTTTCAGACCGCTGACGACGCCGAGCAGGTCAGCCCGATACGGTCGAAATCGCTCACAGATGGAGCGGTCCCTTCGGCTAATGCCGTGGCGCTTATGGTGCTCGCCAAGCTGGGAAGGATCACCGGGAACGTGGAGTTCGAGAAGAAGGCCGAGGCCATTGTACGGCTGTTTCCCGCGGATGTGGCAACCCACCCCATCCTCTACGGTTTCTATCTTTCCGCCATGGATTTCCTTATCGGTCCTTCGTTCGAAGTGGTGATCGCAGGGGACCCGCGCAGCCAGGATACCCGGGCGATGGCGCAGGCGATCCGGAGGAGGTTTGTCCCCAACAAGGTGCTCCTCTTCCGTCCGAGCACCTCCTCCAATCCGGACATCGTGCGAATTGCACCGTTCACTTCCCCACAACTGCCGGTTAACGGCAAGGCTACGGCGTACGTTTGTCGCAACTTCGCCTGCGAGCTGCCGACCAACGATATCGCCACGATGCTTGCCCAGCTAGGGCTGGATATATGAACCGCATGCTTGTTGGCGGAATGTTGGCCGGTGCCCTGGGGCTGCTGGCAGGAACGGAGGGCTTCGGGGAAAGCATCATGAAAAGCCTCAGAAAGCAGGGCGTAGGTACAACTCCCAGGCCTCTGGATCCCATTGGTCTTCCTGAACTTCTGGGCCACCTGGTGCGGTCCCTGCCGGACCGAGATGCCTTCCATGCAGCGGCTGTACGAGCGGTTCAAGGACCAGGGCCTGGAGATCCTGGCGGTTGACCTTCAGGAGGACAGAGATAGGGTGCAGAGCTTCGTCAAGGAGTTGGGCCTTACCTTCACGGTGCTGCTGGACACCAGCGGCACCGTGGGAGCCCAGTATGCCGCCCGAGCCATCCCTACGACGTATCTACTGGATCGAAAAGGATTTGTCTTTGCCCGTATGGTCGGATCCCGCGAATGGGATACGCCCGAGATGCTGGAGCTGGTC
>MIBK01000164.1:8847-8975 GCA_001829505.1 Spirochaetes bacterium RBG_16_67_19 | reverse complement strand
GGACGAGTTGACTACGAAGGCCCTTCCTGCCCATAAGCGTCCTGCAGTTGGTCTCATTGCACCGTCCGTATAGCAGGGTGGACGGCTTCGACCAGGCCCCGGCTGACCTCCTGCGGCACTTCCGGGTG
>MIBK01000164.1:2195-8814 GCA_001829505.1 Spirochaetes bacterium RBG_16_67_19 | reverse complement strand
AACCGGGCCGGCCAGCAAAATAAGAAACCCTCCCCAGGGCCACCATATCGGCAGGATTCTTTCAAGCACTCTCGCAACGCCGTTGGCAGATGGGAATTGCAGCGCGGTCCCAATGAAAAGGGCAGAAATACCAGCATTGGTGCACAGTCTGACAATTTCCTGTTTGGTGTGCCAGTGAGCACCCTGGTAGCCTCCCTGTCCTGCAGCACGCCTCACGCGGCGCCAGAGCAGACTGCGGCGATTCAGCAGCCCAACGGCGAAACAGCGTCGTGTCACACGGGCCATCTCGCGCAGAAACGCTACCTGGTCGTGCACGAAACACATCGCGGTGATCGCAATGGCCAGATCGAATGACCCGGAGGGGAAGGGAAGCGATTCGCCTGATGCCAGGAGGTACGTCTCGTGTTTTGCAGCGTGAAGGCGGGCAAATTCGAGAGCTGCAGGATCCGGGTCTATACCGACTACTGCCGCGGCCTGATCATGAGCGAAACAACGGGTGAAGTATCCGGTACCGCAGCCCACATCCAGCAGGGACTCCTCAGGATGCGGCTTGAGGAGGGCACGTACCGCTCCATACTCCAGTCGGCCTATCCACCGGCCGCGAGGCGTCCGATACCAGCGATCGTATTCCTCCGACGTGAGTGCCATCACCCTCAGCCCAACCCATTGCCGGCTAGACTTCTACTACCGAGAGCCTGATCCGCTTGAAACCTCAACCCTGGCCGAGACCTCTTTCCAGGCTCGGACCAGTGCTCGCGCTGCTTCCAAAACATGCTCCCTGGAAGTTCCACGCCCGAGCGATAGCCGCACGGCCCCTAGCGCCGTGACTGCTTCCAGTCCCATGGCCAGGAGGACACCGGAAGGATTCTCCGCCCCTTCGTGACAGGCCGAGCCGGTCGAAGCAGCCACTCCGGGCGCTGCCCCCAGCACGGCGCTGCCCAAGACGCCAGGGAAGGACACGTTCAAGGTGTTAAGGAGCCTTTCCGTCGGGTGCCCATTAAGGCGTATGCCGGGCACCTCGGCACTCAGCAGCACCCAAAGATCGTCCCGGAGCGCTCGTACCCGCGCCGCTTCCTCTGCGAGATCTTGCGCCGCAAGCTCGCAGGCTTCGCCCAGGCCTACAATGTAGGGGACGTTCTCAGTGCCTGGACGCAAGCCACTCTCGTGGCCGGCGCCCAACAGCACCGGACGAATCGATGTTCCTTTGCGCACGAAAAGCGCTCCGACGCCCTTGGGGGCATACAGCTTGTGCCCCGCCACGGAAAGCAAGTCCACTCCCAATTCGTAAACCCGGACGGGAATCTTTCCCACGGCCTGAGCGGCATCGGTATGGACCCGCGCTCCTTTGGAATGCGCGATTTCGGAGATACCCTGGAGCGGCATGAGGGTGCCGGTCTCATTGTTGGCAAGCATCACAGTCACCAAGGCGGTATCCCCTCGCGCGAAGGCGCGCACATCCTTGAGCCGGATCCGGCCGTCGCTGTCGACCGGCAATCGGGTGACCTCCCACCCATTGTTTTGCAGCCGATCGCAAGGGCGCATGGTTGCAGGATGCTCCACCACCGAGGTCAGCAAATGCCTTCGCCCTTTAGCCGCCGCTTCTGTGGAACCCAGAATCGCCAGGTTGTTGGCCTCCGTTCCTCCTGAGGTGAAAAACACCTCATCGGTTTGGCATCCGAGCAGCGCGGCAACTTGTTCTCTGGCTGTTTCAATGGCCTCATGGGCCCGACGGCCGTATACATGCGTGCTCGAAGGATTGCCGAAGTGCTCTTTCAACCAGGGCAGCATGGCCTCGACCACCTCGACACGAACCGGGGTGGTGGCATTATGGTCCAGGTATATGGGATCGCTCATAACCACCTCCAAAACCAGTACTTCTCGAACATCACTTTCCCTGCATGCCACAGGAGGCTCGGGCGGTGCAGCGTTACGGATGGACGCGGTTCGGCATAGAAGTCGCCGGCTCCATATCCAGCTGTGCTCCCGCCCGCTTCCACGAAACAGGCGCCATAGCCGTCGAAATTTGCCTCCCGGCCGGTGCCGGTGATTGCGCGTACGATATTGTGTGCAACCACGCGTGCTTGTCCGTGGGCGAACACTCCGGCCTTCGGCAGCGGTTTGCCCATCGACAAGGGGATCGAGGTAACATCTCCCAGCGCATAGACTCCCGAAAACCGGGTTTGCAGCGTGTGGCGGTCTACCTCTATCCAGCCGCCTGCGCTGGCAAGAATGGATTCCCGCACCACGCGAGGTACCTGAAGCGGTGGCATATATACGAGAAGTTCGTATTGAACCTTCTCGCCGTTACGAAACTCGACAACGCGTTCCGCCGGATCCACTCTGACCACCTGGCGGTCGGGGTGGTAGCCGATGGATTTCGACTCCACGATAGCGCGCACCGCTGCCGATACTTCAGGTCCAGCCACACCCATAGGTCCGGGTTCCGCGGTGTGCAAATCAATGCGGATTTGATCTCCGCGGATTCGGCGGCGGTGTGCTTCCAGGAGCAAGGCCGCTTCATAGGGTGCGGCAGGACACTTGTATAAAGGCGCCGCCGTCAGGATCAGGATGCGGCCCTTCCTGAAATTGGACAGAGCAGCCCGAAGACGGGTTGCTCCATCCAGCGTGGCGAAGGTAAGGCCGCCGTCGGACAGCCCTTCAACTGCATGGGCATTGAAGTCGGCACCAAGAGCGATTACCAGGTGGTCAGCCGCGATCCTCACCCCCGCAACCACTGCCGCGCGTTGCGCTGGATCGATGTGCTCGACCTCCCCATGGATTACCTCGATGTCCTTGCGCTTGAGCCGCGCGAGCGGGCGGGAAACCTGCTCCGGGCGGCGGGCGCCGCTCATGACCCAGAGGTAGGAGGCGGCAAGCGAGAACGACGATTCGCGATCCACTAAGATAATCCGATGCGTTGAGCCCAGGTGCCGACGAAGCAGGTTCGCCGCCACCAGCCCTCCAACCCCTCCGCCCAGGACCAGCACCGTCTGAGACATAGTCCCTTTTCCTTTTAGAAAACCAGCAGCTTATCGGCTACCAAGGTCAGGTCAGTCAGCTCATCCAGGCTGCTCCGTCTGCCGCCTTCAAGCAGCTCCTTCTCCTGAAGCCCGCGGGCATCCATGCACGTGCCGCACAACAGCAACTTTCCGCCTCGAGTGATGAAGCCCTTGAGCATTCTCTCCAGGTTGTAGTAGCCGTTGGGGGTCTGCTGGCCGGCTTTCGCCGCCGAAACTGCATCCCCCATCAGAAACACGGTCGCTTCCACGGATTCGTCTTTCTTGAAAAGATTATTGGCCAGACGCAGTCCGTTGTAAGTTCGCTCCGTACCATAGGGCGGATCGTTCAGGATGAACAGAACGTGCATGGATACCTCCGAATAGAATAGATGCTATTTAGAGAAAGCAGGTGTAGAGCCGATTTCCACCGGCAGCCCACCGTCACGCCACTCGGGATAGCCTTCCCGGAGACGAAACGCCCGGTAACCGCGCCGGCGAAGCAGCTTGACTGCCTCTGCTGCCAGCACGCAATACGGTCCCCGGCAATATGCCACGACAACGCGCTCCGCGGGGATTTCGGAAAGTCGCTTCTCCAGCATGGAAAGAGGAATAGAGAGTGCTCCCGTGATATGTCCGGCAGCAAATTCCTCCCGCGGCCGTACATCCACCACCACAGCTTCTCCCTTCCGCGCCCGCTTCAACAGCTCCGAGCGGCCGACAGGCTCCATGCCATCGACGCCGCCGAAAAAATCACGAACCAGCCGGTCAACCTCCGCCAGCCGTTTTTCGGCCAGTTCGCGCAGTGCCCGGTATCCGTCCAGGACCTTCGGGTCCGCCAGCCGATAGAACACCTGGAGGCCCTCCTTTCGGAAGGCGACGAGCCCTGAAGCCTTGAGCACCTGCAGGTGCCTGGAGGTGTTGGCGATCGAAAGCCCTGTTTCGGATGCCAGCGTTTCGACGTTCCGCTCGCCCTGTGCCAACACGTCGATGATCTCGATGCGCTTGGGGCTGGCGAAGGCGGCGGCAACCCGGGCAAACTGCTGGAAAACCGCGTCTTTGAATTCTTTGCCTTTCATGAAAGCCTCTAATCAATAAGTCAATTAACTAATTGAATAATACTGGCAGTAGTCCTGCTTGTCAAGCCCGGTTGTCGCTGAAGTAAACGATTTGTACAGTGGCTTCTTCATAATTCATTCATGAGGCCAAGGTAAGTTGATGCAAGCGGCTCTTATCGGGGAGGATCAAAATGGAGAGGAGGTATTCGGCCGCGATTTTCTTTGCCTGGGAGCAAAGGCATGTTCAGCTGTATTGGAGGATGCGGCGGTCAATTCGCCAGCTGGTGGCCCGGGCAGGGCTTGTGGGGAGGAGCTATGATGATAGGCATTTTCGCGTTGATCGCGCTTGGCGCATTCTTCTTAGTGCGGTGGCCTCCGAAGCGGGAAGGCGATGGGAATGACTCGCTGGAAATCTTGAAGCGGCGGTATGCTCGAGGAGAAATATCACGCGACAATTTCGAAGCAATGCGCAAGTACTTGAAGAACATGCCTGAACTGGCAGGAGTTAAGGTGTAGCCACGCCCTTGTGGCTGGCCATGGCGGCCTCCTGCGGCTCCCTGGCCTGGGGAAAGCTGCCGGGCAGGACGCAGAAGTTCACCCCGGGGGCGGTGCACGACACCCTGGCCTGGTTCGCCGAGGCGGGAATGCTGGAAGAGCCCTTCACCGCGCCGGAGGCCTCCCCTGCGAGCTGAGGACGGGGGAGCGCTGGCTACGGCGCCGCGCTGGTCGCAGCTATCTACGCTTCCGAGCCACGAGTCGAAACCGTTCTCCGCCCAACCGGCGGAGCAGCGCGCCATAGGCTGCCTTCGCCTGCGGGTCCTCGCGGAAGCGCAGCGCATTTTCCATGCCGTCGTCGTACAGTTCGAAGTTGCTGGTGGCGGCCGAGTTTCCCCAGTCGCCAAAGGGGGACACATCGTAGAGAACGTGCTTGAACAGCTCCCTGGCCGGATCCGCGTAGTTGTAGGTACCCATGTTTATCGGATCGTTGGCCTCCGTGAGCAGGATTCCATCCTTGTCGTACACGGCTTCGAAGTGTCCGTCTGAGGAAACAAACTTGACGTTGTAGACGCCGTCCGGTCCCTGCATGTGGAATGCCGCCTGTTGCGGGGACTGCAGCTTCCATTTCAGCCCGGGCGGGGAAGCGTTGATCAGAGCAACCATCTCCTCAAGGGTCCTGGGGGCTCCCCGGTTCAGATAGTTGCGGAAGTAATGCTCCTCGGCGGTTCGCGGCCCTACCTGCCGCTCGATCAGGGCGTTGATGCGGTTGCACAGCCTCTGGAAAGCAAGCTCCTCCAGCGCTTCGAGCCGCGCCTTCTGGTTGCGTATATCGGACATGATCTTCCGCAGCGCGGCGCGGGTCCCCTTGGAGCGCTGAACCTCACGGATCAATCCCAGGTGCTCCTTCGAGCCGAGAGCCGGGCCAGGAGCCGGTCCGGCCAGCGTGGCCGGAATCGATCGGGATGTACTTTCGGTTGCCACATCGGGGATCCGCGCCAGGCGAACGGCGGAACTCTGGTCGGACACTAGGTCGGCTTCCAGCAGACTATCGACCGCGATGATCGGTTGGCTCTGCGGATAAGCGGTGACGCCCGCCAGCAGGAGAAGTAGCGTGAGTCGCCTAAAGCTTTGTGTGCTCATTTGCAGGCCTCCTGGGAGCTTTCTTTTGCAATAGCTGTGCCAGGAGGCAGTCAGGAGATAATTCCTGATGGGGATGTAAATTAGGGGCTCGGCGGCCGGGTGCGGCTGGCTCGCGACATGCAACGATGGTTGCTCTAACTTTCGCAGGTTGCCGCTTCTTCCTGATGCGTGATGCCCAGGAACCTGGGCGCTGCGCTCTGAGATCAGCCACGGCAAGGCCAGCCGGGAGCTGGGCTACAACCCCCGACCTTTCGAGGAGACGGTGCGCGACACCCCGGCCTGGTTCGCCGAGGCCGGAATGCTGGAAGAGCCCTTCACCGCGCCGGAGGTCTCTCCGGCAGGCTGAGGCCTGGACGGCCGCTCGATGCCGCTTGATGTTCCAAGCGAGCATATGTAACGAAGGCTTGGCTATCGCGGAAGTTCGGACTGGCCGCGGTATTGGCTTCGATTACTACATTGACCGGGTGCCCGGCGCCCGGCCGGGTTTATGTTCCGACTAAAATCTATATGTTCTCGGCCGGCCTCCACACCGGCGACCTGGGCAGACGAGCCGGGGCGGACGCCCTGGCGGAGGCTGCCGTTGCCGGAGCCGGTCTGGCTGTCAGGTATGCCCAAGCTTTTATCTCGGTGAACTCTTTCGACTCCATCGCCAATATGGCCTTCATCTATGACATCCCTCCGAACATCCCAGTTTACCGCCTCAAACGGCACGACCCTGATCGCGAACAATTGGGGCGAGCTGCTGGACAACAGTATGCCGGATACGCTGGAAAACTTGCTGCCCGGTATCGATGGCCTTATCGTGCCGTACTGGTGGACAGGCTCGGAAGCCGGCGGGGCCTGCACTTCCTTTTACAACAATTGTCAGGCCTGGACTGTGGCCAACTTTGCACCGGAGGATCTGGGCATGGTCGGAGATGTCACTGC
>MIBK01000164.1:87-2044 GCA_001829505.1 Spirochaetes bacterium RBG_16_67_19 | reverse complement strand
GCGGGCTGATCTCTCAAGAATCGTCCGGCGATTTCTCTCCGTGAGCCAGCAGGATCAGATTCCGCGCCTGCAGCAGCTCACTGCCCAATCGCACCGGAACCGGGCGGCGCGAGGAGGCCGTCCGCAGTCTCTCGCCCGGCAGGAAGAAGATGCGTTTTGGCGGCGCCAGCTCGCTGCCCACCGGGAGGGGGATTTCGCCTTCGCGCTGGAAGCGGTCGGCGTCAGCGTCTTCGACCTCATACGCCTTGGCGGCGTCCACCAGGACACGCCGGAGGCGGTACCATACCCCCTTGGCGGAATTCCGCTGGCGGTACTCCCATTCTCGGATCACGCCTGCCTCGCGGATACGCTGCAGGCGCCTCTGCATGGCGGCGGTCATCGGGCCGGCCCCATCGTTTCCAGCCGGGCCAGCAACCCGGCAAGAAGCGGGCGGTGCGGCGTCGGATCCGGCATCTGAGGGTAAGGCGCAAGAAGCGAAAGCAGGCTCAGGGCGGAGCGCGCCGCATACTGCTGTTCCTCGGGCAGGCCTCGGTAAAGCGCCTCCAGCTCTCGGATATCGGGAGGTTCGCAAACCAGGAGCAGCGCCAAAGCCACTAACAGGTCACGCTCACCCTTCTCTCCACTGCGATCCGTAACGAGTTTCTCCAACAGCAAGCCCGCCGGCCGGGGCAGGGGCACCTCCAGGCCTTCAATGCGAAGCAGTTTTCCTGGGCTAAGCAGCGAAAGCTGGGCGAACACTATCAGAGGAAGCTCATCATCCTCGAGCAGATAGGTTTCGCCGGCACGCTCGCTGCGCTTATCCATGCCGATGAAGTTGACCTCGAGGAGGTCGGTGGACAGAGGAAGCCAGACGGAAGGTTCTTCCCCGGAACGCTTCAACCCCCTTATGTCCTGAAGGCGGGCCTTGACTCCCGCATGGCTTTCTACGGGAACAACGATGTCCAGGTCTTGCGAGACAACGAGCGTGGAGCGGGCGTCGGCCTCCAGCAGGTTCGGCACTTCTGATCCCGCGATCAGCACACCCGGCTCCTGCAGCACCGCTCCGACGCATTTCAAGGTCTTGATCAGGCGCGTTCTGAAATCCATGGACTTGGTCTGCGCACCAGTATATGCCTCTCCAGTTGCAGAGGCAACGGACAAGCCGCCTGTCTCGTGAAATAGACCACCGCGGCCGCGATCAGGAAGCTGAAGCGCTGCAGGCGGGCCAGGCGCGGGTCGGCGATCGCCCCGGCCAGGGTGGGGGCCAGGTCCACCCCGGAAACCACGACCGGCAGGTGGGTGAGCAGCTCCGCCGCCAGGCTGGCGAAATAGGCCTTGTCCGACAGGGGCGGGCGAGGGCGGTGATGGCTCCCGGGAGTTGGGCTACCGGTTCCGGCTTTCGGGCACTGAACTTGAAGCAGGCGAGATTCAGCTTGACAGCTGGTGATCGATGTCCAACTCACGACGCCTCCACCTGCTTCGCAGTGCGGTCCCTTCCAATTCCAGTCCCTTCAGGGAGCGCCTCCAGTGCCAGCCCTTTGGACCATCTGGATGGCGCGGGTGCCGAGGAATTGCTACATTTACCTTATGGTCAAGAAAGAAATCGCCACCGGTGTGGTGCATGGAGTGCCGGCGGATTTGCGAAAAACCCTTGTTTCTGTCCCAGCGGCACTCGCTGCATGGGAAGCTATAACGCCACTTGCGCGCAATGAGTGGATTTGCTGGGTTACATCCCCAAAGAAACCGGAGACCCGGAGCCACCGGATCGAGAGAGCGCGCTCGGAACTCATAGAAGGAAAACGTAGACCTTGCTGTTGGGCCGGTTGCCCCCATCGTTGAAATAGGGCAAGACATTCCTGTTCAAACAAGCGCTGAATGCTCGCGGCCAAGGGTCGCGATGCCAACGCGTCGAGCCGGAACGGCTGAAACGAAGGAGATATAACGATGCGCAAGCTGGTTGTGTCGGAGTGGATGAGTC
>MIBK01000164.1:0-80 GCA_001829505.1 Spirochaetes bacterium RBG_16_67_19 | reverse complement strand
TGTTGTGCAGGCGCCCGCGTACGCCGATGAGGACACGAGCGGCGGTTTCAAACATGGTGGGTGGCACCTACGGTACTTCG
>MIBK01000163.1:4881-8245 GCA_001829505.1 Spirochaetes bacterium RBG_16_67_19 | reverse complement strand
GGCGCCAAGCTCGATGTGGTGGTGGACTTCATCACCTTCGCCACCAGCATGGAGAACCAGCTCGACATGGTGACGAAGCTGGGGCGCCTGCCGGCCCTCAAGTCCGCTCTGGAAGATCCGCTGGTGACGAACGATGCCTTCCTGGCGGGATCCGCGGCGCAGATGGTGCTCGGCACGCCGATGCCTACCGTGCTCGAGATGCGCTGCAACTGGGACAGCATGAAGCCCGAGATGCAGGCCGTCCTCAACGACACCAAGTCGCCTGAGGATGCGGCCGCGGCGATGCAATCCGCCGCCGATGCCTGCCTCCTGACCATCCAGTAAGCGCCCGTCCGCAGCTGGCCAGGGCCGGGAAACCGGCCCTGGCCTCCTTTTCCGGCAGGGCACCGCCGAAGGGGTACCCCGCATGGACACCCTCCTGGCCCAGCTAGCCCCAAGCCTGCGCGAGGTCGGCTCGACGGTCGCCTTTATCTTGCTGGGCTCCATCGTGCTCGAAGTGCTCATCTATCTGCTGATGGGCAAGGTGTTGAAGAGCAAGTACACCCTCCCAGCCATGCTGGTCGGCCCGGCTGCCGTCGGGTTGCTGGCGCTCGTCGTCTATCCGCTGATTTGGGAATTCAATCTCTCGCTGACCAACATGAGCCTTCGGCGGTTTGGTGACAAGGCCGAGTACACCTGGATTGCTTGCCAGGCCGCCGACCCGGCCACGATCAAGAACTGGCTCACAGACTGCCTGCTGCGCAACTATGTGGATGTCTTCCGGGCCCCTGTGCTCAAGCAAGCCTACATCCTGCCGGTTTTCTTGCGCACCGTCTTATGGACCTTCTTGAACGTCGTGTTCCACGTGGCTGGCGGCATGGGGCTGGCGCTCCTGCTCAACCGGCCGATGCGCGGCCGGGGTCTCTACCGGGCGCTGCTCATCTTGCCCTGGGCCATCCCTCAGGTCATCGCTGTACTGGCCTGGCGGGGTGAGTTCCACTTCGAATACGGGTACTTCAATATCATTCTCACCCGGATCGGACTGGACCCCATCCAGTGGAAGACCGACCCGGTATGGAACTTCGTCTCGATGGTGATGACGAACGTCTGGCTCGGTGTGCCCTTCATGATGGTCATTCTCCTGGGGGGCATGCAGAGCATCTCGGGCGAATACTATGAAGCGGCCGAGATGGACGGCGCCACCGGCGTCCAGCAGTTCCGCCACATCACCCTGCCCCTCCTGAGACCCGTGATAACGCCCGCCATCATCCTGGGGACCATCTGGACTTTCAACCAGTTCAACGTTCCTTTCCTCATCAACCAAAACGAATTGGAAACGAGCGACATTCTGGTCACGGCGCTGTTCCGCGCCGCCTTTCAATACAACCGCTACGGATTCTCGGCGGCCTTCGCCTTCGTTGTATTCCTTGTCCTGTTGGTGTATTCGGTGTTGTATGTCCGAGTCACCGGAGGCTTGCGGGAGGTAGCGGAATGACCATTACCGCGGATAAGGCCATGCCTCAATCCCTCCCGGGCCGGGCGAGGAAAACCATTTCCCTGGCGGGTTTCTTCCGTGCCTCGCGCGGGGACAGCCCCTTCAAACGGCTGATCATTCACTCGATCCTCATCGCCTGCTGCGTCGCCGCCATTTATCCAGTGCTGCGCGTTATCAGCGTCTCCCTGCGGCCAGGCGACCGCCTGCTCTCGACCTCGTTGGCCATCATCCCCGCGGACGCTTCCCTGGAGAACTACCGCGTTCTGCTGAGCGACACGGATTTCCTGCTCTGGCTCTGGAACAGCACGGTCATCACCGCCTCGACGGCGGTCATCGGTGTGATCCTGGCCGCCTCCGCCGCCTATGCCTTTAGCCGCTGGAAGTTCCCCGGGCGGAACCCGGCGATGGTGTTCCTGCTGGCCACCCAGATGATCCCGGCCGCCATGCTCATGGTGCCGCTCTATATCCTGGCCGTCCGGACGGGCATGATCGGCACCTACCGGGGGCTGGTCCTCGTCTATTGCGTCACCGCTATTCCTTTCAGCATCTGGATCCTCAAGGGCTACTACGACACAATCCCGCGCGATCTGGAAGAGGCGGCCTTGATCGACGGCGCCAGCCGGCTGGGGACGTTTTGGCGGATCATCCTGCCTCTTTCGACCCCTTCCCTGGCGATCGTCTTCTTGTTTAACTTCACCCAGGCTTGGAACGACTATCTCTTTGCCCGGGTCATCATCGCCAATGCCGATGAGATCTGGACCTGGGCGCTGGGCCTGCGCACCCTGCAGGACCAGTTCCGAACTCAGTGGGGCCAGTTCTCGGCCGGCTCGATCCTGGTCACCATTCCCGTCGTGATCCTGTTCCTGTATTCCTCGAAATACCTGATTTCCGGCCTGACCCTGGGGAGCGTCAAAGGCTGAGACCTGTCCTGAGGCACGCCGAAGGACTCCCAGGCGTCGGACCGCCCAGCGAGGGTGATCGAGCCGGGCCATCCGGAGGTTCTCTGACCGCGAGGATCCTCCGAGGGTTCTTCCACGACTGGTGGGAGGAATCCTTCCTTCTGATCTTCTTCAACTTCCTGTGGGTCGCGGCCTCCGTCCCTGGATGGCTTGTCGTCGGGTATGGGTGGCTCGCCCGCGACCTTCCCGTCACCATGCTCGGCTTGATTCTCCTCTTGCCCTGGCCCTTCTTCACCTTCGCGCTCCAGGCCGCGGCGGCGGCCATCGGCCAGGGCAGGGCCATCGGAATAGGCTCTTTTTTTGGGCTCGGCCGCGATCACTGGCATGCTGCGTACCTGTGGGCGGGTGTCAATCTCGCGGCTTTGGCGCTCCTGGCCGCCAATGCGCGTTTCTATGGGTCGGGGGCTTCGCCGCTGGGAGATACGCTGGCCGCCTCGCTGCTGAGCTCGCTGCTTCTGACCCTGATGGGACTTTGGGGAACCTGGCAGGTATTCTCCCTTGCAGCTCACCCTCACCTGTCGACGCCAGGATGGAGGGCGGCTTGGAAGGCCTCGAGCGAGATCGTTCTCGCCCATCCCGCGGCCGCCCTCCTGGCCGTGTTGTTGGCCGCAGCTTTGGCTATCTTGGGCGCCGCCGTGCCTCCCATCGGACTCCTCTTCAGCTTCTCCTCGATCGCCATCCTGACCAACCGAACCGTGATGGAAATCCGAGGGACGGCCCACCGAACCGCTTGACGAGCGGCTACCGCCGCACGGGGACCATTCATGCCCCTACCCGATCCGATAGACTTCACAACGCTCACGCTAGAGGCCGGGTTCTCCTCGGAAACGGGGTCGCTCGCCTGTTTGCGTCCGCGGGGAGGTGAGAACCTTCTCTCGCCCCTTGCGGAGGCGCGTAGCATCGATGTACGGACGAAGTCCCGTGGCTGGCT
>MIBK01000163.1:4508-4799 GCA_001829505.1 Spirochaetes bacterium RBG_16_67_19 | reverse complement strand
CTACCGTAACTTCGGGGGGCGGATCAGCCGCCGGGTCCGCGTGGAGAACGCCTCGAAGGAGGAGATCCAGCTCACCGGCCTTCGCCTTGTCGTGCCGGGTGTTCGACTCGGCGGCCCAGGGTCCAGTCGATTTGAGGCTCCGGCCACGGCCGTGCGCCCGCGTTTGAGTGCGGACGCCATCAAGCGCTATCGACTCGGCGAAGCCTGGGGGACGGATGTGGCTCCGGCGGCGGTCGATCGATGGGGTAGGGCGATGGAGGATGCGCCCGATGTAAGCCCCGGCCTGGTCGC
>MIBK01000163.1:4206-4446 GCA_001829505.1 Spirochaetes bacterium RBG_16_67_19 | reverse complement strand
CCACGCCGCTTGCCTTCAGTTCGGCCTCGGGATTGAACCTGGGCCACGAAATCGGGCTGGCCGGGTGGCTGCAGCCCGGAAAAAGCCTCGAGGGCGCGACCCAATTCATCGATATCCAGCGTGGCTCATGGCAAAGCGCTCTGGCCTCTTTCCGCGAACACTACCGCAAGGTGGCCATCGTCCCGCCGATCTATGGCGAGCCGCCGGAATGGGTCCGTCGGGCGGCGGTCTACGAGGTTC
>MIBK01000163.1:3313-4132 GCA_001829505.1 Spirochaetes bacterium RBG_16_67_19 | reverse complement strand
CTCTACCTGATGCCGGTGATGAAATTCGACAACCGCAACGGAGCTCGCTGGGACGAAAACTGGCTTGGTTCGGGCTCCCCCTACGCGATCCTGGATTTTGAAGCGTTCGAGCCCACCCTTGGGACCGAATCCGAGTTCGTAGGTCTTGTCCAGGAGGCTCACCGCTTGGGCCTGCGAGTCCTCATGGATTTCGTCCCACAGGGCTGCGCCCTTCAGGCGCGCTACGTGGATGAGCATCCTGAGTGGTTCTGCCGGGACGAAAGCGGACAAATGGTGTCGTCCCACGGATGGACCGACACCTATTCCCTGGATTGGGCCAACCCGAGCTATCAGGCCTACATGCTGTCGTGGGCGTTGCGGTTCGTGAGGGAGTACGGAATCGACGGCTACCGGGTCGACGCGCCTCACGGAAAGGAGCCGAACTGGGCCCGGGATCTGCCGTATCACGCCTCCTACACCAACCTGGGGGTCCTGCGGCTGCTGGAGGATCTCCAACGTGGGATCAAGGCCGTCCGCGCCGACGCGGCTCTCCTGTGCGAGTTGTTCGGGCCGGTCTTCGTGAGATCGCACGACGTTCAGTACGACTACCTGCCGTGGGCGGCGTTGGTGGCCCTCCTTCGCCGCAGGATATCGGCGGAAGAGTGGGGAGAATGGATGAAGGACTACTGGGCGGTCAAGCCGCCCGGCGCGGTGCGTCTGTGCTTCACGGAAACGCACGACACACGCGTGGGCACCGACGCCTATGCCTGGCGAGGCTCTGCGGCGGAACGAGCGATGTTCGCCCTGGTGATCGCAGCCGGCTTCGTGCCGATGGTGTGG
>MIBK01000163.1:2986-3257 GCA_001829505.1 Spirochaetes bacterium RBG_16_67_19 | reverse complement strand
CGCCCGCCAAGAATCCGCGGCGGTCCTGCTGGGGAGCCGCGAGTTCAATCGCGTGGCTTGCGACCATCCTGATGTCGTCTCGGTGGTCCGCCGCCACGGCGAGGAGGTCGTCTGGTGTGTCGTGAGCCTGCATGCCGAGCGAACGCCCCTTCGATTCGACCTCGCCGCCGGTCTGCCCGACGCACCGGGGCGGGCCGCGCTGCACGATCTTCTGACGGATCAGCCGTGGGACGAGTACGGGCGCCGCGCTTGGGAGGCCGAGGACTTGTCC
>MIBK01000163.1:2766-2830 GCA_001829505.1 Spirochaetes bacterium RBG_16_67_19 | reverse complement strand
CCTCCCCGCAGGCAACACAAGCCGGGGACCTCGGGACGGATCGGGACGTGCTGTACCTGAACCT
>MIBK01000163.1:2477-2562 GCA_001829505.1 Spirochaetes bacterium RBG_16_67_19 | reverse complement strand
CTACTGGGCCTTGGCGGAGAAACCGGTTTCCGACTTGAGTCCGGACGAAAAGCGCTTCATCCTGGAGCGTTTCTTCGACGCGAAC
>MIBK01000163.1:1499-2262 GCA_001829505.1 Spirochaetes bacterium RBG_16_67_19 | reverse complement strand
ACGGTGCTTTTCGACCAGGCGCGGGAGATCATCGCCCAGGTCATTCCGCTTCACCGCCAGCTTCAAGACTCGGGTCAGATCGAGGTCATCACCAGTCCCTACGCCCACCCGATCCTGCCGTTGCTCTACAACACCAAACTTGGCCTCACCGGCAACCCTGAGGCGGAGATGCCCGAGCGCTTTTCGTACCCGAACGACGCCATCGCCCAGCTCGAACGGAGTGCGGTTGGGTATGAGGAACGATTCGGCCGCCCTCCTGCCGGGCTGTGGCCGTCGGAAGGAGCCGTGGCGGAAGACATCATCCCGCTCGTCGCCAACGCCGGCTTTTCGTGGATGGCGAGCGGGGAGCAGGTCCTGGCGGAGTCGCTCGGCATCGGGGCCTTCACGCGCGACGCCGAGGACACCGTCCAGGAAGCCGATGCCCTCTACCGGCCCTATTTCGTCCAGGGCGATCGCGGCGAACCGGTCATGATGGTCTTCCGCGACCTTCGGCTTTCGGATCTGATCGGCTTCGAATACTCGCAGACCCCCGGCCAGGAAGCCGCCCAGGATCTCCTTCAGCGGTTGCAGGCCATTCGCCAGCGTCTTGCAGAAGATGGAGCGACCGGCCCGCACCTCGTCTCCATCATTTTGGATGGAGAGAACGCCTGGGAGCACTATCCCAACGATGGGAAGGAGTTCCTGAGCTCGCTGTACCAGGGATTGAGTGAGAGCACGACGATCGAGACGATCACGCCTTCCGCCTACCTGGCCCGTTTCCCCG
>MIBK01000163.1:1278-1396 GCA_001829505.1 Spirochaetes bacterium RBG_16_67_19 | reverse complement strand
GGAGACTCGTGAGGACCTGGCCGCGTACGATCTCTACGCTCGGAAGACCGCTCCTTCGCCGGAATCCCTTGAGGCGGCGCTGGACTCGATGTACCTGGCGGAGGGCTCGGACTGGTTC
>MIBK01000163.1:767-1062 GCA_001829505.1 Spirochaetes bacterium RBG_16_67_19 | reverse complement strand
GCGATGGCGGCTTCCTATTCGGCTGTCGGAGGAGTCCAGGTCAGGGCGGAGGATGTCGCCAGGACGGTATTCGTCGGCCTCGACAAGGACAACCTGTACCTGCGGATGGACCTCATGACGGAGTGGTCGTCGCTGCCAGAGGCGCGGGCAAGCTTCTACATGGGCTCACCTCGCCTCTCTCGTCAACAGCCCTTCCGTCATGGAACAGGCAGCACGCTGGTGGGCTTCGCCGCCACCAACCTGCTGGAGGTGACCATCGAAGGCGGGGAACCTCGGGTCGTGAGCTACATACCTT
>MIBK01000163.1:0-591 GCA_001829505.1 Spirochaetes bacterium RBG_16_67_19 | reverse complement strand
GCCAGCCTTGTGTTTCCCGACCTGGGCTTGGCCACCGTCCTTCTGGATATTGATGACCCGTCGGGAGACGATCACGGCCCGGGAAGTTATCTCTATCCGACGGATGGCGTCTTCGAATCGCAGGTCTTCGATCTGGCGGGGTTCTCCGTAGCCCTCGACGAGAAGAATCTCATCTTCCACTTCGATTTCTTTGGTGGCATCCCGAATCCGTGGGGGTCTCCCAACAACCTGGCGTTGCAGACCCTGGACGTCTACGTCGACAAGGATCCTGGGGCTGGAACGGGGTTGCGACTGTTGCTCCCCGGCCGAAATGCGGCCTTCGAGGAAGGGCTCGGTTGGGAATACGCCGTGTGGGCTGAAGGCTGGACTCCGCAGTTTATCGTCGCGGCCGATGACGGATCGCCGAAGCCAGAGGGCGGGGTTGCCTTCAAGATCATCGTCGACCCGGCTATGCAGCGCGTGACGTTGAGAGTTCCCCGAGAGGCGTTTGGGGAAGGGGACCCCTCGACATGGGGTTACGCCGCCGTCGTCCTGAGCCAGGACGGGTTCCCCTCCGCTGGCGTTTGGCGCGTTCGCGACGTCTTGGCCGAG
>MIBK01000162.1:5914-6436 GCA_001829505.1 Spirochaetes bacterium RBG_16_67_19 | reverse complement strand
CGGCTGGCACTGCTGCGGAGCGGTGCACGAGGTGCTGCCGCTCATGATCGATGCGGGGATCGACGTATTCGACGTGGCGCAGACCTCCGCACGCGACATGGGCCTGGAGAACCTGCACCGGCTCTACGGCCGGGAGGTCTGCCTCCACTGCACGATGGACGAGCAGAAGGACCTGGTGCAGAAGAGCCCTCAGGAAATCCGGGCGGTGGTGCGCAGGGTGAAGGAGCTGTGGGGCCTCGCCGGCGGGATCATCCTGGCCCCGACCCACGAGACCCTGCCCGACACCCCGGTGGAGAACCTGCTGGCCCTCTACGACGAAGCGCTGAAGCCTTGAGCATGACCGATTCCACGATCATCGCCGCAGGCATCGACGTGGGCGGGCCGGGGAAGGGTTTTCACGCGGTCGTCCTGCACGGCGGCGGGGACGTCGAGAAATTCCATTCCACCGATGCCGCCGCCGTTTCGGCCTGGGTCCGGCAGGCAGGCGCGCGCGCGATCGGGGTGGATGCGCCCTGTCACTGG
>MIBK01000162.1:5511-5792 GCA_001829505.1 Spirochaetes bacterium RBG_16_67_19 | reverse complement strand
GGCCTGTCTCTCTATCAGAGCCTCTCCGTCGACTATCCGTTGTTCGACGGCTCCGTTCCAGCGCACGCGAAGGTCTGCTTCGAGACTTTCCCCCAGGCCATCGCCTGCACCCTGGCCGGCAAGCCGCTTGCGGCCAGGAACAAGCGGAAGGAGCGGCGCGGGCTGCTCGAGGAGTTGGGCATCGATACGGGCGCGCTGGGTTCGCTCGATTTCATCGACGCAGCCCTGTGCGCCGTGGCGGCCCGCCGCTACCTGCTGGGGGATTACCAGAAGCTCGGGGA
>MIBK01000162.1:2528-5417 GCA_001829505.1 Spirochaetes bacterium RBG_16_67_19 | reverse complement strand
TGGAAGGCCATCGGCGGCAGCGGACCTTCCAGGGGGAACCAGCGCAGCTCCTCCAGGTCGTCCCCGGCCCGCGCCTGCCCGCCGGCCACTCGCCCCAGCAGGACCACCACCAGGGTGTGCAGCGGAAACCACGCTGAGCAGGGAGAGGATTTCCACCTGCAGCCCGGTCTCCTCGCGCACTTCCCGAACCGCGGCCGTGAGGAAATCCTCCGCGTACTCGATGAAGCCGCCGGGCAGGCACCAGCGGCCCGGCTCGAAGCTGCGCGGGCCGCGCCGGCCCAGAAGCACGCGGCCCTGCTCCTCGATCAGCACCACCACGCCGGGAAGGGGATTCTTGTAGTCGGTGAACCCACAGTCCGGGCAGCGCCGGGCGCCGGCCCCGCTCCCGAGCGGCCGGCCGCAGCGCGGGCAGTAGCCGAACCACAGCCGCTCGCTCACCCCCCGCACCGGGTAGCTGGAAAACACCTGCTCCGGCTGCATCAGCGTAGCGCCTCTTCCAGCCCCTCCTCCAGTCGGGCCACCGCCTCCGGACAATCGGCGCGCCCGAAGCCGATGCGGAAGTGGTTGTCCCGGTCGCCGAACACGCTTCCGGGCAGCAGGAGCACGCCTGAGCGCTCCCGCAGCCGGTCGCAGAAGCCCTCGACTTCCGCGCCGAGCAGGCGCGGGAAGGCCACCGGTCCGGCCAGGGGGCGGCGCCAGGCGAAGCGCTGCCCGTGGCGGGCGAAGAAGGCCTCCAGCACCTGCAGGTTGCCGCGGGTCAGGTCCAGGTTGCGCCGCAGGAGCGCCTGCCGGTGCCGCAGGGCCAGCTCGGCCAGGAACTCACTGGGCGCCGGGCTGCAGATGGTGGTGTAGTCCTTGAGAGCCGCCACCGCCTGCAGCAGCCAGGCGTTGCGCGTGGCCAGCCAGCCGATGCGCAGCCCGGGGAGGCCGTAGCTCTTGGACATCACCCCCAGGGACACGCAGGCCTCGCTCTGGTCGCAGGCCGCGGGCAGCCGGTCGGCCTCCCGGTACTCCGCCTCCCGGTACACCTCGTCGGAGAACAGGAGGACGTTCCGCTCTTCGGCCAGCCGGACCACCTCGCGGAACAGGGCCGGGGCCAGGTGAAACCCGGTGGGGTTGTGGGGGCTGTTGATCACCACCACCCGGGTTCGGCGGCCGATCAGGCGCCGCAGCTCCTCCGGATCCGCGGCCCAGCCTTCCGCCTCGCGCAGGGGCCAGGGGTCCACGATGCAGCCGATGCTGCGCGCCACTTCGGCCAGCGATTGGTAGCAGGGGGTTTGCACCACCAGGTGGTCGCCGGCCTCGAGCGCCGCGTGCATGAACAGGAAAATGGCTTCCTCGGCGCCGCTGTGCACCAGCACCTGCTCCGCCCCGGTGGCGGTGTACAGCCCGGCGATGGCCTGCCGCAGGGCCGGGCTTCCGGCGCTTTCCGTGTAACCCAATCGCTGCCGGAAGAAGCGCTCTTCCGCGCCGGGCTCCAGGGAGAGCAGCTCGCCGATGCTCACGGATTGGCAGTCCGAGGCGCACAACAGCCAGCGGACGTTGAACTCGTGGCCGGCGAAGTAGCGCTCCAGGAGGAACGGCGGGATCTTCATGAACCCACGGTACTATACCGGTCGCCCCCCGGTCTTGACAATCCACGGTGGCAGCGGTAAAATTGACCATATGGTTAAACCATTTGGTTTAGGCAGGCCGTGAACACGCAGGCGGACCCCAGCAAGGAAGAGCTCATTCTCCGCGCCGCCGGCGACGTCTTTCTGGAGAAGGGCCTGAGCGGGGCCCGGATGCAGGAAATCGCCGATCGCGCCGGCATCAACAAGACGCTGCTGCACTACTATTTCCGAACCAAGAAGAACATCTACGCCCGCATCCTGGGCAAGGTCTTCTCCGCCTTCTTCAGCCAGATCGAAGAGGCTTTCGGCGACGGCAGTTCCTTCGCTGCGGTGCTGCGCCAGTTCATCGACCGGCTGCTGGACCTGCTGGCCGCCAACCCCCGCGTGCCGCTGTTTCTTATGCAGGAGCTGGCCCAGGGAGGCACCATCGCCCGCGACATCCTGGTCAAAACCCTGGCTCACCAGCGCATGACCCTGCCCAAGCGGCTGGTGGCCCTGATCCGGCAGGAGCAGCAGGCCGGACACCTGGGGCCAGTGGACCCGATCCAGTTCATGATCACCGTCCTGGGCTCCTGCATCTACTTCTTCGCCGCCGAGCCGATCGTCCGCGAGGTGCTGGCCAGCATCCAACCGGGAAAGCCCTTCGACCGGGAGGCCTTCCTGGCCCAACGGCGGCAGTCGATCTTCGACGTGCTGTACTACGGGCTCAAAAAGCGGGAGCAGAGCCCATGAGCCGCGGCATCAGGCTCGTGCGGTCCGGCCGGGGCCGGCTGCCGGCGCTTCTGGGGGTCCTGCTGGCGGGCGCGGCCCCGGCCCAGGGGCAGTCGCTGCGCGAAACCGTGGAGCTGGCGCTGGCCCACGACGCGGCGGTCGCTTCGGCCCAGGCCGGGCTGGAGGCGGCCCGGCTGGAGGCGGCCTCGACCGCCCGCGGACAGCTTCCCTCCTTCAGCCTGGGGGCGGGCTACCAGTACACCTCGGCCACCGCCGAGCTGGACCTGCCCATCCTCCCGGCTCCGGTGTCCCTGGTCCGCCAGCACAGCCTGGACCTCTACAGCGGATTGCGCTGGCCCGCCTTCACCGGGTTCGCCCAGAAGGCCAACGTGGAGCTCAAGCGCCTGGGCGGGGAGATGGCCCGCAGCGCCCGGGACTCCGCCCGCGACCAGGTGGCCCTGCGGACGGTGACCGGCTACCGGCAGGCGCAGGCGGCCCGGCTGCAGATCCAGAGCATCGAATCCGGAAAGCGGCGGGCCCAGCTGCAGATCGACCAGACCTCGGC
>MIBK01000162.1:0-2483 GCA_001829505.1 Spirochaetes bacterium RBG_16_67_19 | reverse complement strand
GCAGATCGCCGGCCTGGACTTCGACCAGAAGCTCATCGTGGCCCGGGCTGCGCTCGAGGACGCGCTGGAGCGCCTCCAGACCCTCACGGGCAGGCCGATCGAAGTGCCGCCGGCTCCCGACGTGACGCCGCAGCCGGAGGTGCCGATGCTCGAGCTGGAGAGCCTGGAGCAGGTGAAGGCCCTGGCCATCCAGCGGGCCATGCTGCAGGCCAATATCCGGCTGGCCGCCTCCCGGCGCTACCCCGCCCTGACCCTGAGCGGGGCCGTACACTACGGCATCCCCGGGGTGAACCCGGTGGAAAACCAGTGGATGCTCTACGCCACCGCCGGGGCCGCCCTCTCCTGGTCCTACAACTGGGGCGCCGACAGCCTGGCCATGCGGGCGGCCGAGCGCAGGCTGCTGCGGCAGGCCGCGGAGGAGCGCTCCGCGCGCGAGCAGCTCCAGCTGGAGTACGACAGCCTGGTGCGGGACTGGGAGGCCACCCGGGAGGAGCTGGGGGTGCTGGCGGCCTCCCTGGAGCTGGCGCGGGCGCGAATGGCCATCGTCAGCTCGCAGCAGGCCCAGGGCATGGCCTCCAGCACGGACTTCAACGACGCCAACCTGCGTCTCACCCAGGCCGAACTGCAGTACCGCAGCCAGCTGCTTTCCCTGCGGTTGAAGGCCAACCTCCTGGAGGCCATGAGCGGTCAGCCCATCGGGCAATGGAGCATAGATCAATGAAGAGCCATTGGATCGCGGTCGCGGGGCTGTTGCTGCTGTCCTGCGCCGACAACGAGCGGCAGTTCGCCTACACCGGACGCGCGGATGTGGAGGCCATCCTGCTGTCCTCCCAGTCGGCCGGGATCATCGACAGCCTTCCGGTTTCCGAGGGGCAGGCCGTGCGCCAGGGGCAGGTCCTGGCCCGGATCAACACGGAGCGGCCCCGCGCCCAGGCGCAGGGTCAGGCCGCCCAGCTGGCCCAGCTCGGCCTGCGGCGCGGCACGGCGGAGGCGCAGCTGGAGCAGGCCCAGGCCCAGGTGCAACAGGCGGAAGCCAGGCTGGAGCTGGCCCGGGAAACCCTGGCCCGCACCGAGCGCCTGCTGGCCGAAGGCGGAGCCACCCGACAGCGGCGCGACGAGCTGGCCACCCAGCTCACCGTGGAGCAGGCCAACCTGTCGGCGCTCGCCTCCAACCAAAAGGCGCTGGAATCCTCCTACAAGCTGATCGGGGCCCAGGAGCAGGAGCTGCGCGCCGGCATGCTGCTCACCGAGATCGGCATCCGGGACGCCGAGCTTCACTCGCCCATCGACGGGACGGTGCTCAACCTCTTCCGCCACGAAGGGGAGCTGGCGGCCGTAGGCAGTCCCCTGCTGGAGGTGGCCGACCTGTCCACCCTCCGCATCGAAGTCTACGTGCCCCTGGCGATGCTGGGCTCGCTGCGCCTAGGCGCGGAGGCGCGGGTGAGCGGCGAGGGCCTGCCGGGCATCCTGAAGGGCACGGTGAGCTGGATCGCCAGCGAGGCCGAGTTCACGCCCAAGACCATCCTGACCCAGGAAACCCGGACCACCCTGGTGTACCGGGTTCGGATTGTGGTTCCCAACCCTGACGGAGTCCTCAAAGTCGGGATGCCGGTGGACGTGCGGTTCTAGCCCATGACTGCTTCCTCGCCAATCTCCGTAAACGGCCTGCGTAAATCCTACGGCGCGGTGGAGGCGGTCCGGGACGTGTCCTTCCGCGTGGAGCGCGGCTCGATCTTCGGGCTGATCGGGCCCGACGGGGCGGGCAAGACCACCATCCTGCGCACCGTGGTCTCGCTGCTGTCTTTCGATTCCGGCCAGGTGCTGTTCTGCGGCCGGGCGGTGGACAAGAATCCCGCCTATGTGCGCTCGCGCATCGGCTACATGCCGCAGCGCTTCAGCCTGTACCAGGACTTGAGCGTGGCCGAGAACCTGCGCTTCTTCGGCGACCTGTTCGGCGTCCCCCGCCAGGAGCTCGCCGGGCGCCTGGCTCGGCTGTACGAGTTCTCGGGGTTGGGACCTTTCAAGTCCCGCCGGGCCGGGGCGCTTTCGGGAGGCATGAAGCAGAAGCTGGCCCTTTCCTGCATGCTGGTCCACTCCCCGGAGGTGCTGGTGCTGGACGAGCCCACCTTCGGGGTGGACCCGGTATCGCGCGGCGAGCTCTGGGACATCCTGAAGGCCCTGCGCGACCAGGGCTCCGCCGTGCTGGTGAGCACCGCCTACATGGACGAAGCCCTGCTGTGCGACCGCGTGGCCCTGCTGTTCGAGGGGCGAATCCTGGCCGCTGAGTCCCCGGGGGAGCTGGCCGGACAATACGGGGAACCCCTGTACCTGGTGGAGACTCCCGTGGCCCACCGCGTCCACGCGGAGCTGGAGAGCTCCCTGCTCTGCGGGCAGTGCCACCTTTTCGGCGACGGGGTGCACATCACCTTGAGGCGGGAGGTCACCGCGACCCAGGTGGCCGGGCACCTGGCCGCCAGCGGGGT
>MIBK01000161.1:22469-26792 GCA_001829505.1 Spirochaetes bacterium RBG_16_67_19 | reverse complement strand
CCATGGTGCAGGCCCGCCCGCCGCGCGACGAGGACACCCTGGTGCATTACCTGACCCGCAACACCGGGCAGAACAAGAGCTACCTGTCCGACCAGGCCAAACCCGGCGCCCGCGAAGCCCGCCTGCGCTACCGCCTGCTGCTGAGCCTGGATCACTACCACCTGCTGGAGGTGGAGATGCAGACCGGGCGGCACCACCAGATCCGGGCGCAGCTGGCCCGCATTGGCTGTCCGATCAAGGGCGACCTGAAATACGGGGCCCGGCGCTCCAACCCGGGGGGCGGCATCCACCTGCACGCCCGGGAGCTCTCCTTCGTGCACCCGGTCCGGCAGGAACCCCTGCGGATCGTCGCCGACCCGCCCCCCGATCCGCTGTGGGACGAGGCCCTGCGGCGGCTGGCCGGCCCGGCAGCCAGCCCCGCGGATCGGTAGTCATCTTGCCTGGTAGACTTCTACCAATTTTCTTTATAGATTGAAGTTGGGGGTTACCATGGCCCTGAACATCAAGAACAGCGCTGTCGAGCGACTGGCCGCAGAGGTGGCGCGCCTTTCCGGCGAGTCCAAGACAGAGGCAATCCGCCGAGCTCTTGAGGAGCGCAAAGCAAGGCTGGCATATCGCGCTGCTGATGGGGATCGAGAGGCCCGGCTGAGGAGATTTCTCGAGAACGAGGTGTGGCCAGCGATACCAGCCAGGGAACTTGGCCGGAGGATGTCCCGGGAAGAGGAGGAACAGATCCTCGGCTACGGCCAGGAGGGAGTATGATCCTGGACACCTCCGCGGTGGTCGCCATCGTGATGAAAGAGCCGGGATGCGAGGAGCTACTGTTGAAGATAGCCAACGGCAATCCAGCCATCGGCACCGCGACCCTGACCGAGACGGCAATCGTGCTTTCCGCCCGGCTCGCCAGCGACGCGCGATCCCTGCTGTCTCGCCTGGTTTCCGAAGCCTCGATAGCCGTTGTTCCGTTCGGCGAATCCCACTACAGCGCGGCCGTGGACGCCTGGTTGCGCTATGGCAAGGGCAGACACCCCGCTGCGCTCAACTTCGGGGACTGCCTTTCCTACGCCGTTGCGCGGCTGGCCAACGAGCCCCTCCTGTTTGTTGGAGATGACTTCGCCCGGACCGACATCGCCCGTTCATAGCAAATCTCGCACCGCCCCGGGCGGGCTGTCCACTTTCCTTGTACGCGGCGAGGCCGGTGGGGTATACTGGCAGCCGGCCATGGAGCGCACCGTCCGTTTTCTGCTCAATGGAGAGGTTTCCCAGGCGACCCTGCCCTCCGGGCTGGCGGTGCTGGACCTGCTGCGCCGGGAGCGGCGCCTGCCCGGCACGCGCGAAGGCTGCCGGGAGGGGGACTGCGGGGCCTGCCTGGTGCTGCTGGGCGAGCCGCAGGGCGCCGAGGTGCGCTACCGGCCGGTGAACTCCTGCCTGCTGCCCCTCGGCGAGTTGGAAGGGCGCCACCTGGTCACCATCGAGGGCCTGAATCCACCCTCCGCACCGGGTCCCGCACCCGCGCTGAACCCGATCCAGGAGAGCTTCGTGCTGGAAGGGGCCACGCAGTGCGGGTTCTGCACGCCGGGGTTCATCGTGGCCTTGACCGGCTACTTCCTGGGAAATGCAAGCCCTGACCCCGAGTCGGCCGAGGACGCCGTGGCCGGGAACCTGTGCCGCTGCACGGGCTACGCCTCCATCCGCCGGGCCATCGCCCGGCTGCTGGAGCAGCACCGGGCCCTGCCCGCGGGCCCGGCCCTGGAGCGCTGCGTGGGCTGGGGTATCGTGCAGCCCTGGATGCGCGAGGCCCCGGCCCGGCTGAAGGCGATGGGCCCGGCGGCGCCTGCCCCGGCCAGCGCGGCCGGCGCCGCCGGCCCTGGCGCGACGGCCGTCCCCGTGCTGGTGGCCGGAGGCACCGACCTGTTCGTCCAGCGCCCCGAATCACTCGAGGACGCCCCGCTGGTCTTCCTGTCGGAGCAGGACCTGGGACGCACCTGGGTTCGGGACGGGCGGCGATACCTGGGCGCCATGCTGCCCATGGAGGACCTCTGCGGGGTGCCGCCGTTCGCGGACTACCTCTCCTGTGTGGCTTCCGGACCGGTGCGGCACCGGGCCACCGTGGGGGGCAACCTGGTGAACGCCTCCCCGATCGGGGATTTCACGATCATGCTGCTGGCCCTGGGCGCGGTCCTGGGTATTCGCGGGCCGGCCGCCGCTGGGATCGCGGCGCTGCGCGAGCTGCCGCTGCGGGACTTCTACCGCGGCTACAAGAAGCTGGACCTGGCCGAGGGGGAGGTCGTGGAGTGGGTGGCTTTCGCCGAGCCGGGGGACGCCGGCTTCCACTTCGAGAAGGTGGGGCGCCGGCGGCACCTGGACATCGCCAGCGTCAACGCGGCGGTCTTCCTGCGGCTGGACGGGGGGCGCATCCAGGAGGCGCGCCTGGCCGCGGGCGGGGTGGCTCCGATGCCGCTGCTGCTGGCCCGCGCCTCGGAGGCTTTGCGCGGCTGCCAGATCGATCCGCAGGCGCTGCCGCAGACACTGCGCCGGGCGCTGGGCCTGGCCCAGGAGGAGAGCGTCCCGATCAGCGACGTCCGCGGCAGCGCCTCCTACAAGCGCCGGCTGCTGAAGCACCTGCTGGTGGCCGCGTTCCTGCGGCTGCAGCCCCGTGAAATCCCGGAGGAAACGGCGCTGGCCTTGCTGGATGGGCCGACGGCGGGAGGTCCAGCATGAGCGGGCACCCGAAGCACCCGGACCGCCTGCTGGACATGGCGCTGCACGTGCGGGGCGAGTCCCGCTACGTGGATGACCTGACCCCGCCCGCGGGCACGCTGCACGCGGCCGTGTTCTCTTCAACGGTGGCCCACGGGCGCATCCTCCGCCTGGAAGTCTCCAAAGTCCTGACCCGCCCCGGGGTGCGCGGAGCGTTCACGGCGGCGGATGTGCCGGGGGAAAACCAGATCGGGGGCATCCTCCCCGACGAGCCGCTGCTGGCTCAGGGGGAGGTGCACTGCGTCGGGGAGCCGGTGGCCCTGATCGTGGCGGACACCGCGCGCCTGGCCCGCGCCGCCCTGGGCGCCGTGGAGCTGGAGGTGGAAAAGCTGCCGGCGGTGTTCGACCCGCGCGAGGCTTTTCGGCAAGGCCTGCTGATCAGTCCCGCGCGCACCTTCGCCATCGGGGACGTGGACGCGGCCTGGAAGGACTGCGACGTCGTGGTGGAGGGGCGGGTGGACTCCGGAGGCCAGGAGCACGTGTACCTGGAAACCCAGGCCGCGCTGGCCCTGCCCGGCGAGGGAGGGTCCCTCAAGGTGATCTCCGCCACCCAGGGCCCCACGGGGGTGCAGAAGGCCGTGACCCGGGTGCTGGGCCTGCCCATGCACCTGGTGGAGGTGGAGGTCCTGAGGCTGGGCGGGGGCTTCGGCGGCAAGGAGGACCAGGCCACGCCCTGGGCCTGCCTGGCCGCGCTGGCCGCCTTCCGCCTGGGCCGGCCGGTCAAGCTGGTGCTGCAGCGGCAGGAGGACATGCGCCTCACCGGCAAGCGCCACCCCTACTCCTCGGATTTCCGCCTGGGGGCGGCCTACGACGGGCGCCTGCTGGCCTACCAGGCGAGCTTCTACCAGAACTCCGGCTGTACGGCCGACCTGTCCACCTCGATTCTGGAGCGCACCCTGTTCCACGCCACGGCGAGCTACCACATCCCCAACGTGCGGGCCACCGGGGCCTGCTGCCGGACCAACCTGCCCTCCAACACCGCCTTCCGCGGCTTCGGCGGGCCGCAGGCCATGCTGGTGATGGAGGCGGCCATCGTGCGCCTGGCCGAGTCCCTGGGCCTGAGCCCGGCGGCGGTGCAGGAGAGGAACCTGCTGGGCGACGGGGACGTGCTGCCGTACGGGCAGCGCTTCCACGGAGGGCAGGCCCGCCGCTGCTGGCAGACGGCCAAGACCCGCTACCATCTGGAGGAGCGGCGCTGGCAGGTGGCGGAGTTCAACCGCACCCACCTCCTGGCCAAGAAGGGCCTGGCCCTGATGCCCGTGTGCTTCGGCATCTCCTTCACCAACCAGACCCTCAACCAGGCCGGGGCCCTGGTGCACGTGTACACCGACGGCAGCGTGAGCCTGGCCACCGGGGCGGTGGAGATGGGGCAGGGGGTGCACCGCAAGCTGCGCGAGGTGGCCGCCCGCGCCTTCTCCATTGACCGGGAGCGGGTACGCCTGCAGCCCACCAGCACGGCCCAGGTGCCCAACACCTCCCCGACCGCCGCCTCCACCGGCACGGACCTGAACGGCCGGGCGGCGGAGCTGGCCTGCCGCGCGGTGCTGGAGCGCCTGCGGGAGG
>MIBK01000161.1:20256-22451 GCA_001829505.1 Spirochaetes bacterium RBG_16_67_19 | reverse complement strand
GCAAGGACCGGCCGCAGAAGGTGGAGATCCGCGAGGAGCAGGTATACTACGATGGCCAGCCCACCTCCCTCACCTGGGAGCGCCTGGTGGCCGCCGCCTATGCCCGGCGGGTGGGCCTTTCGGCCCAGGCCCACTACGCCACCCCGGGCATTCATTTCGACCGGACCGCGGAAAAGGGTCAGCCTTTCGCCTACCACGCCTGCGGGACCGCCGTGTGCGAGGTCACCCTGGACTGCCTGCGCGGCACCTATACGGTGGAGGCCGTGGAGGCCGTGCACGACCTGGGTCCCAGCCTGGACGCCGCTGCGGACCGCGGCCAGGCCGAGGGGGGCATCGTGCAGGGCCTGGGCTGGCTGACCGTGGAAGAGGTCCTGCATGCCGGGGACGGCAGCCTGCTGACCTCGGCCCTGGCCAGCTACAAGGTGCCGGACATCCACTTCGCGCCGCGCCGGCTGGAGGTGCAGTTCCTGGAAGACACCGTGAACCCCCTGGGAGTGTTCAATGCCAAGGCCATCGGGGAACCGCCGTTCATGTACGGCATCGGGGTGTATTTGGCCCTGCGGGCCGCCATGCGGGCTTTCCGTCCCGACGGGGAGCTCGCCTTCGCCGCCCCGCTCACCCCGGAGCGGGTCCTGATGCAGCTGGCCGGCGAGCGCCCCCTGTAGGAGCCGAAGATGGCCGCAAGCCTGGAAACAAGGGTGCGCAAGACTGGCCAGCGCATCCTGAAGGCCATGGGGGCCGAGAAGCCCGCCGTGTTCCGCCAGGACACCTGGGCCGGGAAAGCCATCCAGCAATGCCTGGGCCGCGAGCCCTTCCGGATCGCTTTCCTGCGGTTCCTGGACGTGTTTCCCGTGTTGAGCTCTCCGCCTGAGCTTTCCCGCCACGTGCAGGAGTACTTCGGCCGTCCCGAGCTGGCGGCCCAGGGCGAGGCCCTGGGCATCGTGCGCGCCGAGCCGGACTCCACGGCGGCGCTGGACACCGCCTCGGTGCTGTCGGTGCGCCTGGCCCAGATGGCCGGGATCTTCATCGCCGGGGCCAGCTTCGCGGAGGCCGAGCCCGTGCTCACGACCCTGCGCGGCCAGGGGACGGCCTTTTCGGCGGACATCCTGGGCGAGGCGGTGGTCTCGGAGCGCGAGGCGGAGGCCCACGTGGCCGGCTACCTGAAGCTCCTGGAGGACCTGGCCGGGCTGGCCGGCTCCTGGCCGCCGCTGGGCAGCGGCACCCTGAACCTGGACTGGGGGCACACGCCCAAGATCAACATCTCGGTCAAGCCCTCCGCGCTGTATTCCCAGCTGCGGCCCGCGGCTTTCCGGCACTCCGTGGAGCGGGCCAAGGAACGCTTGCGGGAGATCTACCGCCGGGCGATGACGACCGGCGCGCACGTCATCCTGGACATGGAGAGCCGCGAGCACAAGAACCTCACCCTGGAGATCTACAAGAGCCTGAACCTGGAGCCGGAGTTCCTGGACTACCCGCATTCCGGCCTGATCGTGCAGAGCTACCTGAAGGAGAGCGACCGCGACCTGGACGACCTGCTGTCCTGGGCGCGCAGCCACCGCCAGCGCTTCACCGTGCGCCTGGTCAAGGGCGCCTACTGGGACGCCGAGCGGGTCTGGGCCATCCAGCGCGGCTGGCCGCTACCGGTCTACCTGGACAAGGCCGAGACGGACCTGGCCTTCGAGCGGCAGGCCCGGCGCCTGCTGGAGAACCATCCCTTCCTGGACCTGGCCTGCGCCACCCACAACGTGCGCACGATCGCCTGGGTGCTGGAGAACGCCCGCCAGCTCAAGGTCCCCGCCGACCGGTTGGAGTTCCAGGTGCTCTACGGCATGGCCGATCCCCTGGCGCGGGCGCTGGTGGCCGAGGGCCTGCGCGTGCGGGTGTACGCTCCGATCGGCAGCATGGTCCCCGGCATGGCCTACCTGATCCGCCGCCTCCTGGAGGTGAGCTCGCCCCGGGCCTTCCTGCGCCTGGCTTACCAGGGCGGCGAGGGGCCGGGGCTCGGCGAGCTGCTGCGCGCCCCCCAGGGGCCTTCCGCACCGCAGGCCGTCACCCCGCCCGCCTTCGCCGCAACGGGGCTGCCTGTCCTGGGAGAGCCGGCCGCGGAAGAAACGGCGCCGGTCTTGAGCGGGCCGGTGATCGGCCCGTTGCTTCCCGGCGCGCAGTCCGGCGCACAGTCCGGTGCGTTGCCCGGC
>MIBK01000161.1:17924-20250 GCA_001829505.1 Spirochaetes bacterium RBG_16_67_19 | reverse complement strand
CCCGGCGAAGTGGGCGGCGGCACCCCGGCGGGGATTGCGCCCCCCAGGGCCGGCGGGCCGGCGGAGTCCGGCGAGCACGGGGAGCCCGCCGTGTCCGCCGCGGCTGCAGCGCCGCGGGCGCCCGGCGCGAGCCAGGCCGCCCGTCTTTTCCGCAACGAGCCGGTGCGCGACTGGACCCTGCCGGAAACGCGGGAGCGCTTCGCGGCCGCCCTGCAGGCGGTCCGGGAGAAGCTGCCCTACCGCATCGGCCCGCTCATCGGCCGGCGGGAGCGGGCCAGCTCCGCTTCCCGGCGCAAGGAGGCGGAGGCGCGGCACGAGATCGTCTCGGTCAATCCCAATCAGCCCGACGAGCTGGTCGGCCTGGCGGTCAGCGCCGACCGGCAGGAGCTCAAGGCCGCCGTGGCCGCCGCCGCCGGGGCCCTGCCGGGCTGGCGGGAAACGCCGCCGGATGCGCGCGCGGAGACCCTGCTGGCGGCGGCCGCCGCGGCCCGGGAGGCCCGCGACGAGCTGGCGGCGCTGGAAGTCCTGGAGGCGGGCAAGGCCTGGGAGGAGGCCGACGCGGACGTCTGCGAGGCCATCGACCACCTGGAGTACTACGCCCGGCAGATGCTGCGCCTGGGGCGGCAGCTGGAGCTGGGGGTGGCCGGCGAGTCCAGCCGCCTGGTCTACAGGCCCCGCGGGGTGGCCGTGGTGATCGCCCCGTGGAATTTCCCGCTGGCCATCTCCATGGGCATGGTCTCCGCGGCGCTGGTGACCGGCAACACCGTGGTGTTCAAGCCCTCCTCCCTCACCCCCGTGCTGGGCTCCATGGCCGCCCGCCTGCTGGTCGGGGCCGGGCTGCCGGCGGGCGTGCTGAACTTCCTTCCGGCCAGCGGGGCCCAGACCGGGGATCTGCTCACCGGCCACCCCGCGGTATCCCTGGTGGCCTTCACCGGCAGCAAGGAAGTGGGCCTGCACATCCTGGAGCGCGCCGGCCGCTACGCCCCGGAGGCCGGGGAGCTGCGCGCGGTGATCGCCGAGATGGGCGGCAAGAACGCGGTCATCGTCGACGCGGACGCGGACCTGGACGAGGCGGTGGTCCAGGTGGTGCGTTCGGCCTTCGGCTATCAGGGCCAGAAGTGTTCGGCCTGCTCCCGGGTGGTGGTGCTGGGGGAGGTTTACGCCCGCTTCCTGGAGCGCCTGAAGGCGGCGGCGGAGAGCCTGCCGATGGGTCCGGTGGAGGACCCGGCCAACGTGGTGGGGGCGGTGATCGACGCGGCCTCCCGGGACCGGATCCGGCGCTACATCGACCTGGGGCGCCGGGAAGGCAAGACGCTGCTGGTGCGCAAGCCCCCGGCCGGCCCGGGCTTCACGGTGCCGCTGGCCATCTTCCATGACGTGAAGCCCCGCTCCCGCATCGCCGCGGAGGAGATTTTCGGGCCAGTGTTGAGCGTGTTCAAGGTGAAGGACTTCGAGCAGGCCCTGGCCGTGGCCAACGACAGCCCGTACGCCCTGACCGGAGGGGTGTTCAGCCGCAGCCCCGTGAACCTGGCCAAGGCGGCCCGGGGTTTTCATGCGGGCAACCTGTACCTGAACCGCGGCCTGACCGGCGCGGTGGTGGGGCGCCACCCGTTCGGCGGTTCGGGGCTGTCCGGGCTGGGCACCAAGGCCGGAGGCCCGGACTACCTGCTCTCTTTCCTGCTTCCGCGGACGATCACGGAGAACAGCCTGCGCCGGGGCTTCACCCCGGAAGCGGAATGACATCTACCGGGGGGACTGGAATGCGCCGTTTGGGACTGGACATCGGCTCCCTGTACCTGGGAGCCGTGCTTCTGGAAGAGGAGGCGGTGGCGGCCTCCTCCTACCGGGAGCACAAGGGCGAAATCGCCGGGGCGCTGCGGGACCTCTTGGCCGAGCCGGCCTTGAGCGGCTACCAGGTGGCAGGGGTGACCGGCAGCCTGCCCGAGCCCGCGGCCGGGGTCCTGGACCCCGCCCTGGCCGTGATCGAGGGCGCGCGGCGCCTGCTGCCCGGCTGCCGCAACGTGTTCTCCGTGGGCGGGGAGTCTTTCGCCCTGATCTTCTACGACGAGAACGGGCGCTACCGCGAGCACGGCGTGAATCCGCCGTGCGCCTCCGGCACCGGCAGCTTCATCGAGCAGCAGGCCCGGCGCCTGGGGCTGTCCGTGGAGGAGCTGGACCGCAAGGCGGGGGAGCATCGCGGCCGGCGCCCGCGCATCGCCACCCGCTGCGCGGTGTTCGCCAAGACGGACATCGTGCACGCCATGCAGGAGGGCTACTCCCTGGAGGCGGTCTGCGCCGGCCTGTGCGAGGGGCTGGCCGCGACCCT
>MIBK01000161.1:16094-17874 GCA_001829505.1 Spirochaetes bacterium RBG_16_67_19 | reverse complement strand
TGGGCGGGGTGGCCCGCAACGCGGCCATCGTCGCGGCCCTGGGCAAGTCACTTGGCCTGACCGTAACCGCCCACGCCCACGCCCACCTGGCCGGCGCGGTCGGAGCGGCCCTGCTGGGACGCGAGCAGAGGCTCGACGTGGAGAAGCTGCTGCGCGGCACCTCGCGCCGCAGGGCCGCCCGCCCGCCCCTGCCAACAGCCGTGACCGGCATAGCCGGCGCTGCGGCCGAAGGCTTCCGGTTCCGGCAGGACGGCGAGGTGGAGGTGATGCTGCGCGCTGATACGGTTTCAGCCGCGGAGCCGCCGGACCCTCCGCAAGGCCCGCTCTACCTGGGCGTGGACGTGGGCTCCACCAGCACCAAGTCGGTGCTCCTGGATGGGAACGGCGGCTTCGTGGGCGGGTTCTACACCGCGACCGCCGGCCGCCCGGTGGAGGCCATGCGCCGTCTGCTGTCCTCCATGCGTACGGTACTCCCCGAAAACGGCTTCCGCCTGGCCGGCGCGGCCACCACCGGCTCGGGCCGGGGCATGATCCGGGAGCTGTTCCGGGCGGAGCTGGCCATCGACGAGATTACGGCCCACGCGCGGGCGGCCGTGCATCTGGACCCGGCGGTGGACACAATACTGGAAATAGGCGGGCAGGACTCCAAGTTCACGCGCCTGCGGGACGGGGAGGTCTACTTCTCCACCATGAACTACGCCTGCGCGGCGGGCACCGGGAGCTTCATCGAGGAGCAAGCCCGCCGGCTGGGGGTCAGCCTGGAGCACTTCGCGGCCATGGCCGGGGGCGCCGAGGCCCCGTACACCAGCGACCGCTGCACGGTCTACATGGAGCGCGACCTGGGCCTGCTGCTGGCCGAAGGCTGGTCCGGCCGGGCGGTGGCCGCCGCGGTGCTGCACTCGGTGCGCGACAACTACCTGTCCAAGGTCGTGGGCCGCAGCCCCTTGGGCGAGCACATCGTGTTCCAGGGGGCCACCGGGCGCAACCCCGCGCTGGTGGCGGCCTTCGAGCAGCGCCTGGGCCGGCGCATCCACGTGTCCCCCTTCTGCCACCTGACCGGGGCCTTCGGCGCGGCCCTGTTGGCCCGGGAGGCCTTTCCCGCCGAGCGCGGGGAGGATTCGGCCTTCCTGTGGGAGAGCGAAGGCATCCAGCTCTCGCAAGAAGCCTGCGCCCTGTGCGCCAACCGCTGCCTGCTCACCGTGGCCAGCGTGGATGGGCGGGGCGCGGGCTGGGGCATGAAATGCGGCCGGGAGTACGGCGCGCGGAAGCGGGCGGAGGAGACGGCCGCCGCCCCGCAGCGGCGCTTCGCCGAGGCCATGCATCCCCTGCTGGAGACCGAGACTTCAGCACGCCCCGCCAAGCGCATCGGCCTGCCCCTGGCCCTGTACGGCGTATCGCTTTATCCGCTGTGGCGCTTCTTCCTGTCCCGCTTGGGCTTGCAGGTGGAGGCTAGCCGCCCCGGGCGGCTCCCGCTGGAGCGCGGCAAGGCCCTGGTCAACTCCGACTTCTGTGCCCCCATGGTCGCCGCCCACGGACACGTGGAGCAGCTGGCCGAAAGCGGGGTGGACTACATCTTCTTCCCGGCGGTGATCAACGAGCACGACCCGGACCTGCAGGGGGACCTCGAGTTCCGGAAGAAAACCAGCGACGACTACTTCTGCTACTACTCGCAGTACCTCCCTACTATCGTGGCCAAGCTCACCACCCTGGAGCTGGGCGAGCGGCTGCTCTCGCCGCTGGTCTACTTCCACCGCCAGAGCCTGGAGCAGGTGGCCGGGGA
>MIBK01000161.1:15811-15952 GCA_001829505.1 Spirochaetes bacterium RBG_16_67_19 | reverse complement strand
ACGGAGGGACCGCCGGAGCCGGGACCGCCGGGCGACCAAGGGTGGTGCTCCTGGGCCGGCCCTACGTGGTGTTCGACCCCGCCCTCAACCTGGGGCTGCCGCGCAAGCTGGAGGAGCTGGGCGCCGAGGTCTTCTGGCAGG
>MIBK01000161.1:0-15607 GCA_001829505.1 Spirochaetes bacterium RBG_16_67_19 | reverse complement strand
GCCCTTCCTGGTGCTGCAGCTGGACGAGCACGCCTCGGACGTGGGCTACACCACGCGCCTGGAGGCGGGCCTGCGCTCCTTCGCCAACCACCTGCGCCGGGAGGCCGGCCTGGTGAAGCCGGAGCCCACCCGCCCGCGCGACGATCGCCTCGAGCCCGGCGATACGGTTCTGGTGCCGTACCTGGACCGCCTGATCAGCCGCTTCTGGGCCGACAGCTTCACGCGCGCCGGCTACCCGGCGGTGGTGCTGGAGGCCGACGAGAAGGCCCTGAACACCGGCTACCGCTACGCCAGCGGCGGGGAGTGCCTGCCGCTGGTGTCCATCGTCGGCGGGGCCATCGAGAAGCTGCGGGAGGGCGGCCTGGACCCGGCGCGCACCTTCTTCTTCATGCCCACCTCCTGCTACGCCTGCAACTTCCCCCAGTTCAATGTGCTGGCCGAGCTGGCTTTCCGCACCGCCGGCCTGGGCGGGGTGAAGATCGGCCAGATCAACGGCATGGCCCTGGCCGAGCGCCTGCCCCAGAGCGTGGCGGCCAGGATTTTCGAGTCCAACATCGCCGCCGGCCTGCTGTACAAGCTGCGCTACCGCATCAAACCCTACGAGCGCCAGGCCGGGCAGACGGTCGAGGTGTTCGACCGGGCCGTGGAGCGGGTGAGCGCGGCCATCCGCGAGGGCGGGGACCTGCGCGCCGCGCTGTCGGCCGTCGTCGAGGAGTTCCGGGCCATCCCCCGCGACGAGTCCGCCGGCCGCCGGCCGCGCGTGGCGGTGCTGGGCGACCTGTACGTGAAGTACAGCGAAGCCGCCAACCAGCGCGTGCTGGACCTGGTGGAGAGCCAGGGCGCGGAGCTGGTGCTGCCCTCCATGACCGAGTACGCCTTCTGCTACTACTACGCCGACGTGCGCTTCCACGGGGACGACCCGCGTCACTACCGCCTGCTGCGCGCCATCGAGAGCCGCTATGAGAAGCTGGCCGCGGACCTGATCGGCGAGCAGCTGGAGCCGGACTTCGCCGAAGGCGTGCGCCTGATGGAGGCCTGGCGGGTGAAGCACTTCATCGTGGGGGAGACCTCGATCAACCTGGGCCGCGCCCTGTACTACCTGGAGCACGGCGGGGCGGAGGCGGTGCTGCACTTGAACCCCATGTTCTGCTGCCCGGGGGTGGTCACCGCCTCGATCTACCGCAAGATGCAGGAGGACTACGGGGTGCCGATCGTGGACCTGTTCTACGAGGGCACGGGCAACCCCAACCGCATCCTCATCCCGCACCTGGCCTACCTGCGGGGAAAGTAGCCCGGCGGGCCGCTCAACAAGCTTGTCGTTGCCTCCTGAGAACAGCTTCTTTCTGTAGACGACGCTCCTGCATTCGCTTTTTGCTCTCTTTGCGAGGACCCCGCAGGAACTGGAGCGACGAATCAGCGGGCTCTCCGGATCGATCCAAAGGGTCGTCATCGACGAAATCCAAAAAGCCCCACGCCTGCTCGACCTGGTGCACAAACTGATCGAGACGACCTCGCTGCAGTATGTCATCACCGGATCCAGCGGCAGGAAGCTCAGGCGGGGCGCATCGAACCTCCTCGCGGGAAGGGCGTTCGTGTACAACCTCTTTCCTCTGACCCACAGGGAAATTGGCGATGCCTTTGATCTCTCAGCTGCCTTCAGTGGGGCACGCTTCCGAAGGTGTTCCAGTACGCTTCTAACGAGGACAGGAGCCAGTTTCTCAGAGCGTACGCCTTGACCTTCGATACCGGGGCCAAACGCGCTCTGGAGAGGACGCTCACGGTGGAGTTGCGCGAAGGGACTTATGCCTTCGGAGAAGCCTTCGAACACTTCCTGATCGTTGATATCATGCGTCTCAGCTCCTACGCCAAAAACGACTGGAGATTTTCCTACCTCAAGACCGAGGGCGATGCGGAGATCGACCTGATCATCGACCGGCCGGGCATGCCCAGGGCCCTTGTGGAGATCAAGTCAAGCGACCGGGTGACCGAGCGCGACACTCTGGCGCTCAACCGTTCTTACCCCGACCTTGTTCCGGCAGAGGCCTTCTGCCTCAGCCGGGACCCGCATGAGAAGAAGATCGGGTCGGTCTGGTGCCTGCCCTGGCGGGCAGGGATCGCACGGTTGGGGATTTGACGAGCAGGCAACGCCCCGAATTGGGCAAGCGTCGGGCGATCCAAAACAGCGGCGGATAACTACAGCCTGTCAGGTAATTCTCATCGTTCGTCTGGGATGTCACCCCGCCGACAATAGCCCGCTCACCACCAGGTCGTAATCCGGGGTCGTTCCGTCGCCCTGCGGCGTGTTGACCTCAGGGCCGAGGTCCAGGTTCCTCTGCTGCGCCCATTCGTGCAGCCACACCAGGACGTTGTCAATGCGCTCCCGTGGTGGCTCCTGCGCAAGCGGCTTGCCAACGGGTGAGTGGAAAGTAAAAGCGCCATTCGCCTGCGCGATAATCGTCCACCCGCCCTCATGCACCAGGTGATGATGGAAGGTGCACTATGCCGCCTGCCGGATTATGCCGACTTGCGCGGCCAGGCCCGCGGTTTTCCTGCCACCGATTGAGTTTTTCTCTCTACCCTTGGCGGCATAATCCGGGCCTCTTGAGGCACTATGACCTCTACCCGACCAACGGTTGGGATGGAGGTTACAATGCATTTCCCTACCATCCGGATTTCCGGACCCCTGGCCGATCACGTAGCTGAGATCAGGTCGTACCTGCTTCGACAGGGCTACACGATGCTCTCGTGCCGGAATCTGCTGCGCCTCGCCAGTCACCTGAGCCGATGGCTCCAGCAGCAGGGCCTTGGCCTACGCGACCTATTCGATGAACAGATCGACTCATTCTTTCGCGCGAGGCGAGCTGAAGGCTACACTCATTTCCTGAGCCCCCGCAGCCTCGCTGCGATACGCCGCTACCTTGCCGAGGCGGGGCTGACGCCCGAGATTCCGGCGGCCGCGCCGCCACAGACACCGCTGGAGCAGTTGCTGATCGACTACGAGGGCTCGCTGCTCCACGATCGAGAGCTCAGCCCCCGTGTGGCTCAAATCTACCGCAGCGTAGCCCGGCAGTTGCTTGTGAAGACCTCAGCGTCTGGGCAGCTGGATCTGTGTCGGCTCGACGGTGCTACGGTCAAGGGCTATGTGCTGGAGAGCTCGCGGGGATCGAGCCTCGAGCGCACCCGGGCGACGCTCACCGGCCTGCGCTCCTTCCTGCGCTTCCTGCACCTCAGAGGCGACATCGCCACGGACCTCAGGGGCGCTGTGCCGAAGATCGCCGGCTGGCGAATGGCTTCCCTGCCCAAGTACCTCGCTGCCGAGCAGGTGAAGGCCATCGTGGAGAGCTGCGACAGACGCTGCACTCTGGGCCGACGCGACTACGCGGTGCTCCTGCTACTGGCTCGCCTGGGACTGCGGGCGAAGGAGGTGGCGGCGCTGAGCCTCGAGGACGTGGACTGGTCGGAGGGCATTCTACTCATCCGTGGCAAAGCTGGGCGCAAGGACCGCATGCCGCTTCTGGCCGAGGTAGGCAGCGCGCTGGCCTCCTACCTGCGGCGACGCAGGAAGACCAGCTGCCGCTCGGTGTTCCTGCGCCATCGGGCCCCCCACACCCCACTGGAGTGCGGCGCGATCATCGCTATCGTCCGGAGCGCCTGCAAGCGCGCCCAGCTGCCGCCGGTGGGTGCTCACCGCCTGAGGCACAGCGCCGCCACCACCATGCTTCGCCGGGGAGCGACTCTTGAGGAGATCTCACAGGTCCTGCGCCATCGCCACCACGCCACCACGGCGATCTACGCCAAGGTGGACCATACCCGGTTGCGCGAGCTCGCCCAGAGGTGGCCCGGAGCTTTGGCATGAACAGCCTCCACCAGATCCTCGCCGACTACCTCGCCACCCGCCGCGCCATGGGCTACAAGCTCCAGCATGCCGACAGGCGCCTGCTGGAGTTCGTCCAGTCAGTGCTCGCTCAGGGCAGCAGCTGCATCACGACGAAGCTCGCCCTCCAGTGGGCTACCCAACCGCTCGGGGCGTCGCCCAACTGGTTTGCCAGCCGCTTAGGGCTCATCCGCCAGTTTGCTCTGTACGCTCAGGCCTTTGATCCCCGGACCGAGGTCCCGCCTCATCACCTGATCTGCCACGTATCCAGGCGCCCGACACCCTACATCTACTCGCAGCAGGACATCCAGAGGCTCCTGGAGGCCGCGCGGGGACAGCGGGATCGCCTCAGTGCCTGTACCGACATGACCCTCCTGGGCTTGCTCGCCGTCACAGGCATGCGCGTGGGGGAGGCCATACGGCTTGACCGCCGTGACCTCGACCACAACCGAGCTGTACTGCTGGTCCGCGAGACGAAGTTCGGCAAGTCCCGTGAGCTCCCGCTTCACCCCTCGACCGTGCAGGCCCTCGGCCGCTATGCCCGAACTCGCGACCGCCTTCTGCCCCTGCAGTACTCCTCGCGCCTGTTCCTCTCGCGCAGTGGCAAGCCGCTGATCTACAGCAACGTCCATCGCCGGTTCCATCGTTTGATCGACCGGGCGGGTCTGGCCACGGCCAGCCCACGCCGCCCGCGTATCCACGACCTGAGGCATACCTACGCCGCGCAGACGCTCATCGGCTGGTATCGCAGCGGTGTGCAGGTGCAATCGCGGCTGCCCCTGCTGTCCACCTACCTGGGCCACCTCAACCCGACCATGACCTACTGGTATCTCAGCGCGGTCCCTGAGCTTCTCCTGTTGGTCAGCGAGCGCCGCAGCCTTTGCCAGGAGGTGAGTCCATGACCGACCTCGCCCCCCTTCTGGAGACATTTTTCCTCAATCGGCTCATCAAGCAACGCCAAGCCAGCCCGAACACCATCGCCTCCTACCGCGACACCTTCCGGCTGCTGCTGCGATTTGTGCAGCAACAGCTGGGGAAGAACCCCTCAGAGCTCCTCCTCGCCGACCTCCAAGCCCCGCTGATCACCGCCTTCCTCGATTCCCTGCAGACCCAGCGGAAGAACTCGCCCCGCTCGCGCAACGCACGGCTGTCGGCCATCCACTCCTTCTTCCACTACGCGGCCACCGAGGCTCCCGAGCACAGCGCTTTGATCCAGCGCGTGCTGGCCATCCCGCAGAAGCGCTTCGACCGAAAGACGGTCCAGTTCCTGACCCAGCAGGAAACCGATGCCTTGCTCGCGGCACCGGAGCGCGCCAGCTGGATCGGCCGACGCGACCACGCGCTGTTGCTGCTCGCCGAGCAGACCGGTTTGCGTGTCTCGGAGATCACTCACCTCACGCGGGCCGACCTCGAGGTTGACGGGCCTGGGGCCCACGTCCGGTGCCTGGGCAAGGGACGCAAGGAGCGGGTAACCCCGTTGCGGAAAGAGACCTGCGCCGTCCTGCGAGCCTGGCTCAGCGAACAGCCCGCTGAGCCCACCGGGCCGCTTTTCCCAAGCAGCCGTGGCGGTTTCATGAGCCGCGACGCAGTCGAGAAGCGTTTACACAAGCATGCTGCCACGGGCGCCGCCTCCTGCCCTTCGCTCACCACCAAGCGCCTCTCTCCCCACCTCCTGAGGCACACACGGGCGGTTCGGATGCTCGAGGCCGGCATCGATTCCGCAGTCATCGCCCTGTGGCTCGGACACGAGTCGGTCGAAACCACCCACGTCTATCTCGCAGTCGACCTCGCCGCGAAGCAACGTGCCCTGGCCAAGACCGCCCCCAGCCCCGCGGCCGCACGCCGTTACCGGCCTCCCGACCGCCTGCTGGCCTTCCTGAACGCGCTCTGATTATGCCGCCAGCCCAAGCGGCAACAACCGTTGCGATAGCCCGTGGGCCCCCGAAGTCGGCATAATCCGGCAGGCGGCATAGTGCACCTTATGCCGATATCGGCATAAGGTGCAGAGCATGACTAGGTTCTCAAGGCTGGTGTTCCCTCCGTGGAGCCAGTGCTCGATGTGGTGGGCGTGCAGGAATCGCGTGTGCGTGCACCCCGGGAAGGCGCAGCCGTGGTCGCGCAGCATCAAGGCGCGGCGGATGGCAGGAGGAACGCTGCGGGCACGGCGGCCGATGTTCAGCCCCTCTCCATCCTGACTTACGGCGAGCAGACCGCAATCGCAGGCTACCCTGCGCAGCGTTTCCGCGGAAACGCGGCTTCCGTCTTCCAGGGTCCCTGCCCAGGCGCCGTCCGCGCCGAGCACCTCCTGGCCCAGATGAACCACCACCTGGAACCGATCCCCGCCGGTTCCCGTCACGGCATGGCCAGCGAGAAATGACTCGGCGAGCCTCACCGCGCCGTCCGCCCGCGACGGCCAGCACGTTTCCGCGGAAACGCCACCGCTTTCGGCGGCCTTCCCTGGCTGGGGCAACTCGGCCTGCTCGGCGTGCACCTCCCGGGCACGGTCCACGGCGCGCAGGATCAGATCCGCCTCATCCGGCTCGAGCACCAACTCCAGCTTGACCATTCCTCCAGGCAACAGCCGCTGGTGTACTGAACGCTCCTCCGGCACCGGCGCCCTCTCGCCCTCACAAGCGGCCCGATAGCCCCGGCACAGCCGCTCCAGCTGAGCCCCGGTCGCCACCATCGCCATTTCCAGGAGCTTCGGCTCGGTTTCGGGCGTCGCCACCCGCGTGAGCGCCCGGACCTTGGCATACGACAGCCTGCCGGAACGAAGCGCTTCGTCGATCGCGGGCAGCTTGCCCAACGCCCTCGCCACCCGCACTCGTTCGCGCGCGGTGCCCGGGTCCCATCCGACCCGCCAGACCAGCCAGTGCGCGCAAGAAACGGCACCCTGCTCGTGCCAGCCGCACGCCTCGTCGAAGCCCCTGATGCATTCGAGCAAACGATGAGTGGCTGCATCGAGGTGCGCTGACAGGCTGGCAATCTGGGCGCTGCGCTGCCTCTCCGCGACGTCTCGCAGTAGCAAATGGTTGAAGGTGCAGGGGTTTTTCTATATCTTCCGGCTAGGGATAAGGAGGGATCCTATGAAGAAGCTCCTACTCGCGGTCCTGGGCCTCCTGCTGGTCGTTTCCCTTTCCGCACAGGGTAAGCTGCCGGACCTGAAGGGGCGCCTGATCCGCGCCGTCACGGAGAACGCCTACCTGCCGCTGAACTTCGTCGACCCGCGGACCGGCAAGGCCATGGGCTGGGAGTACGACGCAGTCAACGAAATCGCCCGGCGGCTGAAGGCCAGGGTGCAGTGGAACGTGACCGCCTGGGACACCATGATCCAGGCCGTGCGGGAAGGGCAGTACGACGTGGGCATGGACGGGATCACCATCACCGAGGAGCGCAGGCAGCAGGTGGACTTCTCCGAGCCCTACATGGTGAGCCAGCAGTTCATGCTGGTGCGCAAGGAGGAGGCTCGCTTCCGCAGCGCCCCGGAGCTGGGCGCCGACCCCAAGCTGCTGATTGGCTCGCAGGCCGGCACGACCAACTTCTACGTGGCGGTGTACAGCGTGCTGGACGGGGACGAAGCGAATCCGCGCATCAAGCTCTTCGAGACCTTCGGCGCCGCGGTGCAGGCCCTGATCGCCGGGGACGTGGACTGCGTGCTCATGGACGCCGCCTCCGGCCGAGGGTACGTGGGCGCCAATCCCGAGAAGCTCAAGGTCATCGGAGAGCCCCTGGGCACCGAGGACTTCGGCTTCATCTTCAAGCCCGGCTCCGACCTGGTGGCCCCCTTCAACGCCGCCATCCGGGCCATGAAGGCGGACGGCACCCTGGCCAGGCTGGATACCAAGTGGTTCTTCGAGTACAGCGCGAAATAGCTTGAAGGACCGCCCCGGCTCCGAGCACCTGCTCCCGCTGTCCGGCGGCCTCCGGCAGCTGCCGTTCTGGCTGCTGGCGGTGATCCTGCTGGGCCTGCTGCTGGCCTGGAGCGTGGCCAGCCGCGGGGACTACCGCCTCATCTTCCGGGCCGCCGTCCGGGGCTTGGCCACCACCTTGTGGGTCTCGGTGGCAGCCTTCGTGCTGGCCACGCTGGGCGGGCTTTTCATTGCCCTGTGCCGGGTCTCCCTTTCCCGGGTGCTGCGGGAGATCGCCACCTTCTGGGTGGAGGTCATCCGCGGGGTGCCGATGCTGGTGATCCTCTACTACATCGCCTTCATCGGGGCTCCGGGACTGGTGGAAGCCGTGAACTTCCTGCTGACCCCGCTGCTGGTCAGCGGCCTGGTCCGGCCCCTGGACATCCGCAGCCTGGATTTCACCGCCCGGGCCATCATCGCCCTGACCATCGGCTACGGGGCTTTCATCTCGGAGATCTTCCGCGCCGGCATCGAGTCCATCCACGCCGGGCAGTGGGAGGCGGCCAGCTCCCTGGGCTTGCGCCGCGGGCAGGCCCTGCGGCACATCATCCTGCCCCAGGCGGTGCGCAACGTGCTGCCCCCGCTGGGCAACGAGCTGGTGGCCATGATCAAGGATTCGGCCCTGGTCAGCGCCCTGGGCGTGCAGGACATCACCCAGATGGGCAAGGTCTACGCGGCCAGCACCTTCAAGTTCTTCGAGACCTACAACGTGGTGGCTTTCCTGTACCTGTCCCTGACCATCAGCCTGTCCCTGATCGTGCGCCTGCTGGAGCGCCGCCTCGCCCGGGGGCGGGCCGGCTCCTCGATCGCCCCGGCGGCCTAGCGGAGATTGGGGCCTATGTGCCCAAGTTCATGGCTGCTGCTCAGCTTCAGCGAGCAGCCTCTCCCAGAGCTGCCTTACGCCCTGCCGAGCGGCCCACAGTTCGCAGTAGCCCAAGTCCAGAGCTACGCCTTGCACCTCGAATACTCTCAGCGCATCCTGGAACTGCTTTTCACTACTTCCAGAGAGCTTCGCCCAGCTCAGCTTGGCGATGATGATGTCCTCGGGGGAGGAGACCCAGACCAGGGCACCGAACAGGTTCAGCCGTTTCCGCCTTTGCAGGCGCGACAGGTCGAATGGACTGTCCGACAGGATCCAGAAGTCGACCTTGTCCCCGGTACTTACGTCGATGAGGTTGAACATCGAGCCTTCGCGTATCGTCCGCTCGATACTTTCCGGGGCGTCAAGGTAGTAGCGGGGCGGCGGGAAGGACCGGGCGAGCTTGGGCGGATCGAGCGCGGAGGCCTGCACCAGTATATCGATGTCATGGGTCAGCCTGGGTTCGCCGAACAGACTTGAGACGATCGAGCCCGTGAGCAAGTACGCAACGCTCTGCTCATCGAGGGACGCAGCTACCGCGATCAGTAGTTCCTGTTGTGACATCGGGCGATCCGCTCCAGCTCCATGCCACGCAGCGCCGCCGCCGGGTAGTCGGGGTATCGCTGCCGGACTCCAGCCCGCAGCAGCTCCCTGCCCAGTTCGCCGAGCTCGAATGCCTTGGCGAGCCGCTGCTCTGGGGTCATGGCGCGCAGAATCCGGATGTAGAGAGCGTGATGCGGGCGTTGCTTCGGATTCACCTGCAATCCTTCTCGATAATGCTATCTCGCCCCATTCGGCCTTGTCAACAAGCGAGTGATCTCAGCTCAGGATCGAATCTCCACATTCCTCGCCGTCCGGGCCCCTGCCTAACGGACCCTCTTCTCGAAGCCGGCCAAAGAGGCCGGCAGCCCGTCGGCGGCCGACTGGCGGGCGAACTGCAGCGCCACGGCGGCGAACATCCGCTCTCGGTGGCTCTCGTCCACGGGCGCGAACAGGAACCGCCCGCCCGGCAGCTCCCGGGCGATGCGCGGATAATGGCTCTGGTCGTGCACCTTGTCCGCGGTGCCGTTGAGCACGAACAGCTCGCGGTCCACCTTCTGCAGGCGGCCGAACAGCTCGAACTCGCGCGCCGCCTCGGCGGACTTCTTCCACTTCCAGATGTCGGCGCTGTTCACGAAGGCGAAGGTGCGCTGCTTCTGGGCGTTCTCCTTCATGTCCCCCAGCATGGCCTGCCTCAGCACGGGGCGCATCAGGCGCACCAGGGCGGCGGGCAGCAGCGGGGAGATCCAGCGCAGCACCCACTTGGGAAACCACAGGGTGTGCATCGGGTCGGCCAGGATGATGGTCGGGGCGTCCAGCTCGCCGCTCAGGAGGCCTTCCAGAATCATCGAGGCCCCCCAGCAGGTGCCCACTAGCACGAAGTCCCTGCCGGCCAGCCCCAGGGCCTGGAGGGCTGCCTGGATGTCCCGCGCGCTGCGCAGCACGGACATGTCCGGCTTCCGGCCCAGACGGCTGGACAGCTTCTCGCGCGTCTCCAGGTAGTACAGCTCGGCCTGCCCGTGGACCATCTCGTAGAAGCCCTGAAAGCCCTGGGGGATGGTCCCCCAGCCCGGCACCAGCACGATCGGCCGGCGGGCCGCCGGGACGGCGGGCCGGCAGTGGAAGGCCCGGATCTCGGCGCCGGGCACCGTCACGTACACTTCACGGCAGACCCCCGGGGCCCAGAGCTCGGGCGCCTGCCGCGCTCCGTTTCCGAGGAGCTCTCCTACCCGGCGCAGGTGCGCCTCGTCGGCCTGCAGTGCCAGGCTCATCAACTGTTCCATCGGAACTGCAGGATAGTACGGCCCCTGGAGGCTGGTCAACGGGACTTTGTTTTCTGTTTTTGAGAGCGATATACTTTACCAAGATGCTTACCTATAGAGGCACCCCATGAAGAAACCAGGAAAAAGGCTTGGCCCCTCGGCGTTATTGGCGGCCGGGCTCCTGCTGGCCGGATGGAGCCGGCCGGCTTCCGCCCAGGAGCAGAAGATCGATTTCAACGACCGCTACCGCTTCCCGCTGTCCATCGGGGTGGAGTACCAGACCCTGACGCCCCTGCGCACCTACAACGGCGATTACACGATCTTCGAGCTTTCCGCCGACGTGCGCTACCCGCTGCCCCGCTGGCCGGTGCTGCAGGGCTTTCTGCGCGGCGGGATGCTGCGCTTCGACAGCATGGACCCCGTCTTCCCGGAAAAGTGGGACCACAGCCACTGGTTCGGGGCCGTCGGCCTGGGATACAGCAACCGCTTCGTGAAGAACTTCGAGCTGGGCGCCGAGCTGGCCGCGGGTTTCAGCGAGGCGGTGTTTCCGAACGTCGTGGACACCGGCGCGGTGGGCAGCCCGAATTTGATATTCAGCGCCGGCGGCAAGATCAGCCTGGACCCTTCTTACAGCCTGAGCATCGACATCCGCCCCAGCCTCAAGTACCTGCTGTCCTTGAGCCCGCTGAAGGATTTCAACGGCCTGCTTTTCGGGCTGGGCTTCGCCCTGAACTACCGCTTCGGGGAAGACCCGGATTCCGCCCAGTCCCTGATCCGCAGCCTGCGTTTCAGCGAGGTGTCCGTCCCGCCGGCCTTCGGCGCGATGCAGAGCCACTACGTCAAGAACCCCATCGGCCAGGTGGTGCTGACCAACACCGAAAAGCAGCCGGTGCGCGACCTGGAGGTTTCCTTCTACCAGGCGGGCTTCATGGATTCGCCCACCCAGAGCCTCGCCGTGCCCGAGCTGGCCGCCGGCCAGAGCGTCACGGTGCCGCTGCTGGCCTCCTTCAACCAGGCGGTGTTCACCACCGAGGGGGTCACCCCCCTCACCGGGGAGGTGATCGTCACCTACCGCCTGCGGGACCGCCCCGCGGAGCAGCGCCAGTCGGTGAGCTACGACCTGTACGACAAGAAGGCCATCACCTGGGACGACGACCGCAAGGTGGGGGCCTTCATCACCCCGGCGGACTCGGCCATCCGCAACTACGCCAGCTTCGTGCGCCAGCTCTTCAAGGATTCCACGCAGCCGCTGTACAACGAGCCCCTGCAGGTGGCCATGCAGCTGTTCAGCGCGCTGGCCGAGATCGGGCTGCTCTACCAGGCGGATCCCAGCTCGCCCTTCACCCGGGCGCAGGGCGACGCGAAGCTGGTGGACTCGGTGAGCCTGCCCCGGGATACGCTCAAGACCATCGCTGGGGACTGCGACGACCTGACCGTGCTTTTCTGCAGCCTGCTGGAATCGGTGGGCGTGGAAACGGCCTTCATCACCGTGCCCGGCCACATCTACGCGGCGTTGAACACCAAGGTGGCGGCCGCCGGCTACCGGGAGCTGCACCCGGATCGGGCCATGACCCTCGCCCTTGACGGGGAGCTGTGGGTCCCGGTGGAGATCACCCTGATCGGCACCGGGGATTTCCCGGAGGCCTGGAGGCGGGGGATGGAGCTGTGGAACGCCTTCGCCGGGCAGGAGCGCCGGCTGTACCGCACCCGCGAGGCCCAGGCCCTGTTCCGGCCGGTGGGCCTGCGGGAGTCGGACCTGGGGCTGCAGTACGGGAACCGGGCCAACATCGCCCGCGGCTTCGCCCGCGACCTGGACAAGCTGGCCGGGCTGCTGGTCAAGGACAGCGCCGACAAGGCCCGCAGGAGCGGGGACAAGCTGGACTACAACCGCCTGGGTATGGCCTATGTGCGCTTCGGCAAGTACGAGGAGGCGGAGGCGGCTTTTGGCCGGGCACTGCAGATCGATCCCGGCTACCTGGCTGCCCGGGTCAACCTGGGCAACGTGGCTTTCGCCCGGAAGAACTACGCCCAGGCTTTGAAGAGCTACCAGGGCGTGCAGGAGGCCCTGGCCAAGAGGGGCGGGCAGGGCAAGTCGCTGGCCCAGCTGGTGCTGCTGAACATGTCCAAGGCCTACCACGAGCTGGAGAACTACCCGGAGGCCCAGAAGTACTACGCCCGGGCCGCCGAGCTGGATCCGGAACGAGCCAGGGAGTTCACCTATCTGGCCCAGGTCGGCGCCTCCGGCACGGAGCGGGCCGCCGCCGCGGGCAGAAGCCGCGGCGTGTCGTTCGTGGAAGAGGAGGAGCAATGAACCGGCCGAGCTTCTTCAAGCTGCTGGCGGCCGCCGCCGCCCTGCTGGGCCTGAGCGCCTGCCCCAATCCGATCACCGGCAGCGTGCTGGCTCAGATGACCGACAAGTCGGCTCCCGTGATCACTATTTCCTCGCCGCAGGACAACAGCCAATACACCCAGACCGTGACGGTGCAGGGGAGCATCGCGCATGTCCCGGGCGAGCTGCGGGAGGTAGGCTTCCTGGTGGCCGGCACCCTGGGGCTGCTGACGCAGGGGGAGGTGCCTCTGGCCTCCATCGGCGCGGACGGCGCCTTTTCCTTCCAGTTCGATACGGTGACCTTCAACGGCCCGATCGTCATCACCCTGACGGCGCAGGACTGGAACGACAACCAGGCCAGCAAAACCATCACCCTGAACTACCCCGGCAGCTCCGTCTCCTCCTTCACCGCTACCCCTTCCAGCAAGCGGGTCGACCTGAGCTGGGAGCCGGTGGACGGGGCCACCGGCTACACCGTGTATTACACCGCCAACGGCACCCTGCCCTCGGAGAGCTACGGCAGCACGATCGATCTGGGGCCCATGGCCACCACGGTACCCCTGACCGGGCTGAAGAACGGGGCCCTGCACATCTTCCTGCTGCGGGCGCACATGGACGAGCCGCCGGACTACTGGTCCGGGTACGTACGCACCATCCCGCTGTCCCCGCTGACCCTGGCCCCCCTGGTCCGGGGCGGGTACAGGGAAATCTCCCTGGAGTGGGCTCAAATCGAAGCCACGGAGGAGTTCGAGGTTCTGCGGGCCACCAGCGAAAACGGCCCTTACGAGAACTACACCGGGGTCTTGAGCGGCTTCTCCTTCACGGACACCAACGTTTCCGAGGACACCTGGTACTACTACAAGGTGAAGCCCTCTCTGGAGGGCAGCATTGTCAGCACCTTCAACGCGGCGCAGACCTTCCAGGTGCCGCCTCAAGCCGAGCGCATCACCAGCCTGACCCTGCCCTATGCCGCCCAAAAGGTGCGGATCGCCGGCAACTACGCCTACGTGGCCGCCGGCGCGCAGGGGCTGCTGGTGGTCGACATCACCGACCCGGCCGCTCCGGTCTACCTGCGTACGATCGGCACGACCAATGCTAAAGACCTGGTCATTCAAGGAAGTTACCTGTACCTGGCGGATGGCGCTGGCGGGGTGCGGGTACTGAGCCTCGCCTCGCCGGACTTTCCTGTAATTCAGTCAACCTATACCGGCGCCCCTGCGATCGCTGATGCTACGGCGCTGGCGCTGGATGCCATGCGCAACCACCTGTACGTGATCGATGGTTCGGGGAACACCAACCTATTGTTGTTGAACGCCGACAACCTGGACAATATCGACGACTACCGCACGCGCTATCCGGCTAGCGTGCTGAGCCTGTTGGACGTGGAAGTGGATTACGTGGAGGCCTACCCCAACTACACCTTTGTCTACGTGACGGCGCTGAACACCTCCACCTCGGCCAACGAGCTGAGGGAGTTCTACTATTACAACCTCGGCGCCAGCCAGAAGCTGTTCGAGTACCGTACCTTCACGGACCCTGACTACAATCCCAACCTCCTGGCCGTCAGCGATGACTACGTGTATCTGCTGGCCACCCGCAACGCGGACATCGAGCCGCCGCCGGAATACTGTTTGTTCGTAGTGGGCAAGTACCCTTTGAACCTGACGGAAGTGGGCCAGACCGCGGATACCAGCGGCTACGCCTCCGACCTGCGCATATCGGGCGGCAAGGCCTACGCCGCTGACAAGATCGGCATGCAGGTCTACGGCGTATCCACCCCGAGCGCGCCGGTGAAGAGCGAGTTCCTGGACACCCCCGGCACGCCGGGCGGCATCGATACAGATGGCAGCTACGCCTTCCTAGCTTCCGGCCTGCCGCTGTTCCAGGTGGTGGACCTGCGTCTGCCCGGCTCCATGTCCGTGGAGGGCAGCTATAGCTCGGCCGGCGGGCTGAAAGGCCTGGCGGTGCGCGGCGACATCGTGTATGCGGCGGGAACTGCAGCGCTGCAGCTCATCGACATCGGCGATCCGACTTTGCCACCTGATGCGGGGCTGGGAAGCTACACCATCACGGGTGCGGTGGACGTGGCCCTTTCGGGCCCGTACGCCTTCGTGGCCGCCGGCGTCAATGGCCTGACGGTAGTGGACGTTTCCAACTCCGGCTCCCCGGCTTTCGTCGGCTCGGTCGCGCCCATTTCCAGCTACCTGGAGCGGGTGGCGATCAAGGGGGACTACCTGTACGCCGCGTCCGGCAGCGGGCTGCAGGTGTATGACGTTTCCAACCCCGCCCAGCCGGTTGGCATCGGCATCTACGACTCGGCGGGGGGCGGAATGCAGGACGTGGAGCTGCGCGGCGAGCGGGCTTATACCACCGACGGGGCCTACTTCCAGCCCAATAGCCTGAAGGTGCTGGACGTTTCCCAGCCGGCCATCCCGGCTTCGGTCGGCAGCGGTCTGGGCTCGGGCATGATCATCGGCTACCTGTCGCTGTACGGGGACTGGGCCTTCGTGAGCGACCAGGGACCCGGCCTGGGGCTGTGGGCCGTGAATGTCAACCCGGCCAGCGCCTCCTACATGAGCGCTTATGGCCCGTGTGATACCCGGCCCGGAGCTCCGGACAGTTTCGGCAGCGCGGGGGTGGCCGCCTTCGGCGCCCAGGCTTACGTGCTGGAGCCCACCGCGGGCCTGGTGCTGATCAACGTGTCCAATCCGGCGGCGCTCTCGGACGCTTCCCTGGTCACCTCTCTGGCCCTGGGAGCGGACCCGCAGGACCTGATCCTGAACGGCCGCCATGCCCTGGCCACGGACGGCGCCTCGGGCCTGCGGATCGTGAAAC
>MIBK01000160.1:13550-17104 GCA_001829505.1 Spirochaetes bacterium RBG_16_67_19 | reverse complement strand
CCGGCCGGCAGGCCGGTAATGGGCGGAGCCCATCTGGTGCACCACGAAACACCGCGAAGTGAGCTCGGGCAGACCCCGCTCCAGCGCATCGTTGATGAACGCGGAGCCCAGGCTGCCCCCCAGCACCAGCAGGAGCGGCCGCTCCGCGGGGCAGCCGACCCGGGCGCGGCCCGCCGCGGGATTCCCCCCGAGCAGGGCGCGGCGCACGGGGTTTCCGGTGTGCAGCACCTTGGCCCGCAGCGCGGGCCGCAGGTAGCCGGCGGACTGGGCGAAGCTGACCAGCACGCGCTCGGCGGAGCGCGCGTTGATGCGGGTGGCCAGCCCGGGGTTCAGGTCGGACTCGTGCGTGAACGAGGGGATGCCCAGCAGGCGGGCGGCGGCCAGCGGCGGAACCGTGACGTAGCCTCCCTTGGAAAACACCAGGCGGGGCCGCTCCCTGAATAGCACGGCCAGGGAGGCGAAGAAGCCGAGCAGGACCCGGAACAGGTCCAGAAAATTCGCCAGGGAGAAGTAGCGGCGCAGCTTGCCGGTGGGGATGCCGTAGTAAGGGATGGCCCGCCGGCGGAGGATTTCCCGCTCCATTCCGGAAGAAGAGCCGATCCACACCACCCGGCCGCCCCAACGCGGGGCCAGCTCGTCGAGAACCGCCAGGGCCGGGAAGACGTGCCCCGCCGTGCCGCCGCCGGTGAAGACTATGCACTCCGCCATAGGAATCAAGCCAAGCCTCTTGCAGTGGAAAGCCTGAGTCGAATAAATTGAGCATACCATGAGCCGGAGAAGCCTGACAATCGCGCTGCTCGCCGTCGCCGGATTGGTCAGCTTGGGGGCGCAGGCCCCCCGTCTGGAGCCATTGGAGCCCGCCATCCGGCAGGAGCTGGAGGCTTCCGGAGAGCTGCGCGGCAGCCTGACCGGCGGCGCCTCACCAAGGCTGCTGCCGCAGCTGCCCCGCCGGGCCCAGATCCTGGAGGAGATCAGCGCCCGCCGGTTGACCGTGGGCGTGGAGATCCTGGCAGTCCACCCGGGCACTGGCGAGGCCCTGGACACTCCCGAAGGCCTGCGCAGGCTCTATAACTTGATGAACGCGGTGAGCGGGATGAAGGGCCTGGAATACTACTCGGCCAGCCGGAAGCGCATGCGCACCCTGTTCTCCGAGTCCCACCTCATCGACGACCCGCTCAACCGCCGGCCGCTCCCCGACCGCGAGTTTCCGGGGGAGATCCCGGCGGTGGAACAGGTTTACCTTTTCCAGGAAGACCTGACCTTCGGCGGCACCATCTATCGCGCCGAGTACTACTTCGAGGACGGGGTCCTGAGCCTGCACACCACCAACCTGACCCCCATGCGCTACCTGGGGCTCAACCTGATCAAGGAAGAAGAGAGTCTGAGCTGGATCTGCCTGATCCCCTACGGCCGCAACATCCTGTTCTACGGGCTGACCGGGGGCAAGACGATGAAGTTCCTGGGACTGGAGAAGTCCAGGTCCCGCGAGGAGTCCTTCTATCACCGCCTGAAGGCGATCTACGGCTGGTATACCCGGGCTCTCGGGGGCTGATTCGGCAGCTAGATCTGCTCGGTCTGGTTGCGCCCGCGCTGTTTGGCGCGGTACATGGCCGCGTCCGCCCGGCTGATCCAGCGCTCGGGGGACTCTCCTGGGATGTACTGGGAGATGCCGATCGAAACGGTGAGCTTCAGCATCTCATTCTCCCAGGGGAAAGCGGAGTCTTCCACGTCCTTGCGGAAGCGCTCGGCGATGCTGCGGGCCAGCTCGGAGGTGGTGTTGGAGAAGAGCACGAAAAACTCCTCCCCGCCGTAGCGCCCGGCGTAGTCGTACTTGCGCAGGCTGCGGGTGAGGCGGGCCCCGATCTCGCGGATGACCATGTCCCCGCAGGGGTGGCCGAAGTTGTCGTTCACCCGCTTGAAATGGTCGATGTCGATCATGATGCCGGTGAGCGGCAGCCCCAGCCGCAGCGAGCGCTCGATCTCGATCTCGATGCGCTGGAAAAGAGTGCGCCGATTGAGCAGGCCGGAGAGGGGATCCAGGGAGGCCAGCATCTCCAGCTCCTGGCAGCTGCGTTCCAGATCCTCGTTGATCCGCCTGACCTTCTGGTACTCCCGACGCAGCTCCCGGTTCTCGGCCAGCAGCGAGGAGATGCGCCCGCGCCGCCCGTCGCCGATGGCCGCGGCCCGGCCGGCCAGGTACTGGGCATGGTCCTGCAGGCGGATGACCGCCGCCCGCACCCGGGCGGAAAGCTCCAGCGGGGTGATGGGCTTGCTGATGAAGTCGTCCGCGCCGTACTCCAGCAGCTGCTCCAGGTCGCCGCGCTGCTCCAGCCCGGAGATCATGAGCACCTGGATGGGGGCCAGCGAGTAGCGCTGGCGGATCTGGCGGCAGACCTCGTAGCCGTCCATCTCGGGCATGAGGACGTCCAACAGCACGATCTGAATCTCCTCGGCGGCCAGCAGGCGCAGCGCCTCCTCGCCGGAGGATGCCTTGAACAGCTTGTAGCGGTCCTCGAGCTTCAGCATCTCGTGCATGAGGTTGAGGTGCTCGAGATTGTCGTCGACCAGCAGCAGGTTGGCCGTTTCCATAGCGACCGCCCCAATATTATGGGAAAAAGCCCGGCCGGTCAACGCAGCAGACGCAGAAGAAGCTGGGCCAGCCCGATCAGCGCCCCCAGGATCGCGCCGAACAGGTTGATCCACTTCAGCTGGCGGGCGATGACCATGAGCAGCAGTTTCTCCACCTGGGCCACGTCCAGGGCGTTCACCTTGGCCGTCACCAGCTGCCTGATGTCGAAGCCCTCGATCAGGGCGGGCACCCGGCTTTCCAGCACTCCCTGCAGCCGGGCGGAGAGCCAGGTTCCGGCGCGGCGTTGGGACTCCCCCTCCACCTTCAGCAGGCTGCGCAGGGAATCTCTCTCGTGCTCCGATAAGAAGCGCCGGGAAAAGCCGATCACCTCGGCGGCGATGGCCTGGGAGGACTCCGGGCGGGAAAGATAATCCAGCACCCGCACGCTGGCCAGCTCGGCCAGCTCCTGTTCGCCCAGCCCCAGCAGGCGCCCGGCCAGCTCCCCCAGGGAGCGCTCCCGCTGGCCTTCGGCCCAGCGCTCCACCCCCCGGGCCAGGCGGCGCCGGAAGGACTCGCCGTCCAGTGCGGCCAGCGCCCGCTCCACCAGATCCGCGGCCTCCTGCGGTTGGATCCCCGCCAGGGCCTCGGCGGCCGGACGGCGGCTCCAGCGCTCCAGGGCTTCCTCCGGCAGCCGCTTCAACCTGTCCAGGGTCCGGGGGTGGAAGGCGTATTCCCGCAGGGCGCGCAAGGAGTCCTCCACGATTTCCGGCATCTTCTGCTCCAGCCGTCGGTCGAACTGCCCCGCGCTGACCAGAAACTTCTGCAGCACGTTGAGCTTGTCCAGGACCCCTCGCAGCAGGTCCTTGCCCCTCCCCTCCAGCTCGACGCGCGTGGGGCCCTGCTCCAGCCAGCCGAACAGGGATTCCAGCAGCGGGGTCACGGCCAGTCCGCCCAGTGCGCCGATGGACTGCATGAGCTCGGCGGG
>MIBK01000160.1:0-13306 GCA_001829505.1 Spirochaetes bacterium RBG_16_67_19 | reverse complement strand
TCAGGGCGCGCGCACCGTGGATGAAACTGCGCGAGGAGAAGAATCCGGCCAGCGCGTCGGCCAGGAATCGCTCCAGAGAGCCGAGCAGCGCCTCGCGGTCAGCTCCCCCCAGCTCCGCCAGGGGACGGTCCAGCAGGTCGCCGAGCAGGGACTGCACGTTGCTCTCCAGCCGCTCCCGGAAACCCGCGCTGGCCATCTGTCCCCGCACCGCTTCGGGAGTGATCAGCTCGCTGGAGACCATGCGGGCGATGCTCTCGGCCAGCTCGTAGCGCTGCCTGGGAATGACCCCGGGGGTGAAGGGCAGCCGCAGCCCGAACAGGCGTTTCTCGGCCAGCGGGCGAAAGAGCATGCGGATGGCTACGTCGTTGGTGACGTAGCCGATCACCGCCCCCAGCAGGGGCGGTGCGGCCCAGGGCAGTACCCGGTGATATGCGAACTCGGCGAACGCCCGCAGGTCCATGCGGCCCGGCGCGCTTCAGTCCAGCTCGGCGGCCAGGCTCTCGGCCCGGGCCTTGGAATCCACAATCTCCAGGAAGGCTCCGAAAACCCAGCCCCGCAGGCCCTCGTAGCTCACCTGGTACCAGTAGGAGCTGATCTGCTCCAGCTCCTCCTTGCGGTCCGTGTGCGACAGCACCTCCAGCACCGCCCCGCGGCGGATGTGGGCCAGCACGGCCGCCTTGGCCAGCGGCTCGTCGCGAACGCGCAGGAACGGCGAGGTGACCACCGCCCAGGTCGAACGGACCGAAAGCACCGGCGTGGGGGGCAGCTCGATGCGCTCGGCCACCTGCCGGCGCGCGCAGGAGCCGAGCGCCGTCAGCAGCAATAGCAGGCAGCCCAGGAAGAGGAGGCTTTTAGCCATCGGATAGTCCTTGGAAAGTAATAGCAAATGGCCTACATTTAGGCAATATGAGAGGCAGCGCCTGGCCGGCCATGCTGTTCCTCGCGGCCATAGGGGTGCTGAGCCCCGCTTCGGCGCGCGCGGATTGGGTCCGCGGACCCGCGCTGGCAGTCGGGGTGTCTGCGGGGGCCGGTGCGGCAAAAAGTCCCTACTGGCCCGCGAAGGCCCAGTCGTGGCTCTCGACCCGCCTGCTGGTAGAAGCCCCGCTGGCCGCCTTTCTCGGCCTGGGCTTTTCCCTGGGCTATCACTTGGTCGATGACTCCAACACGGCGGCGGGCTTCCTGTACCGGGGGTACAACGGGCTGGAGGCCGGCACCTGCCTGCTTCTCCGTTCGCGGCTGGCGCCGGACAGGCCGAGAGGAGGCATTGCAGTGGGCGGCTCGGCCAACTTCGACGTCTATAACCGGACCGAGCTGCTTTTCTTCTACCCCTCCCTGACCGCCGAGCCGTACCTGGAGCTTCCGAGCGAGGGTCCGCCCAGGCATACCTTCGGCCTCGGGCTGCCCTGCCGCCTGGACTTCCGCAGGGACATGGAGCTGTCGGCCTCCATTGGCCTGGGCGTGCGCTGGAGGTGGTACCCGAAATGGAAGCTGGAGGGAGCATGAGCGTCTTTGCGCGGCCGGCCGCCGCCGCGGTTGGCCTGCTCCTGGCCGGCCTGAGCGGATGCATTCTGGACGTGCCGTACGAAAAGTACGCCATCGTGTACGGGGTGGCCAACTACCAGGTTGGAGTCAACGACCTCAATTACACGGACGATGATGCCATCGCCATGGCGGCGCTTCTGACGGAGCAAGGCTATCAGGCGATCCTGCAGCTGGATTCCGACGCCAATAAGAACCAACTTGAGAATACCGACATTCCAGCGATTGCCGGCCAGGCTCGGGAGCAGGACCTGTTCGTCTTCTACTTTTCCGGCCATGGCGGACAGGCTTCTACGGGAGCGGAGAATCCCGGCAGCGACGTCTACAACGAGTATATCTACCTGTACGATTCGGATCCCGACAACCTGGCGCTGACCTTCAGCGACGACCAACTCGCGGCGGCCCTGGTCCCCATCGCGGCGCGCAAGAAGGTGATCATCATCGACGCCTGCAACTCCGGGGGCCTTATAGGAAACGCGCTGGAGGCCGATGGCGAGCCCGCAGCGCTGGCGGAGGGCTCCGAGGACATCTTTGCGCTGGCGGCCCGGGCAATCAGCCTCTATGCCAATTTCGACGGAAGCTCTGCTGACATCCCGCCCTGGGAAGCGCTGGTGCTCAGCGCGGCCGGGGAGAGGGAGCTATCGTGGGAAAGCTCCGACTACGGTCACGGGATTTTCACCTATTACCTGCTGGAAGCCGCGAGCAAAGGAGACCACAACGGTGACGGCTGGATTACGGTTTCAGAGGCCTATGGCTTTGTCCAGGAAAAACTGTACCGGAACTGGAGCCTGCCACGAGGGTTGTATTACGCTCATGCCCCCCACGTTTCTGGAGGGCCGGTAGACTACGTCCTCTTCGAGGCGCGCTGAGGGGCCCTGGAGCCGGGTGTCTTCGCAGCCTTCATTTCCTTCAGGCGCTGGATCTCGTCGCGCAGCACGGCGGCCCGCTCGAACTCCAGGTCCTTGGCCAGCTCCAGCATCTCCTCCTCGAGGCGCTTGATCAGGGCCTGGCGCTGCTGGGGCACCACCACGTTGTACTGCTGCTCGATCAGCTCCAGGTCGAAGCGGGCCAGCCCCTGCTTCTCCTCTTTGTGCCGCACCAGCAGGTCCTGGATCGACTTGGAAATCGAAATCGGGGTGATGCCGTGAACGCGGTTGTACTCCGCCTGGATGCGGCGGCGGCGCTCGGTCTCGTCGATGGCCGCTTTCATGGCGTCGGACACCCGGTCCGCGTACATGATGACCCTGCCGTTCAGGTGCCGGGCCGCCCGCCCGATGGTCTGGATCAGGGAGGTGGCCGAGCGCAGGAAGCCGATCTTGTCCGCGTCCAGGATGCCGATCAGGGACACCTCCGGCAGGTCCAGGCCTTCCCTCAACAGATTGATGCCGACCAGCACGTCGAAGGTCCCCAGGCGCAGGTCGCGCAGGATCTCCACCCGCTCGATAGTCTCCACTTCGGAGTGCAGGTAGCGCACCTTCAGGCCCAGCTCGGAGAGGTACTCGCTCAGGTCCTCGGCCATGCGCTTGGTCAGGGTGGTGACCAGGGTGCGCTCCCCCGCCTGGATGCGCTTGCGGATTTCGGCGTACAGGTCCTCGATCTGCCCCTCGGTGGGCCGGACCTCCAGCTCGGGGTCCAGCAAGCCGGTGGGCCGGATGATCTGCTCCACCAGCTGCTCGCTTTTCTCCTGCTCCTCCTGGCTGGGCGTGGCGGATACGAAGACCACCTGGTGGATGAGCCGCTCGAACTCGGCGAAGTACAGGGGGCGGTTGTCCAGCGCCGAGGGCAGGCGAAAGCCGTAGCGCACCAGGTTTAGCTTGCGGGCCCGGTCCCCCTCGTACATGCCGCGGACCTGGGGCACGGTGACATGGGACTCGTCGATGAACATCAGGAAGCGCTCCGGGAAGAAGTCCAGCAGCACCGCGGGCCTCTCCCCTTCCTCCCGTCCCGAGAGGTGGCGGGAATAGTTCTCGATTCCCGGGCAGTAGCCCATTTCCTGGAGCATCTCCAGGTCGTACTCGGTGCGCGATTTCAGGCGTTCGGCCTCCACCAGCTTGCCGTTGTCGAGGAGCTCTTTGTGCCGCAGGGCCAACTCCGCGCGAATGCGCTCCAGGGCATCGGGCAGGCGCTCCTCGGGGGTGACGAAGTGCTTGGCCGGATAGATCAAGAAAAAGTCCACTTCACCCAGCGTTTCGCCGGTGAGGGGATGGATCTTGCGGATGCGCTCGATCTGGTCCCCGAAGAACTCCACCCGCACCGCGTCCGTGGTGTAGGAGGGGTAGATCTCCAGCACGTCGCCGCGCACGCGGAAATGGGCCCGTTCCAGCACGGCGTCATTGCGCTCGTACAGCAGGCGCACCAGCCGCCGCCGGGCATCCTCCGGGTCCAGGCGCTGCCCGACGGTGAGCTCCAGACGCATTTCCCGGTAGTCGCGGGGGTTGCCGATGCCGTAGATGCAGGACACGGTGGCCACCACGATCACGTCGCGCCGCTCCAGCAGCGAGGCGGTGGCCGCCAGGCGCAGGCGGTCGATCTCCTGGTTGATCGAGGAGTCCTTTTCGATGTACAGGTCCTTGCCCGGAACGTAGGCCTCGGGCTGGTAGTAGTCGTAGTAGGAGACGAAATACTCCACCGCGTTTTCGGGGAAGAAATCCTTGAACTCGCGGTAGAGCTGAGCGGCCAGGGTCTTGTTGTGGGAAATGACCAGGGTGGGCAGCTGGGCCTGCTCGATGATCTTGGCCATGGTGAAGGTCTTGCCGGAGCCGGTGACCCCTTTCAGGGTCTGGGACTTGTACCCGGACCGCAGGCCCCGGGTCAGGGCCTCGATGGCCTGGGCCTGGTCGCCTGCCGGCTGGAAGCCCGCCACGACCTTGAACTGCTTCACCACTGCAGGTTCTGGGGCCGCTCGGAGAGCTTGATGGCCAGGGTTTGGGCCCTGCGGTTGCGGAGGATTTTGACCTCCACCGTCTCGCCGGGCTTGTTGTCCTCCAGGGCGCCCAGCAGGTCGTACAGCGAGCTGATGGGCATCCTGTCCACCTCGACGATGATGTCCCCGCCCAGGTAGAACAGGGAACGCCCGTAGCGCACCGGATCGCTGCCGCCCTTCAGGCCGGCCTTCTCGGCCGAAGAGCCGGGAGTGACCTCCGAGACCAGCACCCCTTCGGACACCGGAAGGTTGGCGTAGCTCACCAGGCGCGGAAACAGCTGCACGGGCTTGATGTCGATCCAGCCGCGCTGCACCTTGCCGAAGCGCAGCAGATCGGGAACCACCCGCCGGGCGGTCTCTATCGGCACGGCGAAGCCGATGCCCACCGAGCCGCCGGAAGGGGAATAGATCATGGTGTTCACCCCGATCATCTCGCCCTTGGAGTTCAGCAGGGGGCCTCCGGAGTTGCCGGGATTGATCGAGGCGTCCGTCTGGATCATCTCCCGGATCACGATCCCCGACTCGGTCTTCACCGGCCGGCCCAGCCCGGAGATGATGCCGGTGGTCAGGGTGCGGTCCAGTCCGAAGGGATTGCCGATGGCCAGCACCTTCTGCCCGACGCGCAGGCCCGAGGAGCTGCCGAAGGGGATGACGGACAGGCGCGTGCCCTTGGGATCGAACTGGATCACCGCCAGGTCGTTTTCCGGATCCACTCCGACGACCTTGCCCTTGTAGTCCACGCCGTCGGCCAGGGTCACGGACAGCTCCGAGGCGTCCTTGACCACGTGGTAGTTGGTGAGCACGTGACCCTTGGCGTCGATGATCGAGCCGGAGCCCGTGCCCTGCTGCGGCACCGGCTCCAGGAACCAGTTGTACTCGAAGCTTACCGAGGTGATGTTGACCACCGCCGGATTCAGGCGCTGGTACAGGTCGATGTTGTTGGCCTCATCCGGGGACACCGGGCCGCTGTACTGCACCAGTATCGGCGCGGGCGGCGGCGTCGGAACCTCGCCGGCCTGGTGGAACTGGTCCGCCTGCGGCAGTTTCAAAAACCCCGCTGCTCCGGCCAGAGCTAAAACCAGCGCCACCGCGGCTGCAGCGGCAATGGCCATCTGCCCACGACTATACAATTTCACGGAGAAAATATACAGAATTTGGGCCTGGATTCCAACAGTCCGCGAGGGCGCATTATCAGAAACACGGCATTCCCGACCGCTTGGGCCACTCGTCGTGGGTTCTCGCTATGGATGTAAGTTTTTGTATACATATTAATCCATAACCTCATGACCATGGGCGATATTCTGGCTACTTATGACACCCTGCTCTATGCCAAAATTGCAAAAAACAAAGGGCCCAGGCAGGACTTACCGAGCTGGGGCAAGGAACAAGCCGGCGGTGATGCAGTAGCGCCAAGGTCAGCCCTCCCCAGTCAGCACGGCGGGTAGGATCCTGGCCTACCTGAAGCGCCACGGCCGGCGCCCTAGTAGAGAAGCCCGGAGACTGGTGCAAGTGGACGGGGGCTCGGAGTCCATGGCGGAGTTAGAACAGGAATGCCAGAAGCGGGCCGTCCGGGTGTTGCTCCTACCCCCCCGCAGCCCGAAGCTCAACGGCCGCATGTGGAGGACCTGGCGGGAACTTGCGGATTGGGAGTCGATCTATGGATCGCGGCACTCCTTCGTGCTCCCATGAAATGCACAGGCTGCCGGACAGCGAACCGGCCCGCCGCGCGGCGGTGCCACTCGTCGGAATTTCGAATACCGTGGAAAACGTCACTCATGTTCGGGACCGGGCGCAAACTGAACGGGCGCCCATTTTCGCTAATGCCGATCGAATCAGCGAAATTGCCTTTCCAAAATCGAAAATAGCCAAAAAAGACGCTCACAGAAGGCCGTAGACGCGTTTTCTCGCCCTAGTTGGTATCCATATACCCCCCTGCCCGTTTCTGTGCTGTATAGATAATTCGATATGTAGCCCAGAGACCCGCGAACCCTCTCAGGAGTAGCTCCAGAAGATGTCCGCGTCCCCGTAGCGCCGGTGTTGGATGGCCTCCAGCAGGTGGTCCCGGCCGATCGCCTCCGCCCCGCCCAGGTCGGCGATGGTGCGGGCTACCTTCAGGATCGAGTGGTAGGCGCGCGAGGACAGGTCCAGCTGGCTCATGGCCTGGGCCAGCAGAGCGGCGCCGCCAGTGCCCGGGCAGCAGTAGCGCTCCACCAGGCCAGGAGGCAGGCGGCCGTTGCGGGAAAAGCCCAGGCCCTTATAGCGGCGGCGCTGCCGGCCCACCGCCTCCGCCACCAGCCCGGCCAACACAGCGCTGGACTCCCCGGCCCCGTCCGCCATCTGCTCCGCCGGGACCGGTTTGAGCGGCACGCGGATGTCCACCCGGTCCATAAGCGCCCCGCCGAGCTTCCGCCAGTAGGTGCGCACCTCCACCGGGGTGCAGGCGCACACAGCCTGGGCCCGCCCCAGGTTCCCGCAGGGGCAGGGGTTGGCGGTCAGGATGAGCTGAAAGGAGGCCGGATACTGCACGGTGAAGCCGGCCCGGGCGATGGTCACGCTGCCCTCCTCCAGGGGCTCGCGCAGGCTTTGCAGCAGGCTGGCCCGGAACTCCGCGGCCTCGTCCAGGAGCAGCACCCCCTCGTGGGCCAGGGACACCTCCCCGGGGCGGAGCGGCTTGCCGCCCCCGACCACCCCTTCACTGGAGGCCCCGTGGTGGGGCATGCGCAGCGGCGGCCGGCGGATCAATCCGCAGGCCGAAGGCAGAACCCCGGCCAGGGAGTGGATGCGCGTTACGGCCAGCGACTCCTCCCAGGAAAGCGGCGGCAGGATCGAGGGAAGGCGCCGGGCAGCCATGGTCTTGCCGCTGCCGGGAGGGCCGAACAGCAGGACGTGGTGGCGGCCGGCCGCGGCAATGGCCAGCGCCCGCTTCAGCACGGCGTGGCCGCGGATATCAGCGTAGTCCCCCACCGTTTCGGCTCCCGGAGCCGGGTCCGGCTCAACGGCCCCGGCGGCGCCCCCCCGCTCCTGCGGGCAGCACCCCGGATCGGAAACCGCGCGAGCCGCCTCCTTCAGGGAGCTGATTCCCAGCACCCGACCGCGGCCCAGGGCCCTGGCCTCCGGCAGGTTCTGATGCGGCACCAGAAACAGCCCCACACCGTGCTCCAGCCCCGTGCCTACGGCTGAAAGCACCCCCTGCACGGGCAGCACGTCGCCGGCCAGGTTCAGCTCTCCCAGCACCATCACCGGCGAGACGATCGGAACCTGCTCGGAGGCGGCCAGGATGCCCAGGGCGATGGGCAGGTCGTAGCTGGCCCCTTCCTTGCGTATGCCGGCCGGGGAAAGGTTGACCAGGATCCGGTCGGGAGGGAAGCGGAAGCCGCTGTTGCGGATGGCCACCCGCACCCTCTCCCGGGCTTCCTTGACCGCGCTGTCGGGAAGCCCGACGATGTCCACTCCCGGCAGGCCGGTGCGCAGGTCCACCTCCACGCGGATGGGCACCCCCTCCACGCCCAGGGGAACCTGGCTGATAAGAACCGCGAGCACTACGCCTCCTCACCCTGTTCAACGGAGGCGCGGGTCCCGGCGCTTTTTCTCAAGCCTTCAGGTTTTCTGCCGGGCGATGGCCTGACGAACCAGCCGGTCGCACTCCTCGTTCAGCGGGTGACCGGCATGGCCGCCCAGCCAGTGCCATTGCACCGGATGCGCGGAGGAAAGCTGCCGAAGCCGCTGCCAGAGGTCCTGGTTCTTGACCGGCTGTTTGTTGCTGGTGCGCCAGCCGTTGGCTTCCCAGGCCCGGATCCACCGGGTGATCCCCTTCTGCACGTACTCGGAATCCGTGTAGATCTCCAGGCTGGAGGAGGCCCATTCCGGGCGGCTGGCGACCTCCACCAGGGCGGCGATCACCGCGGAGAGCTCCATGCGGTTGTTGGTAGTGTCCGGCGCCGCTTCCGAGGCGCTCCAACGGTCCTGGCCGTGGAGAATGATGTAGGCCCAGGCCCCTGGCCCGGGATTGCCGGAACAGCCGCCGTCGGTGTAGATCTGGATGTCGCTCATTCCCGCAAGGTTACCTGTACGCGGGCACCGCAGTCCAGCGGCGGAAGGATGCGGATCGAGCCTCCATTGCGCTCCACCAGGGTCTTGCAGAAATACAGGCCCAGGCCGTCGTGCCCGGGCTTGGTGCTGCGGAAGGGACGGAAGGGCCGCCAGCCGGCCGGAAAGCCGGGGCCTTCGTCCTCCACGCACACGCTCACCTGCCCGCCATCCTGCTGCAGGCGCAGCAGGATGGGCCGGCCGGCACCGGCCTCCGCGGCGTTGTCCAGCAGGCAGCGCAGCACCTGGGCCAGCTCCTCCGGATGGCAGCGCACCCCCTCCGCGGCGCCGCCCTCCAGCCGTACCTCCGCGCCCGGGAAACGCCGGCACAGTTCCGCGCCGGCAGCCCGGCACAGCGCTTCCACCGAAACCCTCTGCACCCCGCTGCGGCTGCGCCCGGCCAGGGAGGTCAGCTTGCGCGCGAAGTCCCGCAGCTCCAACAGGCCGGAGCGCGCCCGGGGGTTCCCGGGCAGCTCGGCCGCCGCGCTCTCCACCGGACCCCCGATGCGGGCGGCGATCCCCTCCAGCAGCTGCCGCATTTCGGCCAGCTTGTCCATCTGGAAGCTGCGCCGCTGCCGGCGGTTCAGCTCGTCCAGCAGCAGGCGCAGCTCCCGGTTGCGGGTTTCTAGCGTTGCGGAGTAGCGCGCCCCGCCGGCGTAATGCCCGGGAAAGAAGAGCTTCTCCAGCACCGTGCACAGCAGCGAGCGCAGGGGCAGCAGCACCAGGAACAGCAAGGCGGTGACCAGGAAACCGGAGAGGCGCGGCGGCAGTCCGTAGGCCCGGCGGAAAAAGCCCTCCACGGGGACGTACAGCAGCAGGAAGAAGGCGAAGATCAACAGCACCAGCAGGAAGTACAGCAGGTAGCGCAGCAGGAAAAAGCGCAGGTTGAACATGCGGTGCCGCAGCAGGCCGACAAGGAACAACAGCGGGACGAAGGCCAGGAAGAAGTTGGCGAAGCCCCCCAGGCTGATCCGCAGACCCGGCGGCTCGCCGAGGATCAGCGGCAGCTGGTCCAGGAAGAAATAGGGAGGCACCCCGATCAGGAAGCCCGCCAGGATCCACTCGATGCGGCGCCGCTCCTCGGGCCGGGGGGAGCGCAGGTAGGAAGCGGCCAGCAGCCCTGCATAGGCCAGGAAAGCCGCTCCATCGGCCGCGTTCTGCCAGCGTCCCAGCTCGCGGTAGCGCAGGTACCACAGGTCCCCCAGCCCCTGCTGCCAGCGCCAGAAGTACAGCAGGCGGACCGCGATGAATCCCGCGCAGACCAGGAGCACCGCCGAAATCAGGGTCCTGCGCATCAGCCGGCTGCCCAGGGCTTGCGGGAAATACAGGGCGAAAAACACCATGAACCAGGAAGTCAGCTTGCCCAGGTGCACGAGCAGGTTGGAAGCCAGGCTCTCGTAGTAGAAGGGCTTCACCGCCGTGAACACCAGGTAGAAAAGGGCGGCCAGCGCGATCAGGTTGGAGGCCGGGTCCTCCGGAAGGCGCAGGATCAGGTAGAAGCACATGAAGCCCAGCGCGGCGCAGAACAGCAGGGCAAAGGCCCAGTCCGGGCGGGCCAGGGGCAGCACCGGCAGGATCTCCAGTGTCAGGCGCCGGCCGTCGTCGCGCTCGACCTCCACCGGCACGGGCCGGAAGTCGCGGACCTGGGCTTCCGCCTCGACCACCTCGCGGATGGTGCGCACCGGCTGGCCGGCCACCGCCAGGATCCGGTCGCGCTCGGGCAGCAGGCCCGCGGCCACGGCCGGAGAAAAGGGGGTTTTGGGCGCGAAGCGCAGCTGCCCCCCGCGCACCACCACCTCCGGGAAGTTCACCACCAGCCCGGTCCCGGGCTTGAACAGGTGGCGGGCGAAGTAGAAGGCCGAAGCGCCCGTGAGCAGAAGCGCGGGAACCAGCAGGAACGCCAGGCGGGCTGGCGGGCCGAGGCTCAGTCTCGGCGATGCCGCGGCATGCGCATTCGTAGGATCCTCCTGCCCTCGAAATGGCCGGCCTCCAGGAAGTATTCCTTGAGCGCCGGGTGACCGAAGCGCAGCACTTCGTCGGTCAGGCAGAACTGCCCGGGCTTGGCGAACTCCTGGCCGAGATGGAAAACCGAGTTCAGGCTGTCGGAAACCACGCTGCCCACGTTTGCTTGAGTGTAGGTCAGGTTGCCGATCATCATGGCCAGGCGATAAGACAGGAAGTTGGGGAACTGGGACTCCTCAACGTCGTACAGGTGGCGGAACAGCACCAGGCGGAACAGGCAGCCCAGCGCCGGACAGTCGGCGCCGCTGAAGGGGAAAAGCACGATGCCCCCGAAGCCGGTCCAGATCCACAGGCGGCCGTGGGCCGGCTTCACCGCGCTTTCCAGGAATGCGCGGAAGGAGGCCAGGGCGATGCCCAGGTTCTTCACCCCGTACTTCTTCTCCATCTCCTCCCTGCCGTCCAGCTCGATGAACAGCAGGCAGAAGGTATATTCCCGCTCGGGGGTCACCTCCGACCAGTCCGTGCCGGAGGGCAGAAGCCTGCCGCCCACCCCGCCCGGCAGGCCGACCGGAACCTCCGAACGCCGGGTACGCAGGAAGGACACGACGCGCAGGAGGCGCTTGGCGGTCACCCCCGCGAGCAGGGCCTCCCGGTCCACGTAGTCCGCGGCCCCCTCCTGGAACAGCCGGGCCACGTCGCGCTGCTGGCCGCGGCGGTCCACCAGGCCGTAGGAGAGCTGCGGCCTGGCCCGGATCAGCCGCAGGACGCTCGCCAGCCGCCAGGGGGGGTGAGTGGCCAGATCCAGGTAGCAGAGGGCGGGAACGCTCGGCACGGCGATCTCGCGCTGGAAGTCCTTCCAGCCCAGGGACCTGAGGCGAAAGGCCCCCCGGACCTTGAAGGCCAGCCTGAGCTTCGGATTGTCGCTGAACAGCAGCACCTCCACGCGCCTACTCCCAACCCAGGCTGTACTGGTACAGGGTATGCCGATCGGTGGCGGCCACCGGCCGGAAGAACCATTCCAGCTTGGTGCCCAGGTCCGAGTACACCCCCGGGGAGAGGATCAGGCTGTCCGGGGCGGCGTACTGTCCCTCCAGGGTTTCCAGGCGGCGCAGGGTGTCGCTGCGGATGTCCTTGTAGTTGGTCAGGAACTGGCAGGGGCCGGTGTGCACCGCCAGCCGCACGTGCAGGTCGCCGGCGAGCGAGCATTGCGTAAGATTGTACATGAACAGCTCCAGCAGCATCTCCATGCCGGCCAGCGCCGCCTGCACATTTTTGGCCCCGAACAGGAAGGCGCCGATGCCACCGTCGCCCTCCCAATGCCAGATCCTCCCGTCGCGCCTCTCCACGATGGCCGAAAGCAGCCTGCGCAGGTCGGCAAAGGCCCGGAGCACCTCGGCCTTGGGATACTTGCGGACCAGCTTAGAGTTGCCGGCGATGTCCATGCGCAGGAAGCTGAACTCGTAGGTGGAGCCCTCCTGCAGCACGCCCCAGCCCTTGGTCCGCGCCCCCTCCCCGCCTTCCACGAACTGGCCGTACTCCTGCTTGAAAACGAATCCCAGGCTTTCGATCTCGTCGATGAGCCTGGGCAGGAAGCGCATGGTCACGGAACGGCCCATCAGCCCGTCGCGCTCCACCTCGATGAGGGCCTCGGTGAAACGCCGCAGCTGCCCCAGGCGCACGACGTCCCGGGCGATCAGCTGGGCCGCGTCGCGCTGCGGGATGGGGATCTGGGGGGGGAAACCGGACTGGCGGTGCAGGTCGTAGTCGGGAATGACCCTCCCGGCTAGCTTCTCCATGAGCTCCACCGTCAGGGATTGGGCCATGGACTGGGCCAGGAAGTTCTGCAGACGCCCGCTGACCTTCATGGCTTCAGCTCCGGCACGTCCAGCTCGGGGGGCAAGCGGGCGGGCCTGCCGTCCGGCCCGATGCAGGCCCAGGTGACTTCAGCGTCGGCGACCAGCTCCTCGGCGCGATAGACGCGCTGGCCGAAGGTGCAGCGCACGCTGCCCTTGGCCAGGGGTTCGGTGAGTACGCGCAGGCCTTCCCCGCTGCGCACCGGGCGCTTGTAGTCGATCCTCACCCGGGTGACCACCAGGCCATAACCCCGGGCGCGCAGGTCATCGTAGCGGATACCGGCCCGTCGCATGAATTCGAGCCGGGCGTATTCCAGGTAGTTCAGGTATACAGCATTGTTCACGTGCCCGTAGCTGTCGCACTCGTAGGAACGGGCTTCCAGCGCGCACTCGTGCGTCATCCGGTTGAGGATTATAAGGCCTTCCCGCGCCCGGTTCAAGGTTACCGGGAGAACTTGACAGGCTCACCCTGGCCCGCTACATTACAACCGGTTTCCGTCCAGGCGGCGTAGCTCAGGTGGTAGAGCAAGCGGCTCATATCCGCTGTGTCAGGGGTTCAAGTCCCTTCGCCGCTATCGGCCAGGCAGATCAGGTAGTCGCAGACGTTGGTGTTGGTCGGCCCCGTGCGCAGCAGCCCGCCGATGCTTTGAAAGAATCCGTAGGAATCGTTTTCCCGTAAGTACTCCGCGGGCCGCAGCCACAGCCGCCGGCTTTCCTCCAGGAGGGCCTGGGAGGCGAAAGCCCCCGCCGCGTCCGTGGGTCCGTCGGTCCCATCCGAGGAGGCGGCCAGGAAGTGCAGACCCGCCGCGGCGGGCCCAGCCCGGCCCAATTCCTCCAGAAAGGCCAGGGCGCATTCCTGGTTCCTGCCCCCCCGACCCCGGCCGGTCACCCTCACCGTGGTCTCGCCCCCCGCCAGGATGCAGGCCGGCCGGCGCTGGTCCAG
>MIBK01000159.1:24084-25819 GCA_001829505.1 Spirochaetes bacterium RBG_16_67_19 | reverse complement strand
GGAAAAGAGTACGGCATGCTGGGGGTGAATGGTTATTCCGGCTGGGTCTGGTACCATGAGTGGCACGGGAATTTCGTGCAGACCAAAAAGTTGGAGGCAATGAAATGAGAGGTGGCCGGTCATGATGTGGGGTTTGGGTTATGGAGGGTGGGGCGGCCTGGGCTGGATGGGGCCTGTATTCATGTTGGCCTTTTGGGCGCTGGTGATCACCGGCGGAGTCTTCCTGGTTCGCTACCTGGTGCGGCAAGGCCGGGTGGGGGACCGCCAGGAATCCGCCTTGGAGATCTTGAAGAGGCGCTACGCGAGAGGCGAAATCGAAAAGGAGGAGTTCGAGGCCAAGCGCAAAGATCTGACCTAAATCCCTCAGGCGCCGAAGGCGGTGGACAGCAGCTCGCGGGTGTAGGGGTCCCGCGGGTTGGCGAAAATCTCCCCCGCCGGACCGGACTCCACGATCCTGCCGTGCCGCATGATCACGATCTCGTGGCACAGGCTGCGCACCAGGCGCAGGTCGTGGCTGATGAAGATGTAGGTCAGGCCGTGCCTGGCCTGCAGGTCCTTCAGGAGCTGGACCACCTGGAACTGGATCGTGCGGTCCAGCGAGGAGGTCGGCTCGTCCAGGATGATCAGCTCGGGCTTGAGCACCAGGGCGCGGGCCAGGGCGATGCGCTGCCGCTGCCCCCCGGAGAACTCGTTGGGGTAGCGGTGGCGTTCCTCCGGATCCAATCCCACCTCCCGCAGGGTGTCCACGATCAGCCGCTGGCGCTCCTCGGGGGTGCCGATGCGATGCACCATCAGGCCTTCGCCGACGATCTCCCCGACGGACATGCGGGGGCTCAGGGAGCCGTAAGGGTCCTGGAAGATCACCGCCATGCGGCGGCGCAGCGGGCGCAGCCCCCGGGCGTCCAGCTTCTGCAAGTCGTGTCCCTGGAACGAAATCGTCCCGCGGCTGGACTCCAGGCGCAGCACGGCCTTGCCCAGGGTGGTCTTGCCGGAACCGCTTTCGCCCACCACCCCCAGGGTCTGGCCGCGGCGCGCCGTGAGCGTGACTCCATCCACGGCCTTCACGTGCCCGCGGGTGACGCGAAAAAATCCTCGCTTGATGGGAAACCAGACCTTCAGGTCCCCCAAGGCCAGCAGCACCGGCCGGGCAGGGTCCGGCTCCGGGGACTTGGAGGAGGGCTCTGCCTCCAGCAATGCCTGCGTGTAGGGCGCCTGCGGGCGGGTGAACACCTGCTCCACGGGTCCGGTCTCCACCAGCTCCCCTGCGCGCATGACCGCCACGCGGTCGGCGATCCGGCGCACGATCGCCAGGTCGTGGGTGATGAACAGCACGGCCATGGTGAGCTCGCTCTTCAGGCGGGCGATCAACTCCAGGATCTGGGCCTGGATGGTCACGTCCAGGGCCGTGGTCGGCTCATCGGCGATCAGTAGGCGCGGCTGGTTGGCCAGGGCCATGGCGATCATCACCCGCTGCCGCTCCCCGCCGGAGAGCTGGTGGGGGTAGGCGGACAGCTTCTGCGCCGGATCGCTCAGGCCCACCCGCTCCAGCCACTCCAGGCAGACCCCGCGCGCCGAGGCGGGGGAAAGCCCGCGATGCAGAAAGAGCGTTTCGGAGAGCTGGCGCTGCACGGTGTGCAGCGGGTTGAGCGAGGACATGGGTTCCTGGAAGACCATGCTGATGCGGTCGCCGCGCAAGCGCCGCAGCATTTCCAGGTCCATACGGAGGATGTCCCGG
>MIBK01000159.1:20487-23955 GCA_001829505.1 Spirochaetes bacterium RBG_16_67_19 | reverse complement strand
CCGTGCACCACCATGCGCAGGTCCTGACCGCGGCGAAAGCCGATGGCCAGGTCGCGGATCTGGAGCAATGGGCTGGCCATCAGCCGGCCACCCGGGGGTCCAGGGCGTCGCGCACGGCCTCTCCCGCGAACACCAGCAGCAGCAGGGTGGAAGCCAGCACCACGAACGAGGAGATGCCCAGCCAGGGGGCCTGCAGGTTGGCCTTGCCCTGGGCCAGCAGCTCGCCCAGGGAGGGGGAGCCGACGGGCAGCCCGAAGCCCAGAAAGTCCAGAGAGGTGAGGGTGGTGATGGAGCCGGCCAGGATGAAGGGCATGAAGGTGACCGCGGCCACCGTGGCGTTGGGCAGGATGTGCCGGAACATGATGCGGGCGTTGCTCATGCCCAGGGCCCGGGCGGCCAGCACGTACTCGAAGTTGCGGGCCCGCAGGAACTCGGCGCGCACCACCCCGACCAGGCTCATCCAGCCGAACAGCAGGGTGATCAATAACAGCCACCAGAAGTCGGGCTGCACCACGCTGGACAGGATGATCAGCATGAACAGGGTGGGCATACCGGACCAGACCTCCATGAAACGCTGGCCCAGGATGTCCACCGTGCCGCCGTAATAGCCCTGGATGGCTCCGGCGGCCAGCCCGATGATCGAGGAGAAGAAGGTGAGGGTCAGGCCGAACAGCACCGAAATGCGGAAGCCGTACAGCAGGCGGGCCACCACGTCCCGGCCCTTGTCGTCGGTGCCCAGCCAGTTGTCGCGCGTGGGCGGGGAGGGGGCCGGGCTGGGCAGGTCGTACTTGATCGTGTCGTAGCTGTAGCGGATGGGGGCCCAGAGCATCCAGCCTTCCTGCTGGATCAGGTCCCGCACGTAGGGGTCGCGGTAGTCCGCGGCGATGGCCATCTCCCCCCCGAACTGGGTCTCGGCGTATTGCTTGAACAAGGGGAAGTACAGGCGGCCGCGGTGGCCCAGCACCAGGGGCACGTCGTTGGCGAGCAACTCGGAAAAGAGGCTCAAGATAAAGAGGCTCAGGAAGATCCACAGGGAGATGGCTCCCCGGCGGTTGGCCCGAAAACGGCGCAAGCGCTCCAGGGATAGGGGGCTCAACTCCAAGCGGCGTGCCACGGTCGGTTACCTCGTCCCGAAATCGATGCGCGGGTCCACCAGGGTGTAGGTCAGGTCGCTCACCAGACCCAGCACCAGGCCCAAGAGAGTGAAGATGTACAGGGTGCCGAACATCACCGGGTAATCGCGCATCATGGTGGCCTCGAAGCCCAGCAGGCCCAGTCCTTCCAGGGTGAACATCACCTCGATCAGCACCGAGCCGGTGAAGAACATGCCGATGAAGGCGGCGGGAAAGCCGGAGATGACCAGCAGCATGGCGTTGCGGAATACGTGCCTCAATAATATCCGCCGCTCGCCCAGGCCTTTGGCCCGCGCGGTGGTGACATACTGCTTGTGGATTTCGTCGAGGAAGGAGTTCTTGGTCAGCAGGGTCAGGGTGGCGAATCCCCCGATCACCAGGGCCAGGATGGGCAGGGTGATGTGCCAGATATAGTCCAGGATCTTGCCGAAGAAGGGCAGCTCCCGGAAGTTCGTGGACACCAGCCCTCGCAGGGGAAACCAGTCCAGATAGGAGCCGCCGGCGAACAGGATGATCAGGAGCAGGGCGAACATGAAGGAAGGGATGGAGCTGCCCAGCACGATGGCCGCGGAGCTCCACAGGTCGAAGCGGCTGCCGTGCCGCACGGCCTTGCGGATGCCCAGGGGGATGGAAACCAGGTAGATGATCAGGGTGCTCCAGACGCCCAGGGATATCGATACCGGCAGGCGTTCCCCGATCAGGCTGATGACGCTGCGTCCCTTGAACAGGCTGTCCCCGAAATCGAACACCAGGTAGCTCTTCAGCATCCGCCAATAGCGCACGTGCAGCGGCAGGTCGAAGCCGAAGCGCTTCTTGATCGCCTCGATCACCTCCGGCTGCAGGCCGCGGGCGCCCCGGTACAGGGGCGGGCGCTCCTTGCCCGGCTCGCCGGTGCCTTGCCCCGGTCCCGTCGTGGACAGGCGGCCCTGCTGGACTTCGCTGGCCCCTTCCCCGGAAATCCTCTCCATCATCGCGTTGGAGGTCATGCCGCTCCAGTTGGCGATGGCCTGGTCCACCGGCCCTCCGGGGGCGATCTGCACGATGAAGAAGTTGACGGTGATGATCGCCCAGAGGGTAGGGATGATCAGCAGCAGTCGTCTGGCGATGTATGCGGCCATGCGGGTCCTGGCAACCGCTTCAGCGCTGGGGCAGCCTGGCTTCCTTGGCCCTGTCCACCCACCAGCTGCCGATGCCCAGGGCGTACTTGGGGCGGACCGCCGGCCGGCTGAACTTGTTCCAGTAGGCCACGCGGAACTTGCTGATGTGCCACTCCGGGATCACGTAGTGGTTCCAGGCCAGCACGCGGTCCAGGGCCCGGCCCCAGGCCAGCAGCGCCTTCTCGTCGTTCTGGTTGGCCTCGATGCCGTCGACCAGGTAGTCCACGGCCGGGTCCTGCACGCCCGCCGTGTTGTAGGTGTAGTCCAGGTAGTCGGACCTCCAGGCGATCTTCAGGTCGCTGGAGGGGTAGAAGCTCGCCCCGTAGCCGCCGGAGATCAGGTCGAAGTCGCGGTCCCGCAGGCGCTCGGTGAACTGGGTGGTGTCCACCACCCGGATGTTCATGGTGACTCCCAGGCGCTCCAGGTTCTTCTGCACCGGTATGGCGATGCGTTCCTGGGTCGGGCTGTACAGCAGCAGCTCGAACTCCAGCGGCTGGCCGGTTTTGGCGTTGACCAGCTTCGTGCCGCGCAGCTCCCAGCCCGCCTGGCTCAGCAGCTGCAGGGCCTTCTGGATCTGGGCGCGGATGTTGCCGGAGCCGTCCGTGACCGGCGGGTTGTATTCCTGGGTGAATACTTCAGGGGGGATCTTGTCGCGGATCTTTTCCAGAATCGCCAGCTCCTCACCGGAGGGCAGCCCCTTGGCCGCATACTCGGTGTTCTGGAAGTAGCTGCGGGTGCGCGTGTACTGGCCGTAGAACAGGTTGCGGTTCATCCACTCGAAGTCCATGGCGTAGTTCAGGGCCATGCGCACGCGCCGGTCCTGGAAAAAGGGCCGCTGGATGTTGAACACCAGGGCCTGCATGCCCTGGGGGATCTCGTGCTGGATCTCTTCCTTGACCACCTGCCCGGAATCGAACATCTGCCCGTTGTAGAGGGTGGCCCAGTTCTTGGCCACGTTCTCCTCCCGGAAGTCGTACTCCCCGGCCTTGAAAGCCTCCAGGGCCACGTTCTCGTCGCGGTAGTAGTCGTAGCGCACCAGGTCGTAGTTCAGCTGTCCCTTCAGCACGGGCAGGTCCAGGGCCCAGTAGTTCTTCAGGCGCTCGTAGATCACGTACTGCCCGATCTTGAAGTCCTTGACCGTGTAGGCGCCGCTGCCCAGCGGCACCGTGGTGAGCGGC
>MIBK01000159.1:20047-20276 GCA_001829505.1 Spirochaetes bacterium RBG_16_67_19 | reverse complement strand
TGATCGCTTTCCCGTCCTGGTGGCGGGCCCGGGAGTTCAAATGGAAGATGACCCAGGTGTAGTCATCCGGATACTCCACCTTCTCCGCGATCAGGCCGTAGTACATCTCCACCTCGTCCAGGGAGGAGGTGAGCAGGGTGTCGTAGAAGGAGGTGCTGTCGTCGGCGGCCACCCCGCGCTGGGCGTAGCGGTTGAAGTTGTCATAGCTGCCGATGGAGGCCAGGTGCAG
>MIBK01000159.1:19668-19852 GCA_001829505.1 Spirochaetes bacterium RBG_16_67_19 | reverse complement strand
GCCGATGACCAGCTCGTTGTCCTCGCGCAGCAGGCGCAGCATCACGTCCTTCTTGGCCGCGTTCAGCTCCTGGTAGAACTCGAAGACGCTGGGCACCTCGGTGTCGTTGACCTTCAGCACCACGTCGCCCTGCTTCAGGCCGGCCACGGCGGCGGGGGAGTTCTCCCACACCGCGGTGATGATC
>MIBK01000159.1:15062-19654 GCA_001829505.1 Spirochaetes bacterium RBG_16_67_19 | reverse complement strand
CTCCCACACCGCGGTGATGATCGGCCCGCGGACCTTGTCGGCGAGCTTGAGCTCCTTGCGCAGATCGTCGGTCAGCACCCCGACGAAAAGGCCCGGCCAGAGGTTCTTGTTCTGGGCGGCCAGCTCCTTCTCCTCCTCGCGGATGGCCAGGCGGATCGACAGGGTGAGCGGGGAGCCGCCCCGCATCAGCTTCAGCTCGTAGTCCTTGCCGGCCGCCAGGTTGCCCACCACCTGGGTGAGCTGGTCGGCGTTGCGCAGGGTCTGTCCGCCGATGGACAGGACGTAGTCGCCCGGCTGCACGCCGGCCTTGAAGGCCGGGGAGCCCTTGTACACGTTCAGCACGAAGGCCCCGCCCTGGTCGCCCACCTTGAACTGCTCGCGCACGCCCGGGAACAGGCGGTCGTCCAGGTTGTTGATGGAGACGCCCAGCCAGCCGTACTCCACCTTGCCCTTGGACAGGATGTCGCTGACGGTCTTGCGGGCGTTGTTGATGGGCACCGCGAAGCCCAGGCCGCTGTTGGAGCCGGTCTGGGAGGCGATCCAGGTGTTGATGCCCACCACCTCGCCGCGCAGGTTGACCAGGGCGCCGCCGGAATTGCCGGGGTTGATGGCCGCGTCGGTCTGGATGTAGTCGGTCAGGGTGGCCACGCTGGCCCCCATGTCGGCCCTGCGCCCCAGGGCGCTGATGATGCCCATGGTCACCGTGGACTCGAAGCCGAAGGGGTTGCCCACGGCCAGCACCAGGTCCCCGACGGCGAGCCGGTCGGAGTCCCCGAGGCTGGCCAGGGGCAGCTGCTCGCGGGTCTCGAAGACCACCACGGCCAGGTCGCGCCGCGGGTCGGCGGCCACCAGCTTGCCGGAGAACTCCCGCTCGTCGTGCAGGCGCACGTTGATCTTGTCGGCGCTGCCCACCACGTGGTTGTTGGTGAGCACGTAGACCTTGTTGCCCTCCCGCTGCACCAGGACCCCCGAGCCCAGGCCCGGCTGGCGGAACTCCCGCTCCTGGCCCTGGCGGTTCTCCGGGTTGCCGAAGAAGAAGTCCCAGGGGGACTGGAAGCGCGGCCCGCGCTGGGCGACCACCTCCTCGGTGTTGATCTCCACGACCACGGGCAGCACCGCTTCGGCCACCCCGCGGAAGGAATACTGGATCTGCTCCAGGCTCTCGGGCACCTGCACGGGCTGCCGGACCGGCACGGCGGTGGCCGGTTCGCGCTGCCCGATGCTGAAGGCCGGAGAGCAGGCCGCGAGGTAAAGGGCGCTCAAACTCAACGCCGCCGCCGCGGCGAGCTTGTTCCGGGTCATAAGACCTCCTGACGGGCTATAAGATAGTCAATTGAGGGGGGCGAAGCAATCCTACAGCACCGAGCCGGGGGGCACGACCGCGTTCTTGGGGATCACGATCACCCCGTCGCGGATGTAGTAGTGCCCGAAATCCCCCTCCGCGCGGGCCAGGCCGTCCACCCCGATGCGGCAGACCTCGCCGATGCGGGCGTTCTTGTCGATGATGGCCTTGCGGATCAGGGTGCCGCGGCCGATGCCGATGTCCGGGATCCCCTGGCTGCGGTTGCGGGCCTTCTCCTCCGCGGTCTCGTAGTAGTCCGCGCCCATGCAGACCACCCCGTCCAGGGTGGCCCCGCTCTCGATGATCGTGCGGATGCCCACGATGGAGTTCATGATGTTGGCGTTGGTGATGATGCAGCCGTCAGCGGTCAGGCTCTGGTTGATCACGCAGGCGTTGATCTTGGAGGCCGGCAGGTCCCGCCGCCGGGTGTAGATGGGGTGGTCCTCGTTGTAGAAGTCGAACTCCGGGGTGATGGTGGTCAGGCTGATGTTGGTCTCGTAGAAGCTCTTGATCGTCCCGATGTCCTCCCAGTAGCCCGGGAACGGGTAGGCCTGCAGCTTCAGGCGGCCGACGCTCTGGGGGATGATTTCCTTGCCGAAATCGGTCAGGTCGTTGTCCAGGGCCTTTTCCAGCACCCCGGCGTTGAAGATGTAGATGCCCATGGAGGCCAGGTACTCGCGCCCGGGCTTCAGGCCCTTCAGGTTGGCGGCCAGGTTGGGCGGGATACGCAGGTGGGAGATGTCCTGGTCGGCGGGGGGTTTCTCCACGAACTTCACGATCCGCCCCTGGCCGTCCACCTCCAGAATGCCCAGGTGGGGAGCCCGCTCCCGCGTGACCGGGGTGACCGCCACGCTCACTTCGGCCTGGTTTTCCACGTGGTTGCGGAAGAACTCCCTCAAATCCATGCGGTACAACTGGTCGCCGGACAGGATGATGTAGTAGTCGGGATCCTGGGTGTGGAAGTGCAGGAAGTTCTTGCGCACCGCATCCGCCGTGCCCATGTACCAGCTGGAGCGCTCGTAGGTCTGCTCCGCGGCCAGGATCTCCACGAACCCTTGAGTGAAGGAATCGAAGATGTAGGTGTTGGCGATGTGGTTGTGCAGGCTGGTGGAGGCGTACTGGGTGAGCACGTAGATCTGCTTGTACCCGGAGTGGATGCAGCTGGAGATGGGGATGTCCACCAGGCGATACTTGCCCCCGAAGGGCACGGCCGGCTTGGCCCGCTCCTTGGTCAGGGGGTAGAGTCTTTCCCCCCGACCGCCGCTGAGGATGATGCACAGGATTCGAGGCATGGCCTTTAGAAAGATTGTAACATCCGCAATGAAGACTCGTCAAGGAAATGGGCATTTGCTATGATGGCCCATGCTCGAGCAGGCGATCCGGGAATTGCGTCTGGACCGGGCTTTCATGTCCTGCGTGGCCCACTGGGAGGTGCTGCCGGCCCGCCCGCCGCGCACCGTGGAGTTCCCCGCCGGCATCGACGGGCGTATCCTGGCGGCCCTGCGCGAGAAGGGGGTGGAGCGCCTGTACACCCACCAGGCCGCCGCCTTCACGGCGGTGCGCGCCGGCTCCAGCGTGGTGGTGGTGACCCCCACCGCCTCGGGCAAGACCCTGGCCTACAACCTGCCAATACTACAAAGCATGCTGGAGGACCCGGCGGCCAAGGCCATGTACCTGTTCCCCACCAAGGCCCTGTCCCAGGACCAGCAATCCGAGCTCAATGAGGTGCTGCTGGGCGGGGAGCTGCCGGTGAAGATCTTCACCTACGACGGGGACACCCCGCAGTCCATCCGCATCTCGGTGCGCGAGGAGGGGCGGGTGGTGATCACCAACCCCGACATGCTGCACACCGGCATCCTGCCCAACCACCCCAAGTGGATCAAGTTCTTCCAGTCCCTGCGCTACGTGGTGGTGGACGAGATCCACACCTACCGCGGGGTATTCGGCTCCCACATGACCAATTTAATGAGGCGCCTGAAGCGGGTGGCCGCCTTCTACGGGGCGCATCCCCAGTTCATCTGCTGCTCGGCCACCATCGGCAACCCCCGCGAGCTCACCGAGCGGGTGCTGGAAATGCCGGTGAAGCTCATCGACGACAACGGAGCGCCGGCCGGGGAGCGGCACTTCGTGCTGTACAACCCGCCGCTGGTGGACCGGCAGCAGGGCATCCGCCGCGGGGTGGTCAAGGAATCCCAGCTCCTGGCCACCCGGCTTCTGAAGATGGGGGTGAAGACCATCGTCTTCGCCCGCTCGCGCGTGCGCACCGAGCTGATCGCCAGCTACATCCGCCAGTCCCTGGCCAATCCCTATACCGAGAACTCCCGCATCCAGGTGGCCTCCTACCGCGGCGGCTACCTGCCCAACGAGCGCCGGGCCATCGAGCGGGGCCTGCGCGAGGGGGACATCCGCGGGGTGGTGTCCACCAACGCCCTGGAGCTGGGCATCGACATCGGCGGCCTGGACGCCTCGATCCTGGCGGGGTTTCCGGGGACCATCGCCTCCACCTGGCAGCAGGCCGGCCGCGCGGGACGGCGGGCGTCGGTGTCCCTGTCGGTGCTGGTGGCCTCCTCCTCGCCGATCGACCAGTACATCCTGCGCCACCCGGAGTACTTCTTCGGCACCTCCCCGGAGTCCGGCTGGGTGGACCCGGACAACCTGTTCATCCTGGCCGACCAGCTGAAGTGCGCCGCCTTCGAGCTGCCCTTTCACGAATCCGATCCGGAGGCGGAGCGCTGGCGCTCGATGCTGGACTACCTGGAGGAGAACGGGGTCCTGCGGCGCACCGGCGGGCGCTGGTACTGGTCCGACCGCTCCTATCCGGCCGAGAAGGTCTCCCTGCGCTCCAGCGCCCCGGGCAACATCGTGATCGTGGACCTGACCAAGGGGCGGGACGCGGTCATCGGGGAGATGGACAAGCCCTCGGCCAAGCTGCTGTTGTTCAACGAGGCCATCTACCTGCACTCCGGGGACCAGTACGTGGTGAAGAAGCTGGACCTGGAAAACCAGCGCTGCTACGTGGAGGAGACCACGGCCAACTACTACACGGACTCGATCGTGAAGACCGACATCCAGATGCTGGCCGAGGACCGCCGGGAGAAGATCGCCGCCCTGGAGATAGCCCTGGGCGACGTGCTGGTGCGCACCCAGGCCACCAAGTACAAGAAGCTCAAGTTCCAGACCCACGAGAACGTGGGCTACGGGGAGATCGACCTGCCGGCTGAAGAAATGCACACCCGCGCGGCGGTGCTCC
>MIBK01000159.1:14800-15023 GCA_001829505.1 Spirochaetes bacterium RBG_16_67_19 | reverse complement strand
CCCTGAGCGAGGCCGAGCGGCCCCTGGTCCTGCAGCGCCTGGGCGCGCTGGTGCGCAACGTGGCCCCCGTGTTCCTGCTGTGCGACCCGCGCGACCTGGGCGTGGCCGAGCGGCTGCGGGACCCGACCTTCGGCTGCCCGGCACTGTACGTCTACGACTCCTACCCGGGCGGCACCGGCCTGGCGGAAGGCTTCCTCCAGAACGCCACGGCGATCCTGGCGGG
>MIBK01000159.1:14354-14677 GCA_001829505.1 Spirochaetes bacterium RBG_16_67_19 | reverse complement strand
GGCCTGGATCGGGGAGGGGAAATGAGCCTTCTGCCGGACGGCGCAGCGGCAATGCCCGCCTACCGGATCGTGGACATCGCGCGGCGCTTCCGGAAGAAGTACGCCTTCGAGGAACCGTTCACCACCGATTTCCGCCTGGCCCGGGACCTGGCCCGGCGCATGGGCTCCGCGCGCGCCCGCGCGCCCGGCCAGCCCGCGCGCGCCTCCGAGATCAACGCCCTGGCCCTCATCGAGGAGATCCTGCGCTACGTGATGCACCTGTACCTGCGCCAGGCCTCCCCGGGGCTGTTTCACGACCTGCTGGCCGCTCCGCGCGTGCGCGT
>MIBK01000159.1:13124-14192 GCA_001829505.1 Spirochaetes bacterium RBG_16_67_19 | reverse complement strand
CGGCCTACGCCCCGTATCGCGAGCTGCTGGATTCCAGCCCCCTGGCCCGGCGCAAGACCTATGCCCCTCTGTACGAGGCCCTGCACCGCTTTTTCGAAGCCCAGCCGCGCTTCGGCCCGGATGAGCAGAACCTGGTGGACATGCTGCGCAGCCCGGCGGTGGCCTCCCCGGATTCCCTGTTCGGGCAGCTGGAGTACATCCGCTATCGCTGGGGCGCGCTGCTGGGCGAATATTTGGATAGGCTCCTGCGGGCCCTGGATTTTCTACGGGAGGAGCAGAAGCTGCGGCTCCCCCTGGCGGGCCTGGCCCGGCCGCCGGTGTACTCGGAAGGCGACTTCGACGGGGAGCGCTACAGCCAGGACCGGGACTGGATGCCCAGCCTGGTGCTCATGGCCAAGAGCACCCTGGTCTGGCTGGACCAGCTTTCCCGCCGCTACGGCCGGCAGGTGCGCACCCTGGACCAGGTGCCCGACGAGGAGCTGGACAGCCTGGCCCGCTGGGGCTTCACGGGACTGTGGCTGATCGGCCTGTGGGAGCGCTCCCCCGCCTCCAGGGCCATCAAGCGCCTGTGCGGGAATCCGGAGGCGGAGTCCTCGGCCTACTCCCTGGCGCGCTACCGGGTGGCCGAGGCCCTGGGCGGGGAGGCCGCCCTGGCCGCGCTGGCCGCGCGCTGCCGCGCCCGCGGCATCCGCCTGGCCAGCGACATGGTGCCCAACCACACGGGGCTGGACTCCGACTGGGTGCGCGAGCACCCGGACTGGTTCATCCAGGTGGACTCCCCGCCGTTCCCGGGCTACTCCTTCAATGGCCAGAACCTGTGCGGCCAGCCGGGGATCGGCATCTTCCTGGAGGACCACTACTACGACCGCACCGACGCCGCCGTGGTGTTCCGCCGCTCGGACTCCAGCGGCACGCGCTACCTGTATCACGGCAACGACGGCACGCACCTGCCGTGGAACGACACCGCCCAGCTGGACTACCTGAATCCCGAAGTGCGCGAAGCGGTGATCCGCGAGATCCTGGGGGTGGCCCGGCGCTTCCCGATCATCCGCTTCGACGCGGCCATGA
>MIBK01000159.1:11748-13035 GCA_001829505.1 Spirochaetes bacterium RBG_16_67_19 | reverse complement strand
CGGCCTGAGTTCCAGAACCGCATGCCCCAGGAGTTCTGGCGCGAGGTGGTGGAGAGGGTGGCCAGCGAGGCGCCGGACACCCTGCTGCTGGCTGAGGCCTTCTGGATGATGGAGGGCTACTTCGTGCGCACCCTGGGCATGCACCGGGTGTACAACAGCGCCTTCATGAACATGCTGAAGACCGAGGACAACCGCGGCTTCCGGGTATTGTTGAAGAACACCCTGGAGTTCGATCCGCAGATCCTCAAGCGCTACGTGAACTTCCTGAACAATCCCGACGAGGAAACGGCCATCGCCCAGTTCGGCACCGGGGACAAGTACTTCGGGGTCTGCCTGCTCATGGCCACGCTGCCGGGGCTGCCCATGTTCGGGCACGGCCAGGTGGAGGGCCTGCGCGAGAAGTACGGCATGGAGTACAGCCGGGCCTACGTGGAGGAGAGCCCGAACGGCGAGCTGATCGGCCGGCACGAGCGGGAGATCTTCCCCCTGCTGCGGCGCCGCTACCTGTTCGCCGAAGTGGAGCACTTCCGCCTGTTCGACCTGTACACCAACCAGGGCGCGGTCAACGAGGACCTGTTCGCCTTCACCAACCGCGCCGGCTCCGAAAGGGTCCTGGTGCTGTACAACAACCGCTACGCCGAGGCGCGCGGGTGGCTGCGCCGCTCGGCGGCCTTCAAGGGTCCCGGGGAGGCTCCGGCCCAGGGGGGCCTGGTCCAGGAGGACCTGGGCGCCGCCCTGGGCCTGGCGAAGGAGGACGGAGTCTACTGCCGGTTCCGGGAAATGGGCGGCGGCCTGGAGTACCTGCGCTCCGCGCGCGACCTGCACGAGCGCGGGCTGTACGTGGAGCTGGAGGCCTATCGCAGCCAGGTGTTCCTGGACTTCCGGGAGGTGCGCGACGCCCAGGAGGCGCCCTACGCGGAGCTGGACGCCGCGCTGGGCGGCCGCGGGGTGCCCAGCCTGGATGACGCCCTGGCCGACCTGGTCCTGCGGCCGGTGCAGCAGGGCTTCCGGGCCGCGTACGGGCCGGCTGCCATCCGCGCCCTGGTCGAAGCCGGCAGCCAGGCCCCGGCGCGGCCTGACAGGCAGCCTGGCGCGGCCAAAGCGGGCGAAACCGCGCCCTTGGCCGGCGATGCCGCCTCCCTGGCGCAGGCCTTCTTCCAGCCGCTGGCCCGGCTGCCGGGGATGGCCATGGATGTCGGCGAGCGGGCGCGCGCGGCCGCCGACCTGCTGGCCCGCGCGGCCGCCGGCGGCCGGCTGTCGGGAAGCCGGGAGTGGGCCCTGCTGTGG
>MIBK01000159.1:11384-11619 GCA_001829505.1 Spirochaetes bacterium RBG_16_67_19 | reverse complement strand
GACCTGGCCCTGCTGCGCCTGCTGCTTTCGCTGCGGCCCTGGCTGGAACACCCGGAGGAGGCCGCGGGACTGCGGCGGCTGCTGGACACGGAGGAAGGCCGGGCCGCCCTGCGGCTGCCGCCCGGCGCGGCCCGGCTGGATCCCGCGGTACTGGAAGAGCTTTCGGGCTGGATGGCCCGCCTGCTGGCCCTGCTGGATCCCCGGCCGCAAGGAGCGGCCGAAAGGGCCGGGGCCC
>MIBK01000159.1:9226-11311 GCA_001829505.1 Spirochaetes bacterium RBG_16_67_19 | reverse complement strand
CTGATCCCCTGGCCGCCCGCCTGAAGCTGCTGCGGAACGCGCTGCAGCAGCGGGAGCGGGAGCAAAAGGAAACGGAGGCGTCGGAGGAGCCCGAACGGCCCGCCGACGCGGGCGAACCTGCAGGCGGCGGCCTGCAGGGCTGGGAGCAGGTCGGAGAGCTGACCTACCGCCGCGTTTTCAGCTTCGAGAACCCGCTGGCCGGGGAGCCGCTCTCCGAGCACCTGGTGCCGCGGGGCCTTTCCGCGGGGGACCTGCTGTTCTTCGACACCGAGACCACCGGCCTGTCCGGCGGCGCCGGCACGGTCGCTTTCCTGGTCGCCCTGGGCCGGCTGGCGGGGGAGCGCCTCGAGGTGGAGCAGCTCTTCCTGGCCGACTACCCCGGCGAGCCGGAGTTCCTGCGGAGCCTGGCCCCCGCCCTGGGCTCCGCCGGCCAGCTGGTTTCCTACAACGGCCGGACCTTCGACGCGCCGCTCCTGGCCGGGCGCTTCGCCCTGAACCGCCTGTCCCTCCAGACGCGGGGGCACAGCGATCTGCTGTACTGGGCCCGGCGCCTGTGGAAGCGCGCCCTGGGGGACTGCTCCCTGGGCAGCATCGAGCGGGAGGTGCTGGGCCTGGAGCGGGGGCAGGACGTAGCCGGCTGGGAGGTGCCCGGCATCTACCTGGACTACCTGCGGCGCGGCTGGTCGCCCCGCCTGCCTCTGGTCTGGGAGCACAACCTGCAGGACGTGCGCAGCCTGGCCGTGCTGTTCGCCCGCCTGAACGCGGCGCTGGGCGGCGGAGAGCTCCCCGGGCGGGCGGACCTGGCCTCCCTGGGAAGCTGGCTCCTGAAATCCGGCGGGGAGCAGCGCGGCCTGGAGCTCCTGCGCCTCTCTTTCGAGGAGGGGGATGAGCGGGCCGGCCGGGCCCTGGGCCTGCACCTGAAGCGCGCGGGCCGTTGGGACGAGGCGGCCCAGGTGTGGCGCAGGCTGGTGGCCGACCGCCGCAGCCTGTTCGCCGCGGTGGAGCTGGCCAAGCAGGCCGAGCACCGCCTGCGCGACCCGCTGGAGGCCCTGGAATGGGTCCGGCAGGTCGCGGGCTGGGGGCTGCCGCTGGAGCCCCGCTCGCGGCGGGAGCTGGCCGCACGACGCGCCCGCCTGGAGCGCCTGGCCTCCCGTCCGGCGGAACGCCGAACTCAGGCGCCGAAGTAGCTGATCCGGAAATCCTCCAGCACGCGGAAGCCCAGGCGGCGGTACAGGGCCACGGCCGCGGGGTTCTGCTTCTTCACGAACAGGCTGGCCAGCGATTTCTCCCGGAAGACGCGCTCCAGCAGGACGACCATGACCCGGCGGGCCAGGCCCCGGCCGCGCTGGCCCTCCACGGTGAACACGCCGCCGATCTGGTCCGCGTCGAAGCCGCGGGCGTTGGTCCCGGCCTTGGACACGGGGCGGCCGTCCAGCTCCGCCAGGATCACCACCTGCCGCCGCAGGGTCTTGCGCAGATTGGCCAGGCAGGTCGGGGGGTCGAAGTGGCCCGGCTCGATCAGCACTTCCTCCAGCTCGTAGTCCCGCTGCAGGGGGTACAGCCCGCGGGCGTCCGGCGGCCCGGCCTCGCGCAGCCGCAGGCCCTCCGGCTCGGGCTCCTCGACCGGCGGGCGGTATTCCCCGCGCTCCAGCCCCATCAGGTGGTAGTCGATCGAAACGCGGGCGGCCAGGGGCAGGTTGCCCTCGGCCCAGCGCACCTCCCTCAAGGGGCCCATGACCGAGTGCAGGCCGCGGGCCAGACCCCGCCAGGCCGGAAAGCGAGGGAGTGACGCCGGCTCCCGACCGGGAGCGGCCAGCAGGGGCAGCAGCAGCCCGCCGGAGCTCAGCAGCAGCGCCGCGGTGGCCTGCGTCCCGGCCAGGTGCACCATCACGGTGGCCTCCAGGCGGGAGGGCAATCCGGGGCGCCCGCCGGCCCGCGCGGGGCGCAGGCGGGAGCTGAAGTGCACGGCGCGTCCCTCCTGCGCCCGGGCCAGAGCCAGCAGCGAAGGCAGGTCCCCGGCGTCGGCCCTCTTCCAGCTCAAGGCTTCAGGTCCACGGGCAGCCGTCCTTCGGCGGGGAAGTCCCC
>MIBK01000159.1:7772-9209 GCA_001829505.1 Spirochaetes bacterium RBG_16_67_19 | reverse complement strand
CTCCGGCGAAGGACACGGGACCGGTGCCGTAGACCGCCACGGCGGTGCGCACCCAGGGGACTTCCGCCAGCAGCACGGGGGAAAGGGTGGAGACCACTATCAGCCGCGGCGCCAGCCCGGCCAGCTCCTTCAGCACCTCCAGGCTGTTGTAGTTGGCCAGGCAGAAGATGATCGTATCGTAGCCGCCGGCCGCCTGGCGGAGGCGAGCCTTGTCCGGGCCGAGCGCTTGGTAAAATGGAAGGTAGGAAAAGGAGAGGGTTTCCGCGCGGGGAAAGCGCCTCCGCCCCTGGGTCAGGAACTCTTCCAGCTGCCCGGCCAGCAGCAGGCGCTCTCCGGGCTTCGGGGCGTACGGCAGGCCTTCGCCTCTTACTACCGTGGTGCTGCGCAGCGCCGATTCGGCGAAGAACTCCCGCGCCCCCGGGGCCGGCACGACGGCCGCGGAAGGCTCCAGGGGGAAACCCTGGTCGCGATAGAGGCGGCTCTTCAACCTCAGCACGCGCCGCGCGGATTCGCGCAGGCGGGCCTTGAAGGCCGAGTCGGAGGCCAGGCGGGAAAGCAGGAAGCTCCAGGTCCTTTCCTGCAGCTCCGGGGTGTGCGAGACCAGCACCACGTCGCTGCCCGCCTGCAGCGCCTCCAGGCAGGCCTGGGGGGTGTCCACCCCGGGGCCCAGCGCTCCGGTCATCTCCATGTCGTCGGTGATCACCAGGCCGTCGAAGCCCAGGCGCCCCCGCAGCAGCTCACCCACCAGGTACGGGGAGCGGGAGGAGGGGGTGAGGTCCCCGAGGATGCGCGGGAAGGCCAGGTGCCCGGTCATGATGGCCGGCAGCCCTTCGGGGATCAGCACGCGGTAGGGCAGCAGCTCCCGTTCCCAGAGCTCCTGGAAGCTGATCGGCACCACGGGCAGCGCGCCGTGCGAATCGCGGTCGGCGTGGCCGTGCCCCGGATAGTGCTTGGCCGTCGAGATCACCCCGCTGGCGGCCAGGCCGCGGAACCAGGCCAGCGCCAGGAGCGCGGTGGCCCGCGGGTCGGCGGAGAAGGCCCGCGGCCCGATCACGGCGGCGGAGGGGTTGGAGTACACGTCGATGGTGGGGGCGAAGTTCATGTTGATGCCCAGGGCGGCCAGCTCGCGGCCGATGTAGTAGCCGGTGAGCAGGGCGTCGCGCGGAAGCCCGGAGGCCCCCAGGGCGATGTTGCCGGGGGTGTCGGAGGTGCCGGCCTTCACGTGCCGCACCCAGCCGCCCTCCTGGTCGGTGGAGACGAACAGGGGCACGCCCAGGCGGGTCCGGCCGGCTTCCTTCTGCATCGCGCGGATGGCCCCCCGCAGGCCTTCCAGGGTGTCCACGTTGCGCGTGAAGATCTTCACCCCGCCCAGGCCGCGGCGGATCCAGGCCAGCAGCTCCGGGGACGCATCCTGCCCCAGCCAGCCGACCATGAAGG
>MIBK01000159.1:7384-7705 GCA_001829505.1 Spirochaetes bacterium RBG_16_67_19 | reverse complement strand
CCAGAAGATAGGGGCGCCGGGATTGGCGGCCGCGGGCAGCGCGGGCCAGAGCGCGGCCGCCAGGGCCAGGGCCGCGGCCAGGGCCCGCGCCGCGCGCGCCCGGCAGGCAGCCCGGCGCTTCAATACTGCAGGTTCCATTCGTCCCGCGAGTACTTGGTTTGCAGGAGCTCCTCCGCGCGCTTGCTCTCCTCGCCGCTGAGCGCCCCGGGGCGCAGGGTCAGGCCCAGGCGCTCCAGCGCGTAACGCGCGCCGCGGGCCAAGGCCTCGGAGGCCTCCGCGTAGCTCACCTCCCGTCCCATCTCCTCCCCGAGGGAGGAGGGC
>MIBK01000159.1:6998-7283 GCA_001829505.1 Spirochaetes bacterium RBG_16_67_19 | reverse complement strand
GAGCACCTGGGCGCTGCCGATCAGCTTGCGCTGCCGGTCGTCGGCGATTTCGTACTGCCCGGTGGAGCGGAAGCAGTCCGGGTTGTGCGCGCTGCCCAGCGCGGCCCTGCTGGACTGGGCGCGGATGCCCAGGGCCTCCAGCCCGGCCAGCAGCAGCCCGGCGATGAACTGGTAGATGTCGCGCTTGGTGAAGGGCTCCAGGTGCCGCCGGCCCAGGGCCACCGCGTAGGTCAGCTCCCGGTCGTGCAGCACCGCCTGGCCGCCGGTGGGCCGGCGCACCAGAAC
>MIBK01000159.1:5308-6908 GCA_001829505.1 Spirochaetes bacterium RBG_16_67_19 | reverse complement strand
CAGGCGCAGGGTGGGGGGGGAGAGGCCTTCCCCCGCGCAGGAGGCCAGCGCCTCGTCCACGGCCATGTTGCGGCGGCCGTCGCCCGGCTCCTGGACCAGCAGGCGGAAGCCCTCGGCCAGCTTCACCGGTAGGCGTCCCCCTTCAGCTCGTCGATGTACTGGGCGGCGGTGTGGGCGGCTATGGCTCCTTCCCCGGCGGCCACGATCAGCTGGCGGAAGGGCGTGGCCCGCACGTCGCCGGCCGCGAACAGGCCGCGCAGGCTGGTCTGCATGCGCTGGTCGGTTTCCACGTAACCGCCCTGGTCCAGCTTGACGCCCAGGCCCTCGATCACCCGGGTCTGGGGGATGGAGCCCACGAAGACGAACACCGCCGAGGTCTTCTGCGCGACGGTCTTCCCGGTCTTGTTGTCCAGCAGGAGGACCTCCTGCACCTTGGCGTTGCCGCGGATCTCCTTCAGCTCGGTGTTGAAGCGCACCTGGATGTGCGGGTTGGTCAGGGTGCGTTCGGCCAGCGCCTTCTGGGCCCGCAAGCGGTCCCGGCGGTGCAGCATCAGCACGGAGTCGCTCAGGTGGGCCAGGTAGGCGGTTTCATCGCAGGCCGCGTCCCCGCCGCCGACCACCACCATGGGCTGGCCCTTGAAGAAGGGGCCGTCGCAGGTGGCGCAGTAGGACACTCCCTTGCCGGCGTACTCCTTCTCCCCCGGCACCCCCAGGGTGCGGTGCTTGGCGCCGGTGGCCAGGATGACCGCCAGGCTGGTGAGCGGGCCGTCGTCCGTGTGGGCCGTGAACAGGCCGTCGCTCCAGGTGAGCTTCTGCACGCCGGTGTACTTGATCTCGGTGCCGAAGCGCACCGCCTGCTCCTCGAACAGGCGGGTCAGCTCGGTGCCGGGGATGGCCTCCGGGAACCCCGGGTAGTTCTCCAGGCGGTCGATGATCAGGGCCTGCCCGCCGGTGGCCAGCTCCTCCAGCAGTAGCGGCGAAAGATTCGCCCTGGCGGCGTACTGGGCGGCGGCCAGGCCCGCCCCGCCCCCGCCGATGATGATCAGATCCCGATCGGCTTTCATGCCTTCCTCCGAATGTTCAGGCTTCTTGCTTCGCTGCCAAGATACCAATAAACTTGAAAACATGGAACGGTGCAAGCGGGCAGGCCGGCCGCAGCCAGCCCTGCCGCTTCTGCTGGCGCTGCTGCTCCTGCCGGCGCTATTTCCCGCCGGCCTGGCCGCGCAAACCGTCACCAGCAGCCTGGAACCTTCCGGGGCGGCCGAGCGGCTGGCCGCCTTGCAGGAGCCCCTGGCCGACGCGGATTTCCTGCGGGCGGCGCTGGAGCTTTCCGGGGTTGGGGGGCGGGAGCTGGAAGAGGCGCTCGCGCGGGTACGGGCCCTGAGCTCCGAGGCGGCCGGCCTGCGGGCGCTGCCCGTCCGGGAAAGAGCCGAGGGCCTGCTGGAGCTTCTGCACCGGAGGGTGTTCCGCCAGTACGACGAGCGGCAAACCCGCCTGCACGTGCTCCTGGGCACGGGCCGCTTCAACTGCGTCTCTTCCGCGGTGCTGTACGGCCTGCTGGCCCGCTCCCTGGGCCTGGAGTTCCGGGCCGTGCAGACCT
>MIBK01000159.1:450-5233 GCA_001829505.1 Spirochaetes bacterium RBG_16_67_19 | reverse complement strand
CCAATCCATACGGCTTCGATCCGGGCTCGCGCCGGGAGTTCACCGACAGCTTCGGCCGGGTGACCGGCTACAGCTACGTGCCCCCCGGGCATTACAGCCGCCGCAGGGAGCTGGGGGACAAGGGCCTGCTGGCCCTGATCCTGTACAACCGCAATGCCGAGGACACCGAGGCGGGGCGCTACCTGGAAGCCCTGCAGCCCGCCGTGGACGCCCATGCCCTGCGCGGGGACCCGGAGTCCGCGGAGCGCCTCCTGCTGTCCAGCCTGAACGTGGCCTCCTTCTACGGCCAGGCCGGCCGCTACGAGGAGGGGGTGGCCTTCCTGGGGCGGGCGGAGCTGCGGCTGGCCGACCCGCGCCTGGCCAGGGTGCGTGAGGACCTGCTGCACAACTGGGCCGTTTCCCTGATCCAGGCCGGTCGCCTGGAGGAAGCCCGGGAGCTGATCGACGCCCACCGCGGCCGGTTGTCCGAAAGGGAGTGGCGCAGCCTGGGGGTCTCGATCTGGCAGCTGCGCGCCGCGGAGGCTTCCCGGCGCGATTTCGGCGAGGCCGCGGCGCTATTATCGAAGGCCCTGGAGAGCCTGGGGCCGGATCCGGGCCTGGCCTCCGGCTACGAGGTGTACGTGCACAACCACATGGCCGCCCTGGTCAACTCGGGCAGGCTGGAAGAGGCCCGGGAGGTGCTGCGCGAGGGCCTGCGCGTGCTGCCCGGAAGCTCCCTGCTGCGGGAGGACGAGTCCCGCCTGGCCCGCCGCCTGCCCTGAAGCGCTCAATAAAGATTCTCCCCTTCCGACAATAACAATAGAAGGAGATACCCCTTGCACGCCAGTTCGCTCGAGAAGGCAATGGACATGGAGGCCGGGCTGCTGAACGACTATGCGGCGCGCCTCCAGGAGCTGCAGCGTATGATCGCCCAGCACGACTGGGACTCGGTCCAGAAGGGCATCGCCAGCCTGAGGAACCTGGCCGGCGAGGTGGAAACCGCGGAAGCCGCCCGGGTGGAGGCCTTCCGCGCCCTGAAGGCCGAGCACTTCCTTCCCATCGAGGAAAGCTTCGACCAGGCGGCCGAGCGCCTGGAGGGCCCGGAGCGCGACCGGCTGAAGGAGCTGGCCCGGCGCCTGAAGATCGGCGTGGTCCGGGTCAAGGGCTCCTCGGGCCTGCTGGGCTACTACGTGCGCTCGGCGCTGCAGGCCCGCCACCAGGTGCTGGAGGAGCTGTACCCCCACCGCAAGGGCCGGCTGTACTCCCGCTCCGGGCGGGCCAGGTCCGCGGCCGACGAATCCCTGATGCTGGACCGTAAGTACTAGGAGGGTCACCGGTGCCTTCAACCTTTCACGGAATCGAGGTCGGCAAGCGCAGCTTGATTGGCCATACCCTGGGCCTGAACACCATCGGCCACAACCTGAGCAACGCCTCCACGGAAGGCTACAGCCGCCAGCGGGTGGAGATGAAGGCCTTCGAGCCCATCTACATGCCGCAGTTGAACCGCGAGGAGCGCCCCGGGCAGCTGGGCCAGGGCATGGACGTGACCCGCATCGAGCGGGTGCGGGACATGCTGCTGGAGGGCCGCATCGTGGCCGAGGCCTCCGGGGAGGGCTTCTGGTCGGCCCGCGACCGCTACATCCTGCTGCTGGAGCAGGTCCACAACGAGCCCACGGAGCTGTCCGTGCGCACCCTGCTGGACCGCTTCTGGTCGGCCTGGCAGGAGCTCTCGGTCAACCCCACGGAGGTGGGCGCCCGCCAGGCCGTGCTGGAGCGCGGCAAGGCCCTGATCGACGGCCTGCACGGCCGCTTCCACCGCCTCAAGGAAACCCGCGACATGCTGGAACAGGACGTGCGGGGCGTGGTGGCCCAGGTCAACGAGCTTTCCCGGGAGATCGCGGGCCTGAGCGAGCAGATCGTGAAGAGCAAGGCCCTGGGGGACAACCCCAATGACCTGCTGGACCGGCGCGACCTGCTGGTGGGCAAGATGTCGTCGATGCTCGACATCACCACCGGCTACCAGGATCCGGACGAGTTCGTGGTGTACACGGGCGGCCGGCACCTGGTGCAGGGGCGCCACTGGGAGCCCCTGGCCGCCGTGCCCGATGCGGGCAATGAGAGCTACTCCCGGGTGATGTGGGAGAACACCCCGGACGAGGTGGCCCCCCGCAGCGGGAAGCTGGCCGCCCTGCTGGGGCTGCGCGACGGGGACGCCCGCGAGGAGATCCAGAAGCTGGACCTGCTGACCGTGAACTTCATCGACCTGGTCAACGAGATCCACCGCCGCGGCTTCGGCCTGAACGGCCGCACCGGGCAGGACTTCTTCAAAGAGCAGCCCTTCCTGAACAACCTGGCCGGCAACTACGACCGCAACGGGGACGGAGCCTACGACTCCAGCTACCTGTTCCGCCTTTCCGGCTCCAATCCCCTGGAAGCCCGGGAGCAGGTGGGCCTGCGCGGGGCCCTGACCCTGTCGGCCGGGCCCGCTTTCGGCGGGAGGGTGCTGGTGGAGTATTTCCCGACCGATACGGTGGAGGACGTCGTGCGGCGCATCAACACCTCCGGGGCCGAGGTGGCCGCCCGCCTGACCCAATCCGGGCAGCTCACGCTCACGGGGGTGCCTTCCGAATCCCCGGACGAGCCGGACTTCGTGCTGCGCCACGTGGAGGACTCCGGACAGCTCCTGGTGGGCTACGCGGGGCTCTTGAACGCATCGGGTCCGGCCGGGGCCCTGGACTGGGGGGGCGCGGACGCCGTGCTCACCCTCAGCCCCCAGGCCGCTTTCGCCGTGGCCCCGCAGGCGCATCCCTCCGCCTGGATCGAGGTGAATCCCGCCCTGGCCCGCGACCCGCTTTCCGTGGCCGCCTCCCTGACCGGCAGCGGCGAGGCCCTGGGGGACGGCTCCGGCGCCCTGGCCATCGCCCAGCTGCGCACCCGGCCGGTCATGCTGGGGGCCACGGGCAGCTTCGACGAGTTCTTCGCCGCCGCGGCCACGGAGATCGGCCTGCGCGGGGAGACCGCGGAGCTGGCCCTGCAGACCCAGAGCCAGGTGATGAAGGACCTGAAAGACATGCGGGAAAGCCTCTCAGGGGTGAACATGGACGAGGAGCTGGCCAACATGATCAAGTACCAGCACGGCTACGCGGCCGCGGCCCGCTTCGTGACCGAGTCCGACCGGATGATCGACACGATCATCAACCGGATGGGAGTGTAAGCGAATATGAAGAGGATCAGCACCAACCTGCCCAACGACAACATGAGCTACCACCTGCGGATGCGGGAGTGGCAGATGAACGAGGCCCAGAACAAGATGGCCGCCCAGACCCGCATCAAGGACCCGCGCAACGACCCGCTGGCCACCGGGCACTCGGTGCGCTTCCAGTCCCGGGAGGCCCGCCTGGAGCGCTATTTGCAGAACATCACCCGGGCCCGCGGGGAGCTGGGCCTGGCCGAAGGCCGCCTGCAATCGGGCCTGGACGTGATGCAGCGCGTCCGCGACCTGGCCGTGCAGGGGGCCAACGGCATCTACACCCGCGAGCAGCTGGCCTACATGGGCGATGAGATCAACGCCCTGCTCGGGGAGATGCTCAATGTCGCCAACTCCATCGACGGGCAGGGCAACTACGTGTTCTCCGGTCACCGCGCCCGCACCCAGCCCTTCCGGATGCACACCGGTCGGGTGGAGGGCAGCCAGGGCACGGAGGTGATCACCGGGGTGGAGTACGTCGGGGACATCGGGCGCAATGCGGCGGAGATCGACGAGCTGGCGGTGAGCGAGTACACCCTGCCCGGCAACCAGGTGTTCTGGGCCGAGCGGCAGCAGATCTTCGCCACCCAGGACGCCACCGCCTACCGCGTGCAGGCCAACAGCACGATCCGCATCGACGGGGTGCAGATCGACCTGAAAGAAGGGGACAACGTCTTCGCCGTGATCGAGCGGATCAACTCCTCCCAGGCCCCGGTGAGGGCCCGCCTGGACCCGGTGCAGAACTCCCTGGCCCTGGAGGGGACCTTCCCGCACCAGATCTGGGCCCAGGACGCTGGCCAGGGCACCGTGCTGCAGGACCTGGGGATCCTGTCCCGGGGCAACGGCTCCCCGCCGCTGAACTCCGCGGACTCCGCCTCGGTATACGGCGGGTCGGTGTTCGACATGCTCATGCACCTGCGCGACAGCCTGTACCGCGGCGACCAGGAGGCCGTCGGCGGCTCAGGCTTGAGGGGCATCGACGACTCCGTGGAAACCCTCACCGCCCACTTGAGCCAGATCGGGGCCCGGGACACCCGGCTGGATGTCGCCGAGAAGCGCCTGGCCTGGGAGAAGCCGGAATACACCAAGCTGGACTCCCAGGAGCGCGACCTGGACTTGAGCCAGGCGATCACCGAGCTGAAGATGCTGGAGTACACCCACCAGGCCACGCTCTCCACGACGGCCCGCATCCTGCGGCCCACCCTGCTGGACTTCCTGAGGTAGGCCGTGGCTACGATCCTCACCAAGCCCTTCGGGAGCATGGAGCTGGACGAGCGGCAGAAGGTCCACTTCCCCTTCGGCCTGCTGGGCTTCGAGAGCCTGCACGACTACGCGCTGCTGGACGCCGAGCAGACGCCCTTCTACTGGCTGCAGTCCCTGGAAGTGGTGGAGATCGCCTTCGTGCTGATCGAGCCGCGCGTGTTCCGGCCCGACTACTCCCCGGGGGTCGCCCCCGAGGAGCTGGCGGAGATCGGCATCCACAAGCCGGAAGACGCCTTATCCTTCGCCATCGTCACCATTCCCGAGGACGCGCGGCGGATGACCGCCAACCTGCAG
>MIBK01000159.1:0-325 GCA_001829505.1 Spirochaetes bacterium RBG_16_67_19 | reverse complement strand
CCGGAAGATCGACGAGCGCATCATGATCGGGGACCAGATCGAGATCTCGATCGTGGACATCAAGGGCGATCAGGTCAAGATCGGCATCCAGGCCCCCGGAAACATCAAGGTCTACCGCAAGGAAGTCTACGAAGCCATCCAGCAGGAGAACATCGAAGCCGCCCGGGCCAAACCCGAAAACTTGCCCGACCTGGACCAGCTCAAGCAGAAGCCCTAGGCACCCCGTTTGATCTCGGCTTCACTGCGGCGAAGATACAGGGGCAAGGGATCCGGAGTGGGGCCGTCGCGGCGGAAGCGCTCCAGCCCCGCCTCCAGCAGGCCCAGC
>MIBK01000158.1:436-7638 GCA_001829505.1 Spirochaetes bacterium RBG_16_67_19 | reverse complement strand
CCGCGGCCACCGCGCGCAGTACAAAGTAGCTGCCCGTCTCCAGCCAGGCGGGAAGCAACTCGAGCAGCGACGCTGGATCCGCCTCGCCGATGCGCTGGAGGACCATGGCCGCGGCCTCGCGCATCCGCCAGCGCGGGTCCTCCGCCGCCTGGCGAAGATCGCGGGCGATTTGCGCGCGGCCGCGCTCGCCGCCCGGGCCGTCCCCGTCGCGCGCCCAGTCTGCACTCCGGGCCAGCGCGCCGCAGAAGGAAAGGAACTCGCGGGGATTCCCCGTGGGCGCCTGCTCCGGGGCCTGCGCCCGCCAGCGCTCCAGCCTCGCCCGCACGGCCGGGCCCGGCGCCTCGCGCGCCAGCCGGTCGGCCAGGGCGTGGGCCAGCTCCAGGTTGCCGCGGGGCCCGGGCAGCCCCGAGTTGGCCAGCAGGCAGCCCTCCAGTTCGGCAGCGGCATCAGCGGCCAGCAGACTCGCCAGCTGCTCACGGCTCCATTCTGCGGGCTTTATTGCCTTCCGCTTCCCCATGGAATATCTTATACCTGAAACGGCTTCGCCGTGGAGGGGTCGAGCATGCGCCTGCTCAAGCTCGTTTTCCGGTTGATCCTGGTGGCCTTCTCCACCCTGTTTCCCATGCCCACCTACCCGGTGCTCTACCACACGGTGGGAACGGTTCAGGAGTACGTGCTGCCCAAGGGGCCGGAAGGCACGGGCGGGCCCGCCATTGTGTACTGGGAGCACACGGTGCGCCCGGAGGAGGCCTGGGCCGAAGACCCGGCGCGCGGTCCCTACCTGGCGGCCTGCGAGGAAGCGGACATCCTGCCCGGAAACTGCCTGGATATGTGGATGGTCGAGCGGCCGGGGCGCTGGCAGCGGCTGGCCGACCTGGGAGCGGAAGTCCGCGCGGGCGACGGCCTGCTGGAGCTGTCGGCGCCGTTCCCCCTGGCCCGGCGGCGCCTGGTGATCTTCAAGGAGCTTTCCGGCACCCTGGACCCGGCTCGCTTCCGCGCCCGCGACTTCTTCGAGGACTGGCCGCCGCCGCTGTAGAGCGCCGCGAATCGGCTTGCGGCTTGCCGATGAGCTTCGCAGAGGCCAGTGCTTTCGCCATGATGGACAAGTCCACCAGGATGTCGAAACGCGCGGTGATCGCCTGCGGCGACATATCCGTCGAAACCCCTCGGCTCCGGGCCTTCATCTCAGCGGGTTTCAAGGCGGGTCCCCTTCGAGATTGCTGATGTCGCTCAGGTCTTGCGGGCGTCCGGCGACCCGTTTCATCGTGATCAGGCCGGTTCGGCTCACGACCTGCACAACGGATCCTTCAAGATCATAGCTTTCGCGATCTTTCCACACCTCTTCGAGAAAATGCGGGAGTAGTAATAGATCGACCGTGAGCAGCTCATCCCCGATCGCCTTGGATACCCGGTACACCTGCCGCTCGTGCGGGCGCCCCAAATCGAATGGGATTATGCCGGCGGCGATGATGAAATCGCAGGCTGCCAGCGCCGCTTTCGCCGCCTCCAGGTCCTGTGGGCGGATGAGCAGGTCGATATCTCGGGTAAGTCGAGGAAATCCATGCAGGACCACGGCCATGCCACCGCACAGCGCATAGGGCACGCCGCCATCGCGTAGGGCCTTCACGACACCGAGGAGCTCGACCTTAAGGTTCACGAATAAGTCCTATTGCCGACTTGGCGGCCTGTCAATGATTGTACTCCAAAGCCCGGAGCGGATCTTGAAAACCGCGGCAGGCCCAGCGCCGCACGCGGCCCGCTCACGAGCAGCCCGTAGTGGAACCGCAGGTCAGGCACTTCAGGCAGGTGCCGTTGCGCACCAGGGTCAGGTGGCCGCACACCGTGCACGGGTCCCCCTCGTAGCCCTGGATGCGGGCCAGCGCCAGGTTCTCTTCCTCCGGCGTCCCGGCCCCCTCGACCGCCTGTTTTCCGGCGCCGCCGTTGTCGCCGGCCTGGATCTTGCGGCCATTGGTTGTGGTGGCGATCAGATCGTCGGGCTTGACCTGGGCCAGGTCGGTGCGCCGCAGGTAGCTCAGGGCCAGGTCGCGGAAAATGAAGTCCAGCACGGAAGTGGTGATCTTGATGTTGTCGTGCCCCTGCACCACGCCGTTGGGCTCGAAGCGCGTGAACACGAAGGCGTCCACGTACTCCTCCAGCGGCACCCCGTACTGCAGCCCCAGGGAGACGGCGATGGCGAAGCTGTTGAGCAGGCTGCGGAAGGCCGCCCCTTCACGGTGCATGTCCAGGAACAGCTCGCCCATGCTGCCGTCGGGGTATTCGCCGGTGCGCAGGAACAGGCTGTGGCCGCCGATCTTGGCTTTCTGGGTGTAGCCCTTGCGCCGGTTGGGAAGGGGGCGGCGCAGGGTGCGGGCCGGTGCTGCGGAAACGGGGGCAGCGGGGTCGGCAGCGGAAGCGGCTGAACCCGCTTCCTGCGGCACCCGGCCCTCGCCGTTGTTCCCCGAGGCCGGGGTTCCGCCCGCTGCGGGCTGGGCCCTGGCCAGGGCCTTCTCCAGGGCCACGATCTGCGCGGCCAGCGGGTCCCCGGCTGCCGAAAGGGAAGAAAGCGGCTGGCTCAGCTTGGAGCCGTCGCGGTACACGGCGATGGCCTTGAGCATCCGCTGCCAGGAAAGGAAGTAGGCCCCCTTCACATCCTCCACGGTGGCGCCGTTGGGCATGTTCACGGTCTTGGAGATGGCACCGGAAATGAACGGCTGCACCGCGGCCATCATCTCCACGTGCGCCTGCCAGGCGATGAAGCGCGTGCCGCGGCGGCCGGACTTGTTGGCCGTGTCGAACACCGGGTAGTGCTCTTCCTTCAAGTGCGGCGCCCCTTCCACGGTCATCGCGCCGCAGGCGAAGGCCTCGGTCGCCTCGATGTCGGCCTCGCCGAAGCCCAGATGCCGCAGCACCGAAAAGCCATGCTGCGAGGCCTGCTCCGGGGTGAGCCGCAGGGTCTCCAGCACTTCCTTGCCCAGGACCGCGGGGTGGAAGGCCGCGGCCAGGGTGAGGGAATTGGCCAGAGCCGCCTCGACGCGCTTCAGGGCCTTCTCCGGCAGGCCTTTGGACTTAAGCGCTTCCCAGGACACGCCAGGGGCCCCCTTCAGCGTGCGGCGCCCCAGGCAGTAGTCGGCGATCTCCTCGATCTGGCTGGAAGAGTAGCCCAGCCGGGCCAGGGCCGGCGGGATGGAGGCGTTGATGATCTTGAAGAAGCCGCCCCCCGCCAGCTTCTTGAACTTGACCAGCGCGAAGTCCGGCTCCACGCCCGTGGTGTCGCAGTCCATGACCAGGCCGATCGTGCCCGTGGGGGCCACGGCCGTGACCTGGGCGTTGCGGTAGCCGTGCTGCTCGCCGGATTCCAGCGCCTGGTCCCAGACCTCCTGCGCCGCCTTCACCAGCTCCGGCGGGCAGAGCTCGGCCTGGAAGCGGCGCGGGAAGACAGTCAGCTCTTCGTACTCCTCCTCCGGGGCCGCGTAGATGGCCCTGCGGTGGTTGCGGATCACGCGCAGCATGGCCTCGCGATTCTCCTGGTAGCGGGGGAATGGCCCCAGCTGGCGGGCCAGCAGGCTGGAGGTGAGATAGGCCTGTCCGGTGAGCAGGGCCGAAAGCCCCGCGGCCAGGGCGCGGGCCTGCTCGCTGTCGTAGGGGATGCCCATGACCATCAGCAGGGTGCCCAGATTGGCGAAGCCCAGGCCCAGGGTGCGGTAATCGAAGCTGTTGCGGGCCACCGCCTTGGTTGGGAACTGGGCCATCAGCACGCTGATCTCCAGGACCACCGTCCATAGATTTATGGCGTGCTTCAGGTCCTCCACGGCCAGCCGCCCGGCCTTCGCGTCGTAGAAGGTCATCAGGTTCAGGGAGGCCAGGTTGCAGGCCGTGTCGTCCAGGAACATGTACTCCGAGCAGGGGTTGGAGGAGCGGATCTCCCCGCCCTTGGGGCAGGTGTGCCATTCGTTCACCGTGGAGTGGAACTGGATGCCGGGATCGGCGCAGGTCCAGGCGGTGAGGGCGATGCGCTCCCACAGCTCCCGCGCCCGCAGGCCGATGCGCAAGGAGCGGTCCACCCGGCCGGTGAGCTGCCACTCCCCGTCCTCCACGACCCTGCGCATGAACTCCGTGGTCAGGCGCACCGAGTTGTTGGAGGACTGGCCGCTCACCGTGTTGTAGGCCTCCTCGTCCCACTCCGTGCTGTACTCCCGCACATCCAGATGGCGCACCCCCTGGGCCAGAAGCTGCAGCAGCCGGAAGAGCCATCCCGCCGGGACCCGGTCGCGCAGCGCCCGCACCAGGGCCTCCCGCAGGGCGGGGTTGCGCTCGGGATCGAAGGCCTCGTTCTCGGAGGCTGCCGTCACCGCCTGCTCCAGCGCGGCGGCGTGTCTGCTCAAGAGGCGGCTGCCCACGACCATGGAGAGGACCTTCTGCTCCTCCTCGGCCTTCCAGTCCACGTACTCGCGCACGTCCGGGTGGTCGGCGTCCAGGGTGACCATGCGCGCCGCCCGGCGGGTGGTGCCCCCGCTCTTGACCGCGGAAGCCGAGCGGTCGCCCACCTTCAGGAAGGAAAGCAGGCCCGAGGAGACCCCTCCCCCGCTCAGCGGTTCGGCCTTGGCCCGCAGGCGCGAGTAGTTGGTGCCCGTGCCGGAGCCGTACTTGAACAGACGGGCCTCGCTGGTGACCAGGTCCATGATGCCGCCCTCGTTCACCAGGTCGTCGCTCACCGAGAGGATGAAGCAGTTGTGCACCAGGATGTTGTTCGACAGGTACTGGCCGCTTCCGGTCTGGATGTCGTAGACCTTCATGGGGCCGAGGGATTCCACGCGCGATATCTGCTCTTCGCTCAGCTCAATGGTGCGCTCCAGGATGAGAGTACCGTGGCCTCCCGAGGTGCGCGGTTTGGTAGCGTGCGCCGAAAGACGGAGATACATGCCGGGGGAAAGTTCATCGACTCGCAGCCAGGCGCCATCGGCGAAGACCAGATGATCCGCGGTGGCCTCCAGGCTGGCGCCGTTCTTCAGCACGACGCGGAATACCGGCTTCACGCCGTTTTCCGCGACCGCAACGACCCTGGTGGTTCCGCTTCCACTGTCGGTGCCGTCATAGACCTCCAGGCCCACCAGCCCTTGCTCCACGATCGAGCCGATCGATACAGGCCCCCGGGGCGTGGATACCGGAGCTGTATACGGCTGGCAGGCATGGGGTTGCGGGCGCTCGTAGGCGCTTTCCGCCTCGCGCAGCTCCCCGCTGGCCTGGTCGACATAGAAGTGCCCTTGGGCGGGGCCTTTGATGCCGTACACGGCGTACAGGCCGGTGTTGAACCACTGCGGGGAATTGGGCGCGGCCATCTGCCGGGCCAGGCAGTAGCACAGCTCGTCGTAGAAGGCCTGGGCGTCGGCATCGGAGTCGAAGTAACCGTTCCGCCGGCCCCAGTCCGTCCAGGTGTGGGCCAGGCGGTGGAACACCTGCCGGGCGTCAGTCTCGCCGCCCTTGGCGGGCTGTGTCCCGCTGGTGGCGGCCTTGCCCTCTTTCCCCTCCTGCGGTACGCCGGTCTTGCGGAAGTATTTCTGGGCCAGGATGTCGGCGGCGATCTGCGACCAGCCGGAGGGAACCTTAACGTCTTCCTGGCGGAAGACCAGCCGGCCGTCCGGCTGGCGGATCTCCGAAACGCGCGGCTCGAAGGCCAGGCCCTCGTACGGGCCGCGGCCCGCCCTGGTGAAACGGCGTTCGATCTTCACTGTCCCCTCCCCAAAAAGCGTATGCTAAAAGTAATATATTGTCGCGGCGCCATGCAAGACTCAGATTCCGTCTTTTCTCCACTCCAGCACCCGGCCGCCCTGCAGGCCCGCCTCCCGGCGCAGCGCCGGGGCCAGCCGGTCGAAGGCCGCCTCGAAGCCTCCCCCACCGGACCCCAGGAACTCCCGCAGCCAGGGCGCTTCCCGGGGAAAGGCCCGCTCCAGCCTGCCGGCCGCGAGGTGCCGGAAGTAGAAGTTCAACTCGGCCCGCGACTGCTGGAAAAGGTAGGCCTGCATCTCGTTGGCCGCCAGGTATCCGTCCCGGTAGTCGTAGCTTCCCCAATCCAGGAACAGGCTCCAGAACCTGCGCTCCGGCCCCTGCAGGTCCTCCCAGACCGCCTGACAGGCCTCGCGGTAGCGCGGCAGGGTGAAAAACAGTCCGTGGAAAGCCTCGTGGGTGAGCAGCAGGTCGCGCAGCACCTCGCTGGACTCACGCGAGATCGACAGCACCGCCCCCTGCCCCCCCAGGATGCCGTTGGCCGCCAGGATGGCACGCAGCAGCTCCTCCTCCGGGTTCAGCGCGAAGCCCTGGGCGTCGGCATCGGAAAAGAAGCGCTCCAGGTCCTCCGCCCGGTAGTCGTGGGCATTGTACCCGTGCAGCCCGCGCACCTCCTGCTCGGTCACCAGGCGCCCGCGGTAGCCCTCCTTCTCCACGAAAAAGGCCAGGCGCTTGAAGAAGCGATCCTGCACCGCGTAATCCGCCGTGTCCAGGATCAGGAGGCCCGGGAAGCGCTCCCAGGCGAACAGCTCGTAGTCCGGCTGGCGCCAGTAGCGCGGGTCGTAGTGCAGCACCGTGGCCGGATCGGCCGGCAGCGGATCCAGGGCGGGGCCCGCGGCCTGCGCGCGCGCGGTTTGGGGCACGACCTCCAGGCGCCGCACCGTCGCCTGTCCTCCGCCCAGCGGGCGCAGGGCCAGGCGCGCGGGGGCGAAGCCGATCGTGCCGGGGTGCAGGAACCACCGCCGCGCGCCCGGCAGCGCGTCCAGCTCGAAGGCCGCGCGGCGCCCTCCCGCGGCGGCCGTGAGGCGCGCGCGCGCGCGGCCGGTAGGCTCCTGGCCGTCTTCCAGCAGGCGCAGGTCGGCCCAGTCCGCGGGGCCGGCCAGCTCGTAGTCCAGCTCGATGCGCCAGCCCTGGTCCCCGACCCCGTAGGATTCGGAGGCCAGCTCGACCTGCATGGAGCCCGGCGGCAGCAGCAGGCCGTGCACCCCGATGCCCAGGTGAAGCCGGCCGGGGGCCAGCTCGAAGCCGACGAAGGGCCGGGCCAAGCCCACTTCCAGGATTTCCGGCCGGCGGCCTGACTCCACCGCGAGGGTGAAACCGGCGACCCGGGAGCCGGGCGGCAGGGCCAACTGCTGGTTCACCTCCAGGGGAGTGATGCCGTCGTTCAGCTCCGCCCGGGCCAGCACGCCGCCGGAAGGGTC
>MIBK01000158.1:0-278 GCA_001829505.1 Spirochaetes bacterium RBG_16_67_19 | reverse complement strand
GAAACAGAGGGCCGCGCTCCCGGCCCGCGCAGGAGGCCAGGCCCAGCGCCGCGAGGAGAAGAAGGATGCGGGGAAGCCTCATACCATCGCCAGCGCGCTGCGGGCCAGCAGGCCCGCGATCTCGCACTTCCTTCCCCGGTCCAGCTCCGGCCCTTCCCGCAGGAGGCTTTCGAAGCGCCCGGCAAACCCGTCGGGCAGCCGCTCCAGGCCGGCCAGGTGCCTGCTCATGAGGCGCGGCCCCGGCTCGAAGCGCCGGTTCAGGGCGAACAGGAAACTGG
>MIBK01000157.1:2417-10907 GCA_001829505.1 Spirochaetes bacterium RBG_16_67_19 | reverse complement strand
TTTCGACTTGACAGGAACGGGAACTGCCATTATTCTGGCAGCGGCAGAAGTGAAGAAATTCACGAATGCCCGTGTCAACCATAACGTTGATTGGTGAAAATTCCCCCGACATAGATTTCGCCTGCAGATGAGGAGGCATAAGGCATGGCCAGCGTTGATGCCGCTTTGATTTCCCGCGTGGTGGAACGCTTCGGCAAGGATCCGCAGCGCCTCATGGACATCGTCCGAGAGGTGCACGGCGAGCTGGGGCACGTCTCGGAGGACGCTGTGGACAGCATCGCCGGCGTCCTGGGCATCCACCGCGTCCAGGTGGCGGACATGGCGAGTTTCTACTCGTTCTTCGACCGCGAGCCGGGAGCCCGCTACACGGTCCGCCTGTCCAACTGCGTGGTGGACAAGATGAACGGCATGCAGGAGGTGGCCGCGGCCTTCGAAAAGGCCGTGGGCGTACGTTTCGGCCAGACTACCCCCGACGGGCAGATCGGCTTGCGCTACACCTCCTGCACGGGGATGTGCGACCAGGCTCCGGCGGCCCTGATCAACGGGCTGGTGGTGACGGGCATCAAGCCGGCCGACGTGCCCGCCATCGTGGAGGCCTTGAAGCGCGAGCACGGCAAGGTGGGCGGCAGCGTTCTGTTCCCCAACGCCGAGGTGCAGCTGAACCTGCGCCAGGCCGGGCCCGTGGTGCTAGGCCCCTTCGAGAACGGCTCGGCCATCCGCAAGAGCCTGGCCTTGAGCCCCGAGCAGGTGATAGACGAAATCAACAAGAGCAAGCTGCGTGGCCGCGGCGGGGCGGGCTTCCCCACGGGCATGAAGTGGAGCTTCTGCCGCAAGGCCAAGGGGCGGCATTTCCTGATCTGCAACGCCGACGAGGGGGAGCCGGGGACCTTCAAGGATCGGCTCCTGCTCACCGAGGCGGCCGACCTGCTGTTCGAGGGCATGACCGTGGCCGGCTACGCGCTGGGCGCGGTGGAGGGCCTGCTGTACCTGCGCGCCGAGTACGCCTACCTGTGGCCGCGCCTGGAGCAGGTGCTCTCCCGCCGCCGCCGCCACGGCCTGCTGGGGCAGAACATCGCCGGCCGCGAGGGCTTCGACTTCGACATCCGCATCCAGATGGGCGCCGGGGCCTACGTGTGCGGCGAGGAATCCGCCCTGATCGAGAGCCTGGAGGGCAAGCGCGGCGCGCCCCGCGACCGCCCGCCCTACCCGGTGCAGCGCGGCTACAAGCTGGAGCCCACCTCGGTCAACAACGTGGAAACCCTGTGCTGCGCTGCCCGCATCATGGAGAAGGGCGCGGACTGGTTCGTCAAGCACGGCACCCGGGATTCCACCGGCACCAAGCTGCTGAGCGTGTCCGGGGACTGCAAGCACCCCGGGGTCTACGAGGTGGAGTACGGCATCACGGTGGACAAGCTCCTGCAGCTGGTCGGGGGGGAGGACGCCCAGGCCGTGCAGGTGGGCGGGCCTTCGGGAGCCTGCCTGGCCCCCAAGGACTACGGGCGCAAGATCTCCTTCGAGGACATGCCCACCGGCGGCTCGATCATCGTGTTCGGGCCCAAGCGTGATTTATTGAAGCACGTGCTGGACTTCACCGAGTTCTTCGCGGAGGAGTCCTGCGGCTGGTGCGCCCCCTGCCGGGTGGGCACCACCCTGATGAAGATGAAGCTGGAGAAGATCCTGGATGGCAGGGGCACGGCCTCCGATCTGGAGGAATTGAAGCAGCTGGGCACCACGGTGAAGATGATGAGCCGCTGCGGCCTGGGGCAGAGCGCGGCCAACCCGGTGCTGACCACCCTGCAGAACCTGCCGGAGCTGTACCGCAAGCGCATCACCGCCAAGGACTTCATTCCGCACTTCGACATCACCGCCGCATTCTCCGAGCAGGCCGCGGTCACCGGCCGAAAGTTCGTAGACCACGAGGAGGCCCACGCATGAGCGGGCAGACCGTAAAGATCACGATCGACGGAAGCGTGGTGGAGGCCCGCGAGGGCCTGACCATCCTGCAGGCCGCCGGCGAGGCGGGGATCTATATTCCCCACCTGTGCTACCACAAGGACCTGCTGCCCGGCGGGCACTGCCGGGTGTGCACCGTCAAGGTGAACGGCAAACCGATCAACGCCTGCACCATGGTGGTGGGCGGCGGCATGGTCATCGAGAACGACACCGCGGAGCTCAATGACCTGCGAAAGAGCATCATCGAGATGCTCTTCGTGGAAGGCAACCATATCTGCCCGGGCTGCGAGAAGAGCGGCAACTGCGAGCTGCAGGCCCTGGCCTACCGCTTCGGCATGATGTCCCCGCGCTATCCCTACCTGTTCCCCGCCAAGCAGGTGGACGGCTCCCACCCCAACGTCTACATCGACCGCAACCGCTGCATCCTGTGCGGGCGCTGCGTGCGCTCCTCCCAGGAGAAGGACCACAAGCGCGTGTTCGGCTTCGAGGACCGGGGCATCCAGATGCGCCTGGCGGTGGATTCTGAGCGGCAGCTGGCCGAAACCGACCTGGCCGCCGCGGACAAGGCCGCCAGTTATTGTCCCACCGGCAGCCTGGTGGTGAAGCGGGTGGGCTGGAAGATGCCGGTGGGCACGCGCAAGTACGACAAGGAGCCCATCGGCTCGGACATCGCGGGGAGGAGGAAATAGCATGGGCAAGGTGAAGGTGGCCACGACGGCCATGACCTCCTGCTTCGGCTGCCACATGTCCATCCTGGACATCGACGAGCGCCTGCTGGACCTCATCGAGCTGGTGGAGTTCGACAAGTCCCCGATCGACGACATCAAGGAGTTCACGGGTCCCGTGGACGTGGGCATCATCGAGGGCGGGGTCTCCAACGACGAGAACCTGGAAGTGATCCGCAGCTTCCGCAAGCACTGCAAGATCCTGATCTCCATCGGGGAATGCGCCATCGAGGGAGGCATCCCGGCCATGCGCAACGCGGTGCCGCTGAAGGAGTGCCTGGAGGAGGCCTACCTCAAGGGCCCGACGGTGTACAACCCCAAGGGGCGCATCCCGGACGATCCGGACATCCCCATGCTGATGAACAAGGTCTACCCGGTGCACGAGGTGGTGAAGGTCGATTACTTCATGCCCGGCTGCCCGCCGCCGGCCGACCAGATCTGGGCCGTGCTGACCGCACTGCTCACCGGCAAGCCTATCGAGCTGCCGTACGAGTTCATCAAGAAGGACTGAACATGAGCGCAACCAAGACCAAAGAACGCAAGATCGTCATCAGCCCGGTGACCCGCGTGGAGGGGCACGGCAAGGTCACCATCCGCCTGGACGAGAAGGGCAAGGTGGACCAGGCCCGCTTCCACATCGTGGAGTTCCGGGGTTTCGAACGCTTCGCCCAAGGGCGGTTCTACTGGGAGATGCCGGTGATCATCCAGCGGCTGTGCGGCATCTGCCCGGTCAGCCACCACCTGGCCGCGGCCAAGGCCACGGACCTGATCGTGGGGGTGGACCAGCTTTCCCCCACCGCCGAGAAGATGCGCCGCCTGATGCACCTCGGGCAGACCTTCCAGTCCCACGCGCTGCACTTCTTCCACCTGGCCTCCCCCGACCTGCTGCTGGGCTTCGACGCGGACCCCAAGATCCGCAACGTCATCGGCGTGGCCCTCAAGCACCCGGACCTGGTCAAGATGGCCATCCTGATGCGCAAGTACGGCCAGGAAGTCATCAAGGCCACCGCTGGCAAGAAGGTGCACGGCACCGCGGCCATCCCCGGAGGGATCAACAAGAACCTGTCGGTTCCGGAGCGCGACGAGCTCAAGAAGGACATCGGCCAGATGCTGGAGTGGTCGGTGGCGGGGCTCAACTTATTGAAGAAGTTCTACCACGACGACATCAAGCGCATGTCCGGCTTCGCCGCCTTCGACTCCAACCACCTCTCCATCGTGGCCCCGGACGGCCGCTTCGACTTGTATGACGGGAATCTGCGGGCCAAGGACGCGGCCGGCAAGCTCATCTTCGACCAGGTCAAGAACGCCGACTACTACAAGGTCATCCAGGAGGAGGTCCGCTCCTGGAGCTACATGAAGTTCCCCTTCATCAAGAGCCTGGGACCGGAGAAGGGCTGGTATCGGGTGGGGCCCCTGGCCCGGGTGAACAACTGCGATTACATGGACGCCCCGCTGGCCGAGAAGGAGCGCCAGGAGTTCATGAAGCTGGGGGAGGGCCGCCTGGTGAACGCCACCATGGCCTACCACTGGGCCCGCCTGATCGAGCTGCTGTACAGCGCCGAGAAGATCCAGGAGCTCCTGAACGACAAGGACCTGCAGGGCACGGAGCTGGTGCGCGAGGCACGGCACCGCGGCCATCCCCGGAGGGATCAACAAGAACCTGTCGGTTCCGGAGCGCGACGAGCTCAAGAAGGACATCGGCCAGATGCTGGAGTGGTCGGTGGCGGGGCTCAACTTATTGAAGAAGTTCTACCACGACGACATCAAGCGCATGTCCGGCTTCGCCGCCTTCGACTCCAACCACCTCTCCATCGTGGCCCCGGACGGCCGCTTCGACTTGTATGACGGGAATCTGCGGGCCAAGGACGCGGCCGGCAAGCTCATCTTCGACCAGGTCAAGAACGCCGACTACTACAAGGTCATCCAGGAGGAGGTCCGCTCCTGGAGCTACATGAAGTTCCCCTTCATCAAGAGCCTGGGACCGGAGAAGGGCTGGTATCGGGTGGGGCCCCTGGCCCGGGTGAACAACTGCGATTACATGGACGCCCCGCTGGCCGAGAAGGAGCGCCAGGAGTTCATGAAGCTGGGGGAGGGCCGCCTGGTGAACGCCACCATGGCCTACCACTGGGCCCGCCTGATCGAGCTGCTGTACAGCGCCGAGAAGATCCAGGAGCTCCTGAACGACAAGGACCTGCAGGGCACGGAGCTGGTGCGCGAGGGCCAGCACCGCGGCGAGGGCATCGGCATCGTGGAGGCCCCCCGCGGCACCCTGTTCCACCACTACCAGGTCAACGAGCAGGACCAGGTCACCATGGCCAACCTGATTGTGTCCACCACCAGCAACAACGAGCCGATGAACCGCGCGGTGCAGAAGGTGGCCAAGGACTATCTGGAGGGACAGGAGATCACCGAGGGGCTGCTCAACCACGTGGAAGTGGCCATCCGGGCCTACGATCCCTGCCTGAGCTGCGCCACGCACGCGGTGGGCGGAATGCCCCTGGAGGTGCGGCTGGAGCGGGCTGACGGCAGCCTGATCCAGGAGCGCTGCAAAGGCTGAGCGCGAGTGGGTGCTGAGAAGGCCGGCGGCCGCCTGCTGGTGCTGGGGTGGGGCAACCCCGGGCGCCGGGACGACGGGCTGGGTCCGGCAATCATCGAGGAGCTGGCCCGGCTGGGAATTCCGGGGGTGACCGCGGAGAGCGACTACCAGCTTTCCCTCGAGGCGGCCGCCGACCTGGCGGAAGCCGAGAAGGCGGTATTCGTGGACGCGGCGCTGGAGGGGCCGGAGCCCTTCGAGGTGCGCAGGCTTTCCCCCTCGGCCAACATCAGCTTCTCCACCCACGCCTTCGGGCCGGAGTCGCTGCTGGCCGTGTGCGAGGAAGCCTACCGCCGCGCGCCGGAGACCCTGCTGGTGGGGGTGCGGGGATATGAGTTCGACATCGCCGAGGGGCTTACCAGCGGGGCCCAGGCCAACTCCAGGGCTGCTCTGGAGTTCATCATGCGATTGATCCAAGACTGGAAAGAGGGACGAACATGGCAACAGGCGAACTGGGAAAGACGATCCTGATCATCGACGACGACCCGGACATCCGCGCCGCCACGCGCATCGTGCTGGAGAGCGCCGGCTTCGTCGTGGGGGAGGCTTCCACCGGGGCGGAAGGGCTGAAGGTGGCCCAGCGCATCAGGCCGGATGCCGTGCTCCTGGATCTCATGATGGAAACCGTGGACGCCGGCTCGAAGGTGTCCGCCCAGCTCAAGGAGGCCGGCTTCAAGGCTCCGATCTTCCTGCTGTCCTCGGTGGGGGACGCGGTGCGCTACAACATCGACGCGCGGGAGCTGGGCCTGGCGGGGATCTTCCAGAAGCCCATCGACCACAAGGTGCTGCTGGCCACCCTGAAGACCGAGCTGCGCGTAAAGTAGCCTCTCATCCCAGCCGGCGCCCCGCCCGGGCTTCACGCGGCCCCATGCGCCGCTGTGCGCCGCCGGGCGCCGGCGGGCTTGCTTTTACGCCCCAATCCGTTATCATCCAGATAAATGTCGCCGCCGGCGAAGCTGCACCTGGGGCCGAAGCGCAGAATCGCGCTGATCTACAACGCCTACGAGGAATCCAGCCCGGAGTCCCGCACGGATCACGGCGGGATGTGGCACCTGCGCCAGCTGGTGCGCAGCATCGCCCGCGCGCTGCGCCGCCTGGGCCACCAGGTGGACCTGGTGCCCCTGGCCGACGACCTGGCGGCCTTCCAGCGGCGCCTCCTGCGCCTGGCCCCCGACGTAGTGTTCAACCAGTACGACGACGTGGTGCACGGCGCACTGTACGAGATGCGGGTGGCCACCCTGGTGCGCATGATGGGCTTCCCCCTGACCGGCTCCCCGGCGCTGGGCCTGGCCCTGAGCCGGTACAAGTTCATGGGCGCCAGCCTGCTGCAGGGGGCCGGCATCCCCATTCCCGCCAACACCCGCCTGCTGGAGCGCATCGGGGACGTGGACCGCTACAGCTGGCAGTTCCCGGTGATCGTGCAGCCCAGCCAGGAGCACGCCGGCATCGGCCTGGACCGCGAGTCGGTGGTGTCCAGCAAGACCGCCCTGCGCCACAAGGTGCGGACCATCATCACCACCTACCGCCAGCCGGCGCTGGTGCAGCGTTTCCTGCTGGGGCGGGAGTTCAACGCGGGGATCGTGGGGGGCAAGCGGCCCCGCGTGCTGCCGCTGGCCGAGGTGGATTTTTCCCGCCTGCCGGAGAACATCCCGCCCATCATGTCCTACGCGGCGAAGTTCCTGGAGGAGACCACCGAGTACCAAAGGATCCGGGTGACCTGCCCCGCGCGGGTGGACCCGGAGCTGGCCGCCAGGATCGGCGATACGGCCATCCGCGCCTTCCGGGCCATCGGCGGCTGGGGCTACGGGCGGGTGGACATCCGCCTGGACGAGAACAACGTGCCCCACGTGCTGGAAGTGAACTGCAATCCGCTGCTGGAGGACGGGGTGGGACTGGCCCGCTCGGCCAGGGCCGACGGCCTGCGCTTCCCGCAGCTCCTGCACCTGATCCTCAAGGCGGCCTTCGAGGGGCCGCCCTTCGACCCGAACCTGCCGATCTGGTTCCCCGCCGGCCGCGGCAAGCCCCGCGCGCAGCTCTCGTCCTGAGGCGCAAGAGCGCGGATAGAGGACCGCTGCCGGAGTACCGGGCTGCGCCCGCGGCAAGCTAGCCGGAAAACCTGCCGGTGGTGGCATACTGGATGGACAGCGCGACCACCAGGGCCACCACGTCCAGGATGCGCCCGGTCCCGCGCGAGCGGGGGTAGCTCAGATTCAGGGCCGCGGCCCTCTCCTCCAGCTTTTCCAGGATGGCCTGGGCTTCGTGCTCCTCCAGCCCGGACCAGCGGCAGGCCCGCTGCAGCAGCTCGGCCCGGCGCCCGCGCAGCAGCTCCTCGGCGGGCTGCAGCAGTCGGGAGCGGGAGGGGGGGAAGATCTCGCGCAGCTTGTCGTCCACGTAGCCCTGGGCGGCGCGGCGCAGCCGCTCGGCCTTCTGCCCGTAGTGATCGGCCAGCAGGATGCGCAGGGACTCCACCGGGCGGTACAGCCGCGAGCGGTGGCGCGGCGGCGGGGTGCGGCCCACGGTCCTCATCAGGCGGTCCACGTAGCGCAGCTTGCGCAGCGCGGGCCAACCCTGGTAGCGCCGCCGCCAGCCGGAGCGCGGCGTCAGCCAGACCGCGAAGGTCTCGGCGAAGTCGTCATCGGGGTGCTTCTGGGCGTAGGTGCGCCCGTACTGGTAGGAGTCGATGTGGCGCACGAAGCTGCGGCTCCAGTAGCGGGGCTGGAACTCGTCCCGGTAGGGCTTGGTGAACACCCCGAAGTTCTCGACCCATTCCTCGCCCTTCCACAGCCGGTAGGCGTAGTTGACGGCGTGCCCCGCCTCGTGGCGCAGGAACTTCATGATCGTGGGGCTGTCCTCGATCTCGCCGGACTGCTCTTCCTCCAGGCGCGCCAGGCGGGGGTCGGCCAAGTAGAAGGGCACCCCGATGACCGGCACCCGGTCCGGGCAGCCCCAGGCGTCGGTCAGGTAGAAATCGGGCTTGAAATACACCCGCCTGGCTTCCAGCTCCCGGCGCACCCGCCGGGTATAGGGCTCCAGCGGCGAGCCTTCGATCCGCAGGGCGAGGTCGCACAGCCTCATGTTGAGGAGTTCGTAGCGCACCGTGTTCCAACCCTGGACCACGGATTGAATACCTGTATTGGCTTGCATCGGTCGCGACGATCTATCCTACTGCCGAAGCCGTGTGCGCGGCAAGCCCGATGGGGGGTCACAGCGGTCACCTGT
>MIBK01000157.1:1907-2382 GCA_001829505.1 Spirochaetes bacterium RBG_16_67_19 | reverse complement strand
TCCATCGCCGGAGCCATGGAGTAGGCCGGGCCCTGTTTCCTTGTGCCGCGGCCGGCCATCCGCTATCATCGCCCCCATAGCCTGTAGGGAAAGGAGCCTTACCATGTGGAAAGACCTGAAGGCGTTCATACTGCGGGGCAATGTCCTGGACCTGGCCGTGGGCATCATCATCGGCGCGGCCTTCGGCAAGATCGTCACCTCCCTGGTCAGCGACGTCATCATGCCGCCGATCGGGCTGCTGCTGGGCAAGGTGAACTTTTCCAGCCTCTACATCAACCTGTCCGGACAGCACTACGACTCCCTGGCCGCGGCCAAGGCCGCCGGCGCGGCGACCATCAACTACGGCGCCTTCATCAACATGGTTCTGGATTTCCTGATCGTGGCGGCGGTGGTGTTCTTCCTGGTGCGCGGGGTGAGCAGGCTGATGCCCAAGCCCAAGGAGGCGCCGCCGGCCCCGAGCACTAAGGACTGCCCG
>MIBK01000157.1:351-1802 GCA_001829505.1 Spirochaetes bacterium RBG_16_67_19 | reverse complement strand
CTTGATTCCGGAACGGGAATTGGCGTTATTCATTCCATGAGGATTCTGTCCGCCCTGAAGCCCTGGTTCCTTTTCGCCTCGTTGCTGGCTGCTGCCGGCTGCGCCAGCCCGCCCGCGCGCGGGCCGGAGGCGGTGAGAGCCGCTGGAGGTGCCGCCCCGGCCGCCGCAACCGTCCAGGCGTCGCCGCTCCTGCCCCTGGACCCGCAGGTGGCGATGGGCCGGCTGGAAAACGGCTTGACCTGGTACGTCCGCCCCAACCGCCAGCCGGAGAGGCGGGCTTTCCTGCGCCTGGTGGTCAACGCCGGCTCGGTGCTGGAGGAGGAGGGCGAGCAGGGGCTGGCCCACTTCGTGGAACACATGGCCTTCAACGGCACGGAGAGCTTTCCGAAGATGCAGATCGTGGACTTCCTGGAGTCCATCGGCATGCGCTTCGGGCCGGAGACCAACGCCTTCACCAGCTACGACGAGACGGTGTACCTGCTGGAGGTCCCCACTGACGACCCGGCGGTCGTGGAGAAGGGCGTGCAGATCCTGGAGGAGTGGGCGCACCGCATCCGCTTCGATCCGGAGGAGGTGGCCAAGGAGCGGCCGGTCATCGTCGAGGAGTGGCGACTGGGTCGGGGGGCGGACGCCCGCATGTTCGACCGCCAGGTCCCGATCCTGTTCCGGGGCTCGCGCTACGCGGAACGGCAGCCCATTGGCAAGCTGGAGGCCATCCAGGCGGCCGACGCCGCGTCCCTGAGCCGCTTCTACCGGCGCTGGTACCGGCCTGTGCTGATGGCCGTGGTGGCCGTGGGCGACTTCGACCCGTTGTGGATGCAGGAGACCATCCGCCGGCACTTCTCGCGCATTCCCGCCGCGGGGCCGGAAGGCGCCGCAGGCGCGGCGGAGGCCGGAGGCCCGGCAGGCGGGCGGCCGGAATACCCGGTGCCTGCGCACGTCGAGTCCCTGTACGCGCCGGCCACCGACCCGGAGGCCACCCTCAGCCGGGTGAGCCTCTACATCCAGCACCCGGCCTCGCCGGCACGCACCGAGGCCGACTACCGCCGGGAGCTGCTGAAGAGCCTGTACAATGGAATGCTCAACGCCCGCCTGGAGGAGCTGACCAAGAAGCCCGACAGCCCCCTGGGCAGGGCCTTCTCCTACTCCTACCGCAGCGTGCGCCCCAGCGAGGCCTACGTGCTGTCCGCCCGCGTGCGCGAGGACCGCATCGCCCCCGCCCTGGAGGCCCTGCTGGCGGAGTCCGAGCGGGTCCGCCGCTTCGGTTTCACCTCTTCGGAGCTGGAGCGCCAGAAGGCCGACATCGCCACCTGGCTGGAGCAGGCCTATCGGGAGCGGGAGAACCAGGAATCCGAGGACCTGGTCCGCTCCTACGTGGACCACTTCCTGGAAGGCGAGCCGGCACCCGGGATCGAAGCGGAGCACCGCCTGGTGAACGCGCTTCTGCCCGG
>MIBK01000157.1:0-303 GCA_001829505.1 Spirochaetes bacterium RBG_16_67_19 | reverse complement strand
GGCCAACCGGGTGGTGCTGGTCAACGCCCCGGAGGGCTACCGGGAGAAGGTCCCCTCCGCGGAGCAGGTGCTGGCCCTGTTCAGCGAGGCGCGTGGCCGCAGCCTGGAGCCCTACCGGGACGCGGTGGTCGAGGCCCCCCTGTTCCCCGCCCGGCCGGCCCCGGCGGCGATCGTCGAGCGGTCCTCGATTCCCGAGCTGGGCCTGCACGAGTGGCGGTTGAGTAACGGAGCCCGGGTGCTGTTGAAGCCCACCGATTTCAAGCAGGACCAGGTGCTGTTCACGGCCTTCAGCCCCGGCGGCGA
>MIBK01000156.1:5832-6073 GCA_001829505.1 Spirochaetes bacterium RBG_16_67_19 | reverse complement strand
TCGTAGCAAGTGGGGCAGCGCCAGCCAGGCGGCCAGGGCCAACAGGGCCAGCCAGCTGCCGGCCACCAGCAGCACCGAGAGCCACGGCCGCACGGGCGGGCGGGCGTCGGCCTCCCGGGCCCGCGCCCGGCAGTCGGCCAGCACCTCCCGCGGGATCAGCCGCACCGCCAGGGCAATGCCCAGGGGCACCAGCAGCAGGTCGTCGAGCTGTCCCAGCACGGGGATGAAATCCGGGATGAGG
>MIBK01000156.1:5085-5776 GCA_001829505.1 Spirochaetes bacterium RBG_16_67_19 | reverse complement strand
GGGAGTGCGCGGGTCACGGTAGGCCAGGAGCAGGGCGTGGACCTGGATCTTCAGCTCCCGGACCCGGGCGCGCCAGGCTTTCAACTCTCGAAGGGGGCTTCGTCGTGCGAGCCGTCGCAGAAGGGCTTGTTGCGCGCCCGCCCGCAGCGGCACAGCGTGCAGTGCTCGCCGGACTGGGGCTTGCTGCCCTGGTCATCGACGAGCCGGATGCCACCCTCCAGGCGGTAGGGACCATTCCTGGTGATGCGGATGGCCGGCGGGCGGTCCGGCTCCGGCCCGCGCTTCCCGCGAAAGGTGTAGGCCAGGGCCCCGGACGGACACTTGTCGATGGTGGCCATGATCTGCTCCGGGCTGGCCCCGTCCGGATCGATCCAGGGGGTGCGGCCATTGCGGAACACCGCGGGCAGGCCGCGCACGCAGGACTCGTCGTGGGCGCACAGCCCCCGGTTGTCGTGGATGGTGATCTCCCTGCCCACGATGTCCCGCACCCGGTCCCGGAGCCTCGGCCGGCCCTTCTCGCCGGTGAACCCGGTCCGGTTGTGCGTGCCGTCGCAGTAGGGCTTGGCCGCGGACTGGCCGCAGCGGCAAAGGGCGGTGACCGGCTGCATGGCCATGGGCCGGCCCTCCGCGTCGCGGCAGTCGCTCACGTCGACCGCCAGGTACGGGGTGTACCTGGTGAAAACGACCAGGG
>MIBK01000156.1:0-4998 GCA_001829505.1 Spirochaetes bacterium RBG_16_67_19 | reverse complement strand
AGGCGGCGGGCGGCGTCCAGGTCTTCGTCATGGGGGTGCAGATCCACCGGACGGCCGTGGGCGAAAAACAGGCCGCTGGCTCCCTCCAGTGCACGGGCGGAGGCCAGCTCCACGGCCATGGGGCAGTCGGCGCGCAGGAGCGGCGAGGCCAGCCTCACCGGCAGGCGCAGGGGCCAGGGCAGGTTCCGGTCCAGGCGCGTGCGCACCAGGCCGGGGTGGAAGGCGTTGGCCGCCACGCCAGACCCGCGCAGGCGGCGGGCCAGCTCGAAGCTGAACAGCACGCGCGCCAGGGCGGCCTGCAGGGCGGAGCCCACCCCGGAAAGGCGCCCGCCCGCCTCCAGGAAGTCCGCTCGCAGCCGCAGGAGGCGCAGGGTGCCGGGACTCCCGGCCACCGTGATCACCCGGGAAGGGGCCCCGGCGCGAAGCGGCTCCAGCAGTTGCCCGGTGAGCAGGAAATGGCTGAGGTAGTCCACGGCCAGGGTGCGCTCGATGCCCTCTTGCGTGAGCTCGCGCCGCAGGGCGAGGCGCCCGGCGCAGTTGGCCAGGACGTGCAGGACCGGGTGGCGCTCCGCCACCTCGCCGGCCAGGCGGCGCACCTCCCGCTGCAGGGACAGATCGCAGGCCAGAAAGCGCACCTCGGGATTGCCGGTGCGGCGGCGGATCGCCTCGGCGGCGCGCTCCCCGCGCTGTGGATCACGCGACACCAGCAGCACGGTGGCGCCAAGCGCGGCCAGCCCCCGGGCGGTGGCAAATCCCACCCCGGAGCTGCCGCCGGTAACCAGGCAGACGCGCCCGCGCATTTCGTCCGCCGGCGCTTTTGGTGGCTCTTTCGCCTGCTTCATATGTACAGCTAATGTACTGCTTCAGGGCCACAGTAAGGGCTTTGGGGTCCTGACCCGGAACTGGCTTCCGGGCGGCTGGCGGTCTGCTGCCAAGGTTTAAGCCCGGCGTCAGATCTTTTTAGGTCGATCTAATGCTCTTTCCGGATAGCGATCTTGGCCAGCGCACGGAGTACATTGTTCACAGCCTTGGAGTCTTTGAAAACCTTCGCTACATCCGGGTCCAAAACAATGAGGTTTGTCCCCTTGGAAAAACGCTTCGCATACTTGCCCCTGACACCTGTAGAAAAGTCATATTCTGCACGCATCTTGGCAACTCCCGGCTTTGCGCTCACCTCTTCCCGCAAAGCGGCACCAATGATCCGCACGTTCAGGATCTGCTATTGTGAGTGACAGCGGGCCCCAAATGCTGAAGATGCCTCCTCGAAGTTTACGCCGTGCTTGCTGACGTTCGCCCCCGTCACGCCATGGACTGCCGGCCGTACCTGTACGACCGTGCCTTACTGGAACGCGGCCACGCGCGAGACCCGCCGCACCGAGGTCATGTTCGGCAAATGCGTATGCGGAAGGGCGGGACCCAACTCCTTCGCGGGGGTGGCCTGATGCCTCGGCCGGCACGACCGCCCCCTGGCCGGAGCCGGGCGGAGCGCCTCTTTTTGCTTGCCTTAATTATTACTGAATAAGTAATATTGGAGCATCCACTGCACGGCCGTACTCGACCCCAAATCCCCGGCCGGGCGAACCCAAGGAGGCTGAAACATGGCATTCAAGCTGCCGGACCTGCCCTACGATTTCAACGCTTTGGAGCCCCATATCGACGCGCGGACCATGGAAATCCACCACGGCAAGCACCACGCCACCTACGTGGCCAAGCTCAACGAGGCGCTGGAAAAGGCGCCCGGCTGGGACAAGAAGAGCCTGGAGGACATCGTCCGCGGCTACGCGGACGCGCCCAAGGAGGTGCAGGGAGCGCTGCGCAACCACGGCGGCGGGCACTTCAACCACAGCCTGTTCTGGAGGGTGCTCTCCTCCAAGGGGGGCGGGAAGCCCTCCGGCGACCTGGTCTCGGCCATTGACGCGGCCTTCGGCGGCTTCGACGCCCTGAAGGAGAAGTTCAGCGCGGCCGCCGCCGGCGTGTTCGGCTCCGGCTGGGCCTGGCTGGCCCTGGACTCGGCGCGGAAGCTCACCATCGTGAGCACCCCGAACCAGGACAATCCCCTCACCCAGGGCCTGGTGCCCATCCTGGGCCTGGACGTCTGGGAGCACGCCTATTACCTGAAATACCAGAACCGGAGGCCCGAGTACATCGCCGCTTTCTGGAACGTGGTGTTCTGGGACCAGGTGGGGCGCAACTTCAAGGAGGCGCGGGCGTAGGGGGGGACTACCAGTCCCCGGGGTCGGCAGGGGCCAGGGCCCTATAAGCCCAGCCCTTCCGCGGGGCGGCCAGCAGCGGCTCCACGGCCTGCCGCCAGGACTCGTAGTGGGCCGTCTTCTTGTGCTCCTGCGTGGCCTGCTCGTCGCGGTACACTTCGTATAGAAGGAAACGACCGGGGTCCTCCGCGGACTGCAGCACGTCGAAGCGCAGGACGCCGGGCTCGCGGAGCGAGCCCCGGTGGTTCTCCAGGGTGGCGGCGATGAACTCCGCCGTGCGCTCCGGCTTGACCAGGATTTCGATTGCCCGCACGATCATGATCCCCACCTCGTCAGCAGGTTACAGGCAGGCCCGGCGGAAGGCGTCCACCCGGGCCAGGTATTCGGCGGTCAGCTTTTTGGCTTCCTCCGGGGGAAGAAAGCTGGCCTTCAGGGCGTTGAGGTTCAACTGGATCAGGTCCTCCAGGGTGAAGCCGAAAAAACGCACCGCCTTCAGGTAGTCGTCGGTAAGGTCCGTGTCCTGGATGAAGGGATCGTCGGAGTTGAGCGTCACCGGGACCCCCCTGCGGTAAAGCTCCCCGATGGGGTGGTTGCGCTCGTCGGCCCAGGCCCCGGTCTGGTAGTTGGAGGTGATGCACAGCTCCAGGGCGATGCCCTTTTCCTTCAACAGCTCCTGCAGCGCGGGGTCCTCGATGGCGCTGGTGCCGTGGCCGATACGGTCGGCGTGCAGGCTGCGGATGGCCTCCCAGATCTGGGCCGGCGGGCTCACCTCCCCGGCGTGCACCGTGGCCTTGTACAGGCCGTCGGCGCGCGCCTTTTCGAACAGGGCCTGGAAGCCCTCCGGAGGGTAGTTGATCTCGTCTCCCGCCAGGTCGATGCCCACGATCTGCGGCAGGGCCAGGCGCTTCAGCCGCTCGTAGAGGGCCAACATCTGCTCGACGGTCTGCTTGCTGCGGTTGAAGGTCAGCAGGTAGCGCAGGTTCAGGCCCGTCTCCTCCGCCGCCCGGTTTCCGGCCGACACGATCAGGCGGGTGATCTCCTCCCGGTCGAAGTCGTTCTCCAGGGCGAAGTGCTCCGGCGAGAAGCGCAGCTCGCAGTAGAACAGGCCGTCGTCCACCAGGTCGCGCACGGAGTGGTAGGTGATGAAGTACACGTCGTCGTGCGAGCGGTACCAGTCGGTGTGGAACTTGGACAGGAAGGCCAGGAAGTCGGGGCTGGAGTCCTTGGGGAAGGTCACCTCCCGCCGAAAGGCTTCGAAGTCCCGGGGCCGGTTCAGGTTGTTCTTCAGCGAGAGCTCGAACAGGCGCCCGACGGGAAAGGTGCCTTCCAGGTGGCGGTGCAACTCTACCTTGGGAAAGCGCCGCATCACCTTCTTGTCCAGCAGCTTGGCTTTCAGAAAGGATCCCTCACGCAGGCCTGCGGCCGCGGAGGCGGGCGGCGGGCCCGCCCCTGCGACCGCGGGGCGGACTCAGAGCAGGTCCGGGTCGCAGAGGTAGTCGGCGCTGGCGGCCACCCGGCCGCATTGCTTGCAGACGTACTTGCCGCCGCGCACCAGCTGCTTGTAGTCGGCCAGGTTGGTTTGGATGTAGTTCATGACGTGGGCGACGCAAAGGTGCTTGCCGTGCCCCTTGTGCGGGCCCTTGATGTCCTCGGACAGCGGAAACCACTCGGCCATGGAGTCCTCCTTACCGTGTCGTGAATGCTACCCACAATATACAGGCCGCTGTCCGACAGGGCAAGCATTCGCAGACCGCCCGGCAGCCCTCGGTAGCCGCGACACGCCGTTTCTGGTAGAATTCGCCACTCCAGGGAGCCATCAGGGAGCCATTGCAAGGGAGAACCGCAGGTGAAAGCCATCGAGCTGGCCAAGGCATACGACCCCAAAGACTTCGAGCAGCGCCTGTACCGTTTCTGGATGGAGCAGGGCCTGTTCCAGCCCTCGCCGAAGGCGAGCGGGAAGCCCTTCGTCATCGTAATCCCGCCCCCCAACGTCACCGGGGTCCTGCATATGGGGCACGGCTTGAACAACTCGCTTCAAGATACCCTGATCCGCTACCACCGCATGCTGGGCCAGCCCACCCTCTGGGTGCCGGGCACCGACCACGCCGGGATCGCCACCCAGGCGGTGGTGGAGGCGCAGCTGGCCAAGCGGGGCACCTCCCGCCGGGAGCTGGGGCGCGAGAAGTTCGTCGAGGAGACCTGGAAGGTCAAGGAGAAGCACCACCGCATCATCGTGGAGCAGCTGCAGAAGATCGGCTGCTCCTGCGACTGGAGCCGCGAGCGCTTCACCCTGGACGAGGGCCTGTCCCGGGCGGTGCGCGAGGTTTTCGTGTCCCTGTATGAAAGAGGCCTGGTGTACCGCGGCAACTACCTGATCAACTGGTGCTGGCGCTGCGGCACGGCCATCTCCGACGACGAGGTGGAGCACGAGGAGATCGAGGGGGCCATGTACCACTACCGCTACCCCCTGGCCGACGGCTCCGGCTCCATCGAGATCGCCACCACCCGCCCCGAGACCATGCTGGGCGACACCGCCGTGGCGGTGCACCCGGACGACCCCCGCTATCAGGCCCTGGTCGGCAAACAGGTGGACCTGCCCCTGACCGGGCGCAGGATCCCGATCGTGGCCGACGCCTACGTGGACATGCAGTTCGGCTCCGGCGCGGTCAAGGTCACCCCGGCCCACGATCCGAATGACTACGAGATCGGCAAGCGGCACAACCTGCCCCAGATCAACATCCTCAATCCCGACCACACCCTGAGCGACAACGTGCCCCAGGCCTACCGG
>MIBK01000155.1:2274-7587 GCA_001829505.1 Spirochaetes bacterium RBG_16_67_19 | reverse complement strand
CAGCCAGCCGCATTGCGATCCACTCTCCGGTGCCCAGTCCGGCCGCCGGAGGCGTCTGCCCGGGAGCCAGGCTGAAGCGGGACAGGTGGATAGACAGATCGCCGCCCTGCGGCATGGCATCGCGCCCATTGAGCGCCAGGTTCATCACCATCTGCTGAATGCGGGTTGGGTCGGCCTCGACGGTGAAGCTCTCCCCCTCGTACTGGAAATCCAAACGAATGGACTCCGGCAGCGTGCGGGACAGCATTTCCTGGATTTCATACACGAAGGCTTTGAGGTCGAAGGAGTGCATCTCCATGACCGAGCGCCGGCTGAAGTCCAACACCTGTCCGGTCAGGGCCGCTCCGCGGTGGGTCTGTCGAATGATGGTGTCGATCCGCTCTTGATCGCTCTGTGGCAGCTTCTCGTTTCTGCGCAGCAGTTCGGCGTACAACCCAATCGTGCCCAGGATGTTGTTGAAATCATGGGCGATTCCGGCCGCCAGTTGACCGACCGCCGCCAGCCGGTCTTGCTCCTGCGCCTGGCGTTCGGCCCGAACACGCTCGGTGACGTCGCGGAAAAAACCCTGATACCCTATGACGGATCCGCCGGGCCCCTGGCGGGCGCTGGCGGTCACCAGGCATTCCATCGCCTCTCCGCCTTTCTTGCGCAGCCTGATCTCAAAGTTGCGTACCGCCCCGGATTCCTCGATCGCTCGCTGCAATTCGTCGGCCTGCTGCGGATCGACGCAGATCTGCCGGATTCGGAGCGCCAGCATCTCCTCGCGGGTGTATTCAAACAGCAGCAGCGTGGTGAAGTTGAAATCAACCAACTCCCCCGCCGGTCCGATGATCATTACCGGATCCCGCGAGTCTTCAAAGAGCGACCGGTAGCGCTCTTCGCTCTCGCGCAGCGCTTCGTCGGCCCCTCGCTTCTGCTCCCGCAGCGCCCGCTCTTCCAGGGCCTGGCGCACGGCAGAGCCCAGGCGTACCAGCCGATCTTTGATCAGGTAGTCCGCCGCGCCCTGCTTCAGGCAGCGGATGGCCAGCTCCTCGAAACCGCCGGTGACGACGATGAAGGGGATATCCAGGCCGCGGTGCTGCAGGGCGATCAGGGCCCGAAACGCATCGTACTGGGCCAGGGAGTAATCGGCCAGGATGAGGTCGAGCGGCTGCTCCAGGCTGGCCAGGAAGCCGGCCTCCGAATCGACCCGGCCCAGCAGCAACTCATAGCCGGCGCGGCGCAGTTCCTGGGCGATGAGCTCCGCGTCCTGCTGGTTGTCCTCCAGCATTAGTACGCGCAGCTGTTCGGGCATGCCGGCCCCCTACGCGCCCCAGGAGGCCTGGATGCCGCCGGCGTGGGTCGGAGCCGGCTCGGCGGCCTGCATCCAGAGGTCCCGAATCTCCAGGAAAGCATCCACCACCTCGGGGTCGAAGTGCTGGCCGCGCTGTTCCTGCACGTAGGCTGCAGCCTTGGACGCCGGCCAGGCCGGTCGATAGGGACGATTGGAGGTCAGAGCATCCCAGACATCCACCGCCGCGAAGATGCGCGCCGCCCGCGGAATCTGCTCCCCCTTCAAGCCGCGCGGGTATCCGGTGCCGTCCCATTTCTCGTGGTGGCAGTAGGGGATCTCCAATGCCAGGCGCAAGTAAGCAATCGGGGCCAGCCATTCCATGGCGTACACCGGGTGGCGGCGCATGGCCTCCCACTCCTCTTCGGTCAACGGGCCCGGCTTGCGCAGCACGCTATCGGAAATGGCCATCTTCCCGATGTCGTGCAGCAGCGCGCCGCGCCGGATGTGCTCCAGGTCAATCTCGCGAATCCCCATGCGGCGGGCCAAGGTCACGGTCATCTGGGTGACACGCTGGGTGTGACCCTCGGTCTCCTGGTCGCGCAGGTCCAGGGCTTTTACCCAGCCCTCCAGCGTCGTGTCGTACGACTCGATCAGATCCAGGTTGGAGCGGTGCAACTCTTCGAACAACGTGGCATTGTCGATGGCGATGGCGGCCTGGGCAGCCAAGGCTTCCAGGAACTCCACCCAATCCCGATCGGGGCGGAACTGGCTGCGATGAAAGATTTCCAGCACTCCATTGACGGTTCCACGCGCCAGCAGCGGCGCGGCAAAGTAGGATACGAAGCCTTCGGCCTCCAGCTCCGGCCGCTGAACGCCGTTCGCGTCCTCCGCCAGGTTGACGATGCCGACGCTCTGCCGATCTCTGGCCACCCGGCCGGCCAGTCCTTCCCCCAGCGGTACCAGGGCGTGCGACAGGTCGCCCCGGTGAAATCCACGGCTGGCGGCGTGCTTCAGGATGCGGGTGTTCCTGTCGTAGGGCAGGATGGCCGCCGCGTCCGCTCCCAGGGTGAACGTCACCCGGTCCAGGATGACCTCGAAGGTGACGCGAGGATCCAGGCTGGCCGTGATGATCATGTCGATCGCCCGCAGCGTACTCAGACGATCGATGCTTTGCAGCAGGGCGGCGCGATCTCGGCGCTGATCCTCCCGCAGCTGCTTCTTCTCCAAGGCCTGCCGCACCGACCCTCCCAGCCGAGTCAGACGATCCTTGAGCAGGTAGTCCGCCGCGCCCAGCCGCATGCATTCCACCGCCGCTTCCTCGCTCACGCTGCCGGTGATCACGATCAAGGGCAGGTCCAGCTCACGCTGCTGCAGCGCCTTCAACGCCTGCAGCGCATTGAAGGAGGGCAGCGTATAGTCGGCCAGGATCAGATCCGGCGGCTGTTCCAGATGCGCCAGGTACTCCGACTGGTTGGCGGCCCGGCGCAACTCGAACTGGAAACCGGCGCGGCTCAGCTCGCGCGCCACCAGTTCGGCGTCGGCCTGGTTGTCTTCAAGGATCAAGATCTTGAGCGTTCGCGGCATGCTTGCCCCCTCATCTTCAAAGTCTACACAGGCGGCTCATTGAGCAGCAGCCAGTACAGCCCCAGCTGCTTGACCGCCTCCGTAAACTGCTCGAAGTCGACCGGCTTGGTGATGTAGCTGTTCACCCCGCTGTCGTAGCTGGCGATGACATCGCGCTCCTCCCGGGAGGAGGTCAGCATGACCACCGGGATGCGGCGGGTCTCGGGGTCCTCCTTCATCCGCCTGAGAACCTCCAGGCCGTCCACCTTGGGCAGTTTGAGATCCAGCAGCACTAGCCGGGGATGGACCTTCTGCTCCCGCCCGGCGTGCTTGCCGTCGCCGAAGATGTAGTCCAGTGCCTCGGCACCGTCGCGCACGACGTGGATGCGGTTGGCCAGTTTGTGCTGCTTGAGCGCGTGCAGGGTCAGCTCTTCATCGTGCGGGTTATCCTCGACCAGCAAGATCTCGGGCGCCTCACTCATGTTTGCCATCTCCCAGGGTGAAGAAGAAAGTCGCTCCGCCATCCACCTCGGCCTCGGCCCAGATGTCTCCGCCGTGCCGGTGGATGATGCGCTGCACGGTCGCCAGCCCTACCCCCGTCCCCTCAAACTCCCTCTCGGAGTGCAGTCTCTGAAAGACCCCGAACAGCTTGTCGGCTTACTGCATGTCAAACCCGACCCCGTTGTCGCGCACGAAGTAGACTGTCTGATCGCTTCGCTGCAAGCTTCCGACTTCAACTCGGGGATCGGGTTCGTGGCGGGTGAACTTGAGCGCATTGCCCAATAGATTGATCATCACCACCTTGAGCAGTCCGGGGTCGGCCGTGGCAGGCGGGAGTGTGCCGATCTCGACCTGGGCTTTCCCATTCCCCGTCTCCGCCACCAGCTCCCGCACGGCGGCCCTTGCGACCTTGTCCGGATCTACCGGATGGGTGGCCAACGGCTGGCGCGTGATCCGGGCGAAGGCGAGCAGATCATCGATCAGCCTGCCCATCCGCTTGGTACTGTCGCGCACGAGCGCCAAGTAACGAATCCCCTCGGCAGGGAGCTGGGCTGCGTGCTCCTCCGCCAGGATGCGCGAGAAGCCGTCAATGGCCCGCAGCGGCGCCCGCAGGTCGTGCGATACCGAGTAGGAGAAGGCCTCCAACTCGCGGTTGGCGGTCTCCAGGGCCTGGGTGCGGGCCCGCACCCGCTCCTCCAGCTCCTCATTCAGCCGTCGCATCCGGTCCTCTGTCCGCTTACGCATGATGGCGACCGAGATCGATCCGGCGATGGCTTCCAGCCTGCTGAGTTCCTCCTCACCCAGGGCCTTGAGCGTGGAGACGCTCAGCAGCCCGACCGGCTGGTCCTCCAGTACGAAGGGGACCAGCAGCACCGAGGTGATGTTCAGGGCGCCGACCAGGGCAGGGATCAGCCGGCGGAACGGGCTGTGGTGCGCATGCTCCGTCATCATGCGGCGGATGGTCTCGGGATCCTGGATCAGCTTCGGCTTGCCGCCCCGCAGTGCCTCCGCATGGATGCCCCCGAGCTCGAGGGGCAGTGCGACTCTGGGGATGCGATCGTGCAGAATTGATTCGATCCGCCCCAGGGTCGAGGGGGAGTAGCTCAGCTCGGCCATCTCCAGCTGGTCGCCGGCCTCATTGACCAGGTAGACCGTAGCGTTCTCGCACTCGAAGAGGCGCTTGACTTCCGACGCCAGCTGCGGAATGATGCTTTCCAGGCCCTGGCCCTGGTTGATCGATTCGTGCAGCATGTTCAGCAGGGCCAGATCATCGGTCCGCTGCTGGAGCCTGGCCTCAGTCTCCACCCGGGCCGTGACATCCACCACCGTGCCGATCATGGCCCAGCGGCCGCCGATCGTCACCAGTCGGCTGAGCGCCTCAACGTACACCGCCGAACCATCCTTATGCAGCAATCGATAGGGCGTGCCGACGGAATCCAGCCCACCCCCCAGTCGCCGGCCGAGATTCAGTGCGGCCCGCTCCCGATCCTCCCGGTGCGCGAGATCCACGATGTCGAAGGTGTGGATCATCTCCTCCGGGGTGTACCCAAGCATCTTGGCGTAAGCTGGATTTACATAATCGTACTGGCGGTCCAGCACGATGTAGACGCCGGCCTGTGAAGCCTCGGCCAGCGTGCGGAAACGGACCTCGGATTCGCGCAGCCGCTGCCAGGCCGTCGATCGTGTGTACGAGAGGCGGGCGGATCGGGGAATCCGGCCTTCAAGCGATTTCATGTGCATAAGCCAAAATTGCCTCCCGGCGTGGGAGGCCTGTTGAGCCCTGGTAAGTTTTGGTAGGTCATGTCCCCCTCAGATGCTCCTGGGACCAGATGCTGACGGGCTGGCACCCAGCCCGCCGGCGCAGCCGCCACCGCCTAGCCGCCGCGCCGTATGAACAATTTAACATTCGTCCTGCGGCCGGCGCGTAGGAATCCGGTACTACCCGGGCAGGAAGATGGTGAAAGTGCTTCCTTGCC
>MIBK01000155.1:0-2015 GCA_001829505.1 Spirochaetes bacterium RBG_16_67_19 | reverse complement strand
CAGGTTTCCCAGCGCCTGGCGCAGCCGGGCTCGATCGCCACGCAGCCCCTCGGGGATTTCCCCGACGCTCCAGGTCAGCTCGATATCCTTGTCCCGGGCCAGACCCTGGAGCGATGCCAGGGTTTCGGCCAGCAGCTCCACCGGGCGGAGCACCTGCAGATCCAGCTGCACCGAGCCGGCCTCCAATTGGGCGGTCCCCAGGACATCCTGCACCAGATCGGCCAGATGGCGGGCATCCGACAGCGCCCGCGTCAGGAAGTCCTTGCGCTGCTCCGGATCCTGCACTTTTCCGGCGGCCAGCAGTTCCAGGAACCCCATCAGGGTGTGCAGCGGGGTCCGCAGGCTGTGCGAGGCGCTGAGCAGGAACTCCTCCTTGGTGCGCAGGAACGCCCGCTCCGCCTCTTCTGCCCGTTTGCGCTCGGTGATGTCGGTAAACACCGCAATGGTGCCGGCGAATTCGCCGCGCTCGGATCGCGGGCGCCCGCTGACCAGCACCGGCAGGTGTGTTCCATCCCCTCGCAGCAGCTGCACTTCGTAGCGGTCGCTTGCGCCTTCGCGGCGCCGGGCGTCCGCCCCCTCCACCAGACGCTGGGTCTCTGGGGTGATGAAACGTGTCCAGTGCTGCCCCTGCATCTCTTCGGGAGTCACACCGAAGAGGGCCGCCGCCGCCGGGTTCACATAGGTGAAGTTCCCCTCCCGGCCCTGCACCACCACCCCGTCCGCCATCTCCTGCAGGATGGACTCGTTGAACTCGGACAGCCGCCGGAGCTCCAGCTCCGCCCGCTGGCGTTCCTGCAGCTCTTGATGGGCCTGGGAGAACAGCTTGGCGTTCTCGATCGCCGCCGCTGCCTGATCCGCAAAGGCCTGCAGCAGCTCGGCGTGCGCCTGGGTGTAGAACGCCGGAGTCTCACTACACAGATTCAGAATGCCGACGATCTCCCCCTTCGCTCGGATGGGCGCGGCGGCGTAGGATTGGATCCAGCGGGTCTCTGGAAAGTCCACCCAGTCAGGGGCTTTCTTTGCCTCTGGTATTGCGTAGGGACCGCCGGACTGGACGATCCGGCGGAAGCTGGGAACGGAATGAATCGGCAGGCGCAAACTCTCCAACCAGCCCTCCAGGCCGCGCTCACGATATCCTCTTCCTCGCACCCCGACCAGCATGTCGCCGGTCACAGCCCGCTCCACCAGCATGATGTCGACGGTATCGCTGGGAACGACCCGCCCCACGTTTTGCAGGATGCGGTCCAGCACCACGTCCAGATCGAGGGAGCTGTTCAGCGCGGCGGCTGAATCGCGCAGCGCCTCCTCGGTCGCCGCCAGTCGCTCGGCCCGCTCCAGGGCCTCCTCCAGCTGAGCCACCGCCCCGGAGAGCTCCTTCTCGGCGCGCCAGCGTTCGGCCAGTTCGGCCTGGGCCTGCTGGTAGAGACGCCCGTTCTCCAGGGCGATCGCCGCTTGCCGTCCAATGGCCAGACACAGCTCGACCTCCTCTTCGGAGAACTCCCGGGCGGCGCGGCTTTCCCAGAGCTCGGCGTAGGCGCGAACCTGTCCCCCCGATTCGAAGGGAATGGTCAGGGCGCTCTTGCCTCCATAGTGCTGCATATGCCGCCGTTCGCTCTCGCTCAGCGTCGGGTCTTCCACCTGGGCCACCATCGGATTCCCGATTTCCAGGGCCTCGCTCGTGCCTGGGAACTCCGCCTCCAGATTGTAGGTGTGCCCGAGGTCTGATTCGCGTTCGATGGCCCCTTGGGTGTAGTACTCCGCCACAACCGTGGAGGACCTGTCCTCCGGATCGTAGGTGCATATGTAGGCGCTGGTGGCGCCGATGACCCTGCACATTTCCTCCGCGACGCGGGTGAGGATGGTGTCCAGGTCCAGCGTTGAAGAGATGACCGTGCTGGCCTGGATAAGCGCCGACAGCTGCTGCAACTGCCTTCGATCGCGGTGGACGAGCTGGGCGCTCTCGATGGCGAGCGCCATCTGGTTTCCAAGGACCATGCCGGTTTCCAGGTCCTTCT
>MIBK01000154.1:1210-5157 GCA_001829505.1 Spirochaetes bacterium RBG_16_67_19 | reverse complement strand
CCGGATGCTTGGCGCCCTTCAACAGGCCCACGCCTTCCACCTGCAGGTAGTGACCCTCCGGGAACAGCGCCGCCTGGTAGCGTTCGCTCTGCTCGTACTCCAGATGATAGGCGGGGCTGGTGGTATAGCTCAGGACCAGGGGCGCCTCCCCGGCGGTGAACATGCCGTAGGCCGCGTCCCAGCCGTCGGTGACCGTCAGGATGCTCGGGCGCAAGCGCTGCCAGTACCGCGGCCATTGCTCCCCGTATACGGCGATGGTCCACAGCAGGAAGCCCAGCCCCGGGCTGGAGGTGCGCGGGTCCTGCAAGATGAGCTTGCCGCGGAAGCGCGGGGAGGCCAGGTCCTCCAGGCTGGCGGGCGGGTCGGAAAGCTTTTGGCTGTCGTACACCACGGCGAAGTAGCCGTAGTCCATCGGCGTCACCGCCTGCGAGGGATCGAAGCGCAGCTCGCGGGGCACCAGGCCCAGGTTGGGGGAGCGGTAGGGCTCCAGGATCTTTTCCTCCAACGCGCGGGCCAGCAGGTTGTTGTCGATGCCCACGATCAAGTCGGCCTGCGGGTCGGCCTTTTCGAGGATGGCGCGGGCCAGCACCTGCCCGGCGTCGCCGGCGGAGATCACCGTCACCTTCAACCCGGAGGCGGCCTCGAAGCGGGGGATCACCTTCCCGGCCGGCCCCCACTCCGAGACGAAGGAGTCGTAGGCGTAAATCACCAGGGCTGGGCCTCCCTCGGCTTTGGGGGCCGCGGCCAGCGGGGCTGCCAGGGCGGCAAGAGCCGCCAGCGCCGCGAAAAGGGTCGGTATCTTTCGATTCATGGACCACCTCCCGGTCGGGAAAAATGACATGCGGTGGTAAGGTGGTCCTTCCTCAGGATCCCTGCGCTGGCATTATCCAGATCAGGTTCAACGGGTATGTTCTCAGGCTCCTCGGGCGGGGCTCCGGGCGAAGCTCCGCAGGAACCACCCCACTACTCCCAGAATCTACCGCCGCGCGGCCCGTGCAGTCAAGCCCGCTGGCAGTGTATATTGGACGCCGTATGCGGCGCTTCGCCCTGGCCTTCCTTTGCGTCGGCGCCCTGTCCGGCGGTTTCGCCTCGATCCTGATCCGCCTGTGCCGCTACCCGGCTCCGGCCGTGGCCTCGCTGCGCATGCTCCTGGCCGGGCTCCTGCTGCTGCCCTTCAGCCTGGGTGCTCTGCGCAGAGCCTGGCGAGAACGGGGCCCCGGAGGCTTCCTGCGCCTGCTGGCCCCCGGGCTCCTGCTGTCAGCCCACTTCCAGTGCTGGGTGCTGGGCTTGCGGCACACCTCGGTGGCCAATGCCACCTTCCTGATGTGCCTCACTCCGGTGTTCTTCGCCCTGGCCCAACGCTTCGGCGCCCGCAAGCCGCTGCCGGCCTACACCATTGCCAGCCTCGGCCTGGCGGCGGCCGGCGCCGGCTGGCTGCTGCTGCAGGGCGGCGGCCGGCTGGGGCGGTTGGGCGACCTGCTGGTGCTGGCCGCCGGCCTGCTGTACGTGGGCTACCTGCTGGCCGCCCGCCGGGTGGCCGGGGACCTGCCGCACCTGGCCTTCGCCCAGACCATCTATTTCTGGGGGGGGTTGAGCGGGCTGCCGGTGGCCCTGCTGGCCGGCGGGCTGCCGGAAGGTGCCTTGGGGGACACCGTCTCCCTGGCGGCCCTGGCCGGCCTGGTGCTCTTTCCGACCCTGATCGGGCATACCTCGGTGAACTTCGGCGTGCGCCACTTGAGCCCCCTGACCGTGTCCTTCTTCTCCCTGGCCGAGCCCGTGGTGGCCACCGCCGCGGCGCTGCTGCTGCTCGGGGAGCCGCTCGCCCCCCTGGACCTGCCGGCCTATGGATTGTTCCTGGCCGCCACCCTGCTGTACCTGCTGCACTCGGCGCGCCGGCCCGAGGGCTGAGCGGTGAAGAGGCGGCGGAGGCCGGCGGCAGCAGGTTTGACTCCGGCGGCGCCGATCCGCTATGCTTTCCCCATGGAGAGGGGCTTCGACCAGGGCTGGGCGCGCGACCGGCTGCTGGAGCGCTTCATCCGGTACGCGCGCCTGGACACCACTTCCGACCGCCACTCCGCCACCTTCCCCAGCTCCGCGGGGCAGCTGGAGCTGGGCCGGATGCTGGCGGCGGAGCTGCACGAGCTGGGGCTGGCCGGGGTTCGGCCCGACGAGGAGGGCTTCCTGTTCGTCGGCCTGCCCGCCAATCTTCCCGCCGGCCGCAAGGCGGCTCCGGAGATCGCCCTGATGGCCCACCTGGACACCAGCGACTCGGCCCCGGGGCGGGACGTGCGTCCCATCGTGCACGAGCGTTACGACGGCAAGCCGATCCGGCTCCAGCAGGATGTCGTGCTGGACCCGGCGGAGTTCCCGCAGCTGGAGCGTTACGTGGGCCGGACGGTAATCACCTCCGACGGGCGCACCCTGCTGGGCGCGGACAACAAGGCGGGGGTGGCCGAGATCATGACGGCCGCCGAGTACCTGTTGGCTCACCCGGAAATTCCCCATGGGCAGGTGAGCCTGTACTTCACGGTGGACGAGGAGCTGGGCACCGGCATGCTGCGCTTCCCCAGGAGCAGGGCCACGGCCCGCTACTGCTATACCTTCGACGGGGACGAGGAAGGGGTCATCGAGGCCGAGTGCTTCGAGGGCTACAAGGCCCAGCTCACCTTCACCGGCAGGTCCATCCACACCGGGGTCGGCCGCGGCAAGCTGGTCAACGCCATCGAGATGGCCGCGCGTTTCCTGGCCCTGCTGCCCGGCGCCGAGAGCCCGCAGGCCACCGACGGGCGCTACGGATTCTACTTCCCCCTGGAGATCAGCGGCTCCCTGGAACGGGCCGCCCTGGAGATCTACGTCCGCGACTTCGAGGATGAGGAGGCCCTGCGCCGCCTGGAGGCGCTGCGGCGCATGGCCCAAGCGGTGGAGGCCGCCCACCCCGGCGGGCGGGTGGAGGTGGTCACCGAGAAGCAGTACTCCAACCTGCGCCGATACCTTGAGCCGGTGCCCCGCGTGCTGGAGCTGCTGGAGCGGGCGATCCGGGAAACGGGCATCGAGCCGGTGCGCCGCAGCATCCGCGGCGGAACCGACGGGGCCCGCCTAAGCGAAAAGGGCATCCCCACGCCCAACGTGTTCACCGGGGGGCACAACTTCCACAGCCGCCAGGAATGGGCCGCCCTTCCGGCCATGGTCCGGGCCGTGGAAACGGCGGTGAACCTCTGCCGGCTGTGGGCCGAAAGTGAGCGCTGAGCGGCCGGGGCATTTTCGCGCGGTGGCCCTCCTGGCCGTCGCCGGGTCGAGCCTCGTGGCCTATACCTACCTGACCCCCCCGTCGGCCGATCCGCGCCTGGCCGCGAGCCTGCCGGGCATCGGCGCGCTGCCGGGGGACCTGCCCGTCTATGCCTGGCGTTTCCTGCTGTCCTTCTTCGTCCTGGGGGCGCTGCCGCTGGCGGCCGCCCTGGCCCTGGGGGAGCGTCCGGCCGGCCTGGGGCTGCGTTGGCCCAGGCCGCTATCCCGGCGCTGGGTGTTCCCGCTGCTGCTGGCGGTCGTGATCCTGGGGTCGCTGGCCGGGGCCTACAATGCCTCGATCTTCGGCTACTACCCGTACTCGCGCACGCTGACCGAGAGCCGTCCCGGGGGAGCCGCGGGTTTTCTGCTGCACGCGGTTCTCTATATCGCTCTGTATTACCTGCCCTGGGAGCTGTTGTTCCGGGGCATCCTGGTGTTCCCCCTGCTGCGCCTCTTCGACGGCAGGGGTGAAACCGGCTTCCAGCCCTCGCTGCTGGCCGTGGCCTGCCTGCAGGCGCTGCCTTCCACCCTGCTGCACTTCGGGCACCCCTGGTCCGAAACCCTGGCGGCCCTGCCCTTCGGTCTGGCCGCGGGCTGGCTGGCGCTGGCCACCGGCTCCATCCTGCCGGGGTTGACGCTGCACGCCGCCGCGGGGCTCTTCC
>MIBK01000154.1:836-1091 GCA_001829505.1 Spirochaetes bacterium RBG_16_67_19 | reverse complement strand
CGGCTTGGCGGAGCGGGGATACGCGGTGCGCGCCCTGTACCGGCGCCCCCGGCCCCCGGCTTTCCTGGAAGAGCTGGCCGCCAACGGAGGGGAGGTCCAGCGGCGCGACCTGGCCTGGCCCGAGGATGCCCGCGCGGCGGTGCGGGGCGTGGAGGCGGTGGTGCACGCCGCGGCGCTGGCTTCGGACTGGGGCGACGCCGAGCTGTTCCGACGGCAGAACGTGGAGATCACCGTGCGCCTCGTGGAGGAGGCCCG
>MIBK01000154.1:596-751 GCA_001829505.1 Spirochaetes bacterium RBG_16_67_19 | reverse complement strand
GTATTACCCGCTGGGCAACCCGTACCAGCGCACCAAGAAGCAGGCCGAGGAGGCGGTGCTGGCGGCCAACGGCCCCGGTTTCCGCACGGTGGCTCTGCGGCCGGCCGACGTGTACGGCCCCGGGGACACCACCACCTTCTACCGCCTCCTGGAAG
>MIBK01000154.1:0-581 GCA_001829505.1 Spirochaetes bacterium RBG_16_67_19 | reverse complement strand
TCCGCGGCACCCTGGGCGGCGGGCTGCGCCTGGCCAGCCTGGTCGCGGTGGAGGACCTGGTCCAGGCGGCGGCCCTGGCCCTGGAGCGGGAGCAGAGCGCCGGGCAGGTCTTCAACATCACCAGCGGGGAGCCCAATACCTGGCGGCAACTGCTCGGCTACACCGCCTCGCTGCTGGGCGTGCGGACCTGGTTGGAGCTGCCCCTGTTCGTGGCCCGGCCCGTAGCGGCGGTGCTGGCCGCGGTTTACGGTTTTCTGGGCATCCGCAAGGACCCGCCGCTGACCCCGTACCGGGTGGAACACGTAGCCTACGACTTCGATTTTTCGATCGAGAAGGCCCAGCGGCTGCTGGGATACACCCCCGCCGTCGGGTGGCGGGAGGGTCTGGCCCGGACCGTGGCGGCTTACCGCGCGGAGCGCCAGGCGCCGCAGCAATAACCCTTTTGTAATCCGGCCGCCCCCTTCGAAACCGGGACGGGAGGGGGCCGCGCGCCAGGCCTAAAGCGAGCCACGTCGAACGGCATTGGCATGCCGGTTGCATTACGTGGGGCATGGAAAAAATCGATATCCTGGTCAAGGGTG
>MIBK01000153.1:5932-6042 GCA_001829505.1 Spirochaetes bacterium RBG_16_67_19 | reverse complement strand
GCCAACCGGCTGGTGGACCACTCCATCACCATCGTCCGCCGGATCGCCTCCGATCTGCGGCCGCAGCTGCTCGACGACCTGGGCCTGTTCGCGGCGCTGGAGTGGCTGGC
>MIBK01000153.1:0-5845 GCA_001829505.1 Spirochaetes bacterium RBG_16_67_19 | reverse complement strand
CCACCGCCCTGTTCCGCATCGTGCAGGAAGCCCTGACCAACGTGGCCCGGCATGCCGGGGCCTCCTGCGTGGCCATCCGGGTGGAGGCCGACGGCGGGCTGCTCAAGGCCACGGTGCGCGACGATGGCCGCGGCATCACCCCGGCCCAGGCCGAGGGCCCCGAATCCTTCGGCCTGATCGGCATGCGGGAGCGCGCGGCCCACTTCGGCGGCCGGGTGCGCATCCAGGGCCGGCCGAAGACGGGGACCACCCTGAGCGTGGAGATCCCCCTGGAGGCGGCCGGATAGCGGCCGGATGGCATGGTACGGGTGCTGATCTGCGACGACCACCCCATCTTCCGCGAAGGGCTGAAGCAGACCCTCGGCGTCCATCCGGACATCCGGGTGGTCGGGGAGGCTGGCAGCGCCGCGGAGCTGTTCGACGTCCTGGCCGGGACGGCCTGCGACGTGGTCGTGCTGGACATCAGCCTGCCGGACCGCAGCGGCCTGGAGGTGCTCGGCGAGCTGCTGGCGGCCGGCGGGCCGCCTAGGGCGGCCGGCGGGCCGGCCAAAGCTCCAGCAAGGGGTTTCACCGCGCCGGCCGTGGTCCTGCTGAGCATGCACTCCGAGCAGCAGTACGCCGTGCGCGCCATCCGGGCCGGGGCCAGCGCCTACATCGAGAAAGCCAGCGTGCCCCAGGAGCTGGTGCAGGCGCTGCGCAAGGCGGCCGCCGGCGGGGTATACATCAGCCCCCGCCAGGCCGAGCAGCTGGCCCTGGAGGTGAGCGGCCGGGTCGCGGTGCCCGCCCACGGGCAGCTCTCCGAGCGGGAGCTGCTGGTTCTGCGCCTGCTGGGGCAGGGCCAGCCGAACAAGCAGATCGCCCACCAGCTGGCCCTGAGCCCGTCGACCGTCGCCACCTACCGGGCGCGCATCCTGACCAAGCTGCAGCTGCACACCACGGCCGAGCTCATCCACTACGCCCTGGACCACGGTCTGCTGACCTGACAGACGCCCTGACAGCCCCACTACGCCGGCAACCGTTTTTTTTTTCGTAGAATTCCAGCCACGCGAATATTAGTATATAATTCTACAGGCTCCCGGTAGTGGAGCCGACAGACCCCGGTTCGCGGCATGCCTACAGTAGAGGCTAGAATGTCCAAGGCCGCCGGGGAAGACAGGGTCGTGGCAAGGATCGCCGAATGCGCCGAAACCGTAGCAGGGGCCCTCGGCGAGGTCGGAGAGATCAACATCCTGCGCCTGTCCGAATATCTGGGCGAGCGCAGCGCCCTGACCTACCAGGCCCTGGGCTGGCTGGCGCATGAAGGCAGGATTCGCTACCGGCAGAGCGAAAGCCAGGTTTTCGTTTCGCTCACCGAAGAAGAGAAAAGGAAGCACGAGAACGATAAATCAAAGCGGAGGTGAGAAGATGGGTAGAATCAGAAAAAGGCCGTGGCTGCTGGTCCTGCTGGCCCTCGCAGCGGCGGCAATGTTGGCGGTCTCCTGCAAGACGGCTCCGGAGCCCGTCGAGGAGCCTGTCGAGGAGCCCGTGACGGCGGCGGTTCCCAAGCCCGAAGCGGAGTACCAGACGGCCAAGGAGCTGCGCGCCACGGTGACCCAGTTCGGCCTGGACCGCTACGAAGCGGACGCCTTCCAGAAGGCGGAGGCCAGCTTCAAGGACGGCGAGGCGGCCTACGGCAAGGACAACGCCAAGTCGCGGACGGCCTTCCAGCAGGCGATTTCCGGCTACCAGCAGGTGCTGGACGGCGGCTTCCCCGCCCTGACGGCGGAGCGCAAGAAGGACGCCGATGACGCCAAGGCGGAAGCCGATGCGGTAAAGGCCGCAGTGGCGGTGAAGGCGGACTACAACGCCGCGCAAGGCCTGTACAAGCAGGCCGCGGACGCCGAGAAGGCCAAGGACTACCCCAAGTCCCTGGACCTGTACGAGCAGTCCAGGGCCAAGTTCGCCGCCGCGGCCCAGACGGCCCGGCAGCTCAAGGCCCGGGCGGAAAGCTCCATCGAGGAAGTAAAGGACGAACTGGCCACCGCGGAGCAGCAGGCCGAAGAGGCCGAGAAGATTCGTGAGGAGGGCGGATTATGAGCAGGAAGATCCTTTGGGTTGTGATCGCCCTCACGGCGCTCGTGCTCACCCAGACCTTCGGCCAGGCCCTGAAGGACAACCCGGACTACAAGAAGGCCCTGGAGCTGCAAGCCCAGGCGGACCGGGCCTACCAGGCGGGGGATTACGAACAGGCCTACCGCCTGGCCGAGGAGGCCAAGCAGTACTCTGCCCGGGCGGAGCAATATTCCTCCACCCTGGCTACCCGCTATCGCGCCTCCAACTGGCTGTCCCTGGCCAGGCAGAAGCTCACCGAGGCGGAGGGACTGGATGCCAAGACCCGCTATCCGGAGGAGCACAAAGCGGCCGTGGACAACTACGCCCAGGCCCAGGTCGCCTTCCGGGGCCAGAAATGGGAGGAGAGCATCGAGTTCTCCAAGAACGTGGTCGCCTGGCTGGCCAATATCGTGCCGGCAACCGAGGAGCCGGTCACCGTGGCCGAGCAGCCGGTGTACCCGAAGTACTACGTGGTCCGCCTGATCCTGGATGACCGGGACTGCTTCAACAAGATCGCGGGCTATTCCTGGGTCTACAACGACCGCACCCAGTGGCGCGGCCTGTACGACGCCAACAAGAACGTGATCCGCGACGCGAACAACCCGCACCTGATCCATCCCGGACAGGTGTTCACGATTCCCAGCCTGAGCGGCGAAATCCGCGAAGGCACTTACGACCCGAACGAGAGATATCCGACGTTCGGGGAATGATGCCCTGCTGACGACGGCGGGCCGCTGCGGCGGCCCGCCGTTTATCTGGACCGGGGCCGGAGGCGCCATGCGGGGAAGACTGGCCGCGAGTTTCGCCGGGATCGCCTCGTCGGTGCGGCGATTCCTGGCCCGCCGAAAAAGCTCCCGCGCGCGGCGCAGGTCCGGGCATCGCATCGAGCCGTACATCGACCGGCTGATCTCGGACGCCATCCAGTTCAACGAAACCCCTTCGCCCACCCCCGGGGAAAAGCAGCGCCAGGCCTTCATCGCCCGGCGCCTGGCCGAGAGCGGCTTCTCCGACCTGCAGGACGACGGGGCGGGCAACCTCAGCCTGCGCTTCCCCGCTACGGAGGCCTCCTCCAAGGGGATCCTGCTGTTCGCCTCCGTGGAGAACGAGGACTACTCGCCCCTGGACAGCCTGGTGCGTCTTTCCAGCGAGCGGGCCATCGGCCGGGGCATGGCCGGGAGCAGCCTGGGGGTGGCGGCCCTGCTGGTGCTGGCCGAGTACCTGCAGGCCTCCGGCACAACCTTCCAGCGCGACCTGACCCTGCTGTTCACCTGCCTGAAGGGCGCCGGGGTGGCAGGCTGCGCGCTGGAGCGCTTCCTGGACCGTCGCACGGAAGAGTGGAGCGCGGCCTTCCAGCTGACGGGCACCTCGCTAGGTGCGGTGGCCAGCGACCCGATGGGCACCTGCCGCCTGGCCATTTCCGTGCGGACGCGCGACCGGGAAGTCCTGGCCGGCGGCGGCGCGGATTCCGCGGTTTCCCTTCTGTCCGGCATCGCCCATCAGCTGGGGGGCATCCGCTGGGACGCCGCGGACAACACCTTCCTGAACGTGGCCCGCCTGGAGGCGGGGGCCGGCTACGGCCAGTTCGCCAGCGAGGGGCGCCTGGAGCTGGAGATCTTCGCCCGCGACACGGCGCGCCTGGAGACCTCGCGCGATGCGGTCCTGGCCACCACCCGCAAGATCGCCGAAAAGACCGGGGCTTCCATCCGCATCGACACGGCCGGAGTGCTGCCCGCGGGGGACGCGGAGCTGCGCCGGCCCCTGGTGGAGGCGCTGCGTCGCGTGCACGCCCGCCTGGGCATCCGCTCCCGCCAGGTATCCGGCCCGGACCCGGCGGCACTGCTCAACGCCCGCGGCATCCCCGCCCTGTCCCTGGGCCTGACCACGGGTGCCAGGGGCTACCTCGAGGAGCACGTCGACCTGGCCCCGCTGGAGGCGGGCTTCCAGCAGGTGCTGCTGCTGTTGGAGGCCGTGGCGTGAGGCTACCCCTTTGAGCTGGAAGCCAGCGGTTCTGTCGAACACCTTCCACCACGGCCGCTACGGCGACCCGCGCCGGCTGCTGGAGCTGAAGGAGGCCCGCGGCGCCACCGTTTCGCTGGCCTTTCCCACCCTGAACGAGGCGGACACCATCGGCAAGGAAATCCTGGTGCTGAAGGCCGAGCTCATGGAGCGCTTCCCCCTGGTGGACGAGATCGCAGTGATCGATTCGGGCTCCACCGACGACACCCGCACGATCGCCGCCCGCTTCGGGGCCCGGGTCTTCGGCTCCCGGGACATCCTCAAGCCCTACGGCACCTTCCGGGGCAAGGGGGAGAACCTCTGGAAGAGCCTCTTCGTGCTGCAGGGGGACATCATCGTCTGGATCGACGCGGACATCAGCAACATCGGCCCCAAGTTCGTCTACGGCCTGCTGGGGCCCCTGCTGGAGCGCCCCGAGATCGGCTACGTCAAGGCCTTCTACGAGCGGCCCCTGCGCTCCACCTCGGGGCTCACGCCCAGCGGCGGGGGACGGGTCACCGAAATCCTGGTGCGGCCGCTGTTCTCGCTGTTCTATCCGGAGCTGGCCGGGCTGGTTCAGCCCCTGAGCGGCGAATACGCGGGTCGGCGGCGCCTGCTGGAGAGGCTGCCTTTCTCGGTGGGCTACGGGGTGGAGGTCGGGCACCTGATCGACATCTACCACCAGCACGGCATTGAGAGCCTGGCCCAGGTGGACCTGGACCGCCGCGTGCACCGCAACCAGCCCGTGGAAGCCCTCAGCCGCATGTCCTTCGGCATCCTCAACACCTTCCTCAGCCGGCTGGAGCGCTACGGCGAAGCGCATCTGCTGCGGAAGCTGGCCGCCGAGCACATCGCCCTGGCGGCCCGCAAAGGGCGCTACTCGGTGCAGCCCACAGCGGTGCCCATGAACGAACGGCCCCCGATGGTGGAAATCCCCGAATACGCGGCCCGCTTCCCTCGTCCTGTACCGGCCGCCGCCGCTTCGGTCGGAGCTTCGGCCGCCCCTACTCCCGCCGCCGAGGCGCCCCCGGGTACTTGACATAATCACTAAGACTGCATAAAAATACACAGGATTTATAACCATGCGCGCCGCCTTCGGACTCTACGACCCCAGCCAAGAACACGATGCCTGCGGAGTCGGCTTCATCGCCAACCTCCGCGGAGAGAAATCCCACCAGATCGTAATGGACGCGGTGCGAATCCTGATCAACCTGGAGCACCGCGGCGCGGTGGGAGCGGACCAGAAAACCGGAGACGGCGCCGGCATGCTCCTGCAGCTCCCGCACGACTTCTTCCGGCGGGTGGCCGGCGTGGCCTTGCCCGGCGCCGGCAGCTACGCAGCGGGCTTCTTCTTCCTGCCGCCCGACGGCCCGGAACAGGACCGCGCCCGCGCCCTGGTGGAGCGCGTCCTGCGCGAGGAGGCGGCGGAATTGCTGGCCTGGAGGCAGGTGCCGGTCAACCCCGAGTGCCTGGGCGAGCAGGCCCGCCGGGAAATGCCCTCCTTCTGGCAGCTGTTCCTCGCCCCCAGGCCGGGGACCGCTCCGGGCGAGCCGACCGAGCGCCGCCTGTACGTGCTGCGGCGGAGCCTGGAAAAAGAGGCCCTGGCCGCGGGTTGGGGCCCGGAGCGATTCTACGTCCCTTCCCTTTCCAGCCGGACCATCGTCTACAAGGGCATGTTCGTGTCCCCGCAGTTCCTGCCCTTCTACCCTGACTTAAGCGAGACGGATTTCGAAAGCGCCCTGGCCATCGTGCACCAGCG
>MIBK01000152.1:6175-7452 GCA_001829505.1 Spirochaetes bacterium RBG_16_67_19 | reverse complement strand
GGGGGCGCACGTGAAGCGATACCTGCTGGCCCACGACCTGGGCACCTCGGGCAACAAGGCCACCCTGTTCAGCACCGAGGGGCGGCTGGAAAAAAGCGCCACGGTAGGCTACGACAGCCATTTCTTCAACAACAACTGGGCCGAGCAGAATCCCGAGGACTGGTGGCGGGCCGTGGCGGAGTCCACCCGGGTCGTCATGGGCGGGGCGGGCTCCGCCCACGTGGACCCGGGGGAGATAGCCGCCATCTGCTTCAGCGGGCAGATGATGGGCTGCCTGTGCGTGGACGCGAAAGGAAGGCCCCTGCGCCCCCACCTGCTGTACTGCGACCAGCGGGCGGTGGAGGAGGAGGCCCGCATCCTGTCCAACATCGACGCCCGGGACTTCTACCGCATCGTGGGCCACCGGGCCAGCGCCTCCTACTCCGCGGCCAAGCTGATGTGGGTGCAGAAGCACGAGCCGGAGCTCTACGCCCGGACCCACAAGATGCTGCACGCCAAGGACTGGCTGAACTTCAAGCTCACCGGGGTGCTGGCCTCGGAGTACTCCGACGCCTCGGGCACCAACCTCCTGGACTTGCAGAGCCTGGCCTGGTCGCCGAAGCTGGTCCAGGCCGCGGGGCTGGACGCGGACAAGCTGCCGCGCCTGCTCTCCTCCACGGACGTGGTGGGGGAGCTCACCCGGGAGGCGGCCGAAGCCCTGGGCCTGAAGGCGGGCATCCCGGTGGTGGCCGGCGCGGGGGACGGGGTGTGCGCCGCGGTGGGGGTCGGCTCGGTGAAGCCGGGCCTCACCTACAACTACCTGGGCTCCTCCTCCTGGATCGCCACCACCAGCGCCGAGCCGATCCTGGACCCCGAGATGCGCACCTTCGTCTGGGCCCACGCCGTGCCCGGCATGGTGCAGCCCTGCGGCACCATGCAGACGGCGGGCAGCTCCTACGCCTGGCTGAAGAACCAGATCTGCACCCTGGAGAAGGCGGCGGCCGCCGAGCTGGGCCTGAACCCCTACGAGCTGATGAACGCCGAGCTGGAGAAATCCCCCCCGGGAGCCAATGGCCTGATCTTCCTGCCCTACCTGCTGGGGGAGCGCACCCCGCGCTGGAACCCGGACGCCAAGGGGGCCCTCATCGGCCTGACCCTGGAGCACACCCGGGCCGACGTCATCCGGGCGGTCATCGAGGGGGTCACCCTGAACCTGAGCATCATCCTGGACATCTTCCGGGAGAAACTGCCCATCGAGCGGATCACCGTGATCGGGGGCGGGGCCAAGGGGGCGGCCT
>MIBK01000152.1:367-6142 GCA_001829505.1 Spirochaetes bacterium RBG_16_67_19 | reverse complement strand
AGATCCTCAAGCCCGACTACCTGGAGGAGGCCACCTCCATGGGGGCGGCCATCATCGGCGGGGTGGGCTGCGGGGTGTTCAAGAGCTTCGAGGTCGCCGACCGCTTCATCAAGGTGACGGAGCGCACGCGCCCGGACCCGGCCCCGGCGGCCGTCTATCGCCGGGCCAAGGAGCTTTTCAACGACAGCTACGCGGCGCTGGAAGCGCTGTTCGGCCGCTTCGGCAAGAAAGCCTGATGAAGGAGAGCGAGATGAAACAGGCCGTCATGACTTCCCCCGGGGTGATCGAGTTCCGCGAGGTGCCCGCCCCCGAGCCGGCCGCCGGGGAGCTGCTGCTGCGCATGAAGCGCATCGGGGTGTGCGGTTCGGACATCCACGTGTACCACGGCAAGCACGCCCTCACCCCCTTCCCGGTGGTGCAGGGCCACGAGGTGTCGGGGGTCGTGGAGAAGCTTGGGACCGGGGTGCGCGGCTTCAAGCCGGGCGAGCGGGTCACCTTCCAGCCCCAGGTCTTCTGCGGCCAGTGCTATCCCTGCACCCACGGGGCCTACCACATCTGCGACAACTTGAAGGTCATGGGCTTTCAGACCACTGGCGCGGCCTCGGAGTTCTTTGCCGTGCCGGCGGCCAAGGTGCTGAAGCTGTCCCCCGCCATTACCCTGGACCAGGGGGCCATGGTCGAGCCGGTGGCCGTGGCCGTGCACGCCCTGGGCCGCAGCGCCGGGGTGGCCGGGAAGAAGGTCCTGGTGCTGGGCGCCGGCCCCATCGGCAACCTGGTGGCCCAGGCGGCGCTGGGCTCCGGCGCGGCCCGGGTCCTGATCACGGACCTGAGCGACTTCCGGCTGGAGATCGCCCGCAAGTGCGGGATCCCGGCCGGTGTGAACCCGGCCAAGGCCGATCTGGCCGCCGAGGTGCGCCGGCACCTGGGCGAGGACAAGGCCGACCTGATCCTGGAGTGCGTGGGCTCCCAGGCTACGATCGCCCAGGCGGTGGCCGTGGCCCGCAAGGGCACCGACATCATCGTCGTGGGCGTGTTCGGGGAAAAGCCGACCGTGGACCTGGGCACTGTGCAGGACCGGGAGCTGCGCCTGATCGGGACCCTCATGTACCAGGAGCCGGACTGGCGCCGGGCCATCGAGCTGATCGGCAGGAGCAAGGTGCAGCTGGACCCCCTCATTACCGATCACTTCCCCTTCGCCGACTATAAGAAGGCTTACGAGCACATCGAGGCCCACCGCGACCGGGCGGTGAAGGTCATGATCGTGGTGGAGGAGTAGGCGCGGTCTGGCAGGCGGGTGAAGCTGGGGCAGTGATGCTGACCGACTATCGGGGAAGAGCAGTTAGTGCTGGGCTTTCCGGATTTCTCACTACCTCGTCATTGATTCAATGATCAATTCACGGACAAGTGGAAGCCGATCGTCCTCCTTCGCGGTGCCTCCGGTCATCGCCACTACAACGTTCGCGTCCGGTATTACGCAGATGTACTGACCGCTGCTGCCAAAAGCGAAATACATTCCTGAGCCGTCAAGTTCCGTAGTCCACCAGTGATAGCCGTACCCAAGGGCGCTGCCCGCGAGCGAGAATTCTCGCGCGTCGACCTGCTTTCGGGTCGAGTCCCTGACCCACTCCTCGGGAATTAGTTCCTGCCCTTCCCACGTACCCACTCTGAGGAAGAGCTGACCGAATCTTGCCATTTCGCGGGTTGTCAACTGAAGGTCGCAGGCCCCGTCAGTGTATTCCAATGCCTCCGACCACCGCGCCCCCCGGATTCCCAAGGGACCCAGAAGGTATTTGTCGGCGAACTCCGATTCACGCATTCCGCTGGTTTGAGTGATAATGACGGACAGAAGATTTGCATTCGCGTCGTTGTCACCGAATATTTTGCCGGGTGAATGGAGGGGTACTACGCTAAGGATTGATCTGAGGGCGCGAGGCTCGCCTGAGGCCCAGCCAGTGCCTCCGCCGGGAAATCCTGACGTCCCCGTCAGCAGATGGCGGATCGTGATGCTCCTGGTCACGTCGTTCATTGCTTCCCGGATGGAATCAGGCAGGTAGTCGTAGATCGCGTCGTCGATGTCCCTGATGAACCGCTTGTCGACAGCGATGCCCACGAGCGCTGAGGTGAATGATTTTGTGACCGCCCGGAGAGGCCGCTTTGTCTCCTGGTCTCCTTGGAAATAGCGCTCGAACACGATGTAACCATTTCGCGCCACCAGGATGCTTGTTGTGTCCGGGAGGTTGACCGCGACGCACTCGTCAATGCGTGCTAGCACCGACGGGTCGAACCCTTGGGCTTCAGGGCTTGAGGCCTGCCATTCCACCAGGGGGACGGATTCCCGGCGTGCGACCGAGGTGCATCCCGCAAGAGCGAGAAGAAGTGTCGCAAGGAACACTAGTGACACCTTGCTTCTGAATGGAATGTTCATATCTTGGATTATACGACATGCGGCACTAGCCCTGCCCCCTCGAATACGAAGGGGTCTGGATCGGATCAGCATCTGGCGACTTCGAGCCAGCGCTCCCCTACCGCCGGCGGGCCAAGCCCTCCAGGCCGGCCAGGATCTGCTCATCCCCGATCAGGACCGCCTCCTCCAGCACCCGGGAGACCGGCGGCGGCACGTCCTGGGAGCTCAGGAGCAGCGGCGGGGCGTCCAGCGCGTCGAAGAAGCGCGAGGTGATCACCGCGGACAGGCGTGCTCCGATGCCCTGGCTGGCGGCCGCCTGCTCCACGACGGCCACCGCCCCAGTCCTGGCCAGCGACTCGCCGATGATCGCCCAGTCGATGCCGGGGGCGTCCAGGGTGCGCAGGTCGATCAGCTCCGCCGAGATTCCGCGCTCGGCCAGGTGAGGCCGCAGGCCCAGCAGGCGGGAGGTCATGCCGCCGTAGGTGAGCACGGTGAGGTCAGTGCCCTCCGCCAGACGCCGGGCCCGGCCGAAAGCCACGCAGTAATCCAGCTCCCCCTCCGGAACCGGGAACTTCAGCCCGTAGAGCGAGTGGTGCTCCAGGATGACCACCGGATCCAGGCTGCGCATGGCCGTGTTGAACAGGCCGATGTAGTCGAAGGCGTTGCCGGGAGCCACCATCCGCCAGCCGGGGAACAGGGCGAACAGCCCGGCGGGGTCCATGGAGTGCTGCCCTCCGTAGCCGCAGCCGGTGGCGATGCGGGTGCGCACCACCAGGGGCAGGTCGGTGGACCCGCCGTACATGTGCCGGGCCTTGGCGATCTGGTTGAAGAGCTGGTCGGCGGCCACCAGGGAGAAGTCCGGGAACATGATCTCCACGATGACCGGCAGGCCGCGCATGGCAGCGCCGCAGGCCAGGCCCACGAAGCCCCCCTCGGAGATGGGGGTGTTCAGCACCCGGCCGGGAAAGCGCTGGTGCAGGCCGCGCGTGGCCCCGTAGGCCCCGCCGCCGAAGTTGGCGATCTCCTCGCCCAGCTCCACCGCCTCCGGATGCGTTTCCAGCCAGCGCCCGCTCACCGCGGCGATGGCGTCGGAGTACTTCACCTCCGCCAGGCGGGAGAAATCCTCGATCTCGCGGTACTCCAGGCCGGCGAGCTCCCGGCCGTCGCTGCGCGCCCCGTGCGCGGCGGTTTCCACCGCCGGCCACAGGCCCGGCCTGGGCCGCGGGCGGGTTCCTTCCCCTTCGATGCAGAACTCCACGGCCTGGCGGACGGCCTCCTCCGCATCAGAACGCATGAGCTCCCACTGCCCGCGCTCCAGCAGCCCGGCCTCCAGCAGGGCCGCCGGGAAGGTCTGCAGGGCGTCGCGGGCCAGCTCTTCCTCCTCCTCCTTGCGGCTGCGGTAGCCGAAGGCGCTGCCCGGCTTGTCCCCGGCGTGGTGGAAGTGGCGGTAGCAGAGGCACTCGATCAGGAAAGGGCCTTCCTCCCGGCGGCAGGCTTCGGCGGCCTCCGCCGTCACCGCGTGCACCGCGGCCGGGTCCCCGCCTTCGACGATGCGGCCCCGCATGGCGTAGGCGGCCGCGCGCACCGAGAGCTCCTCCACCGCGGCGGCCGTCGCCGCCGAAGTGGCCACCGCGTAGCGGTTGTTCTCCACGAAATACACGATGGGCAGCTTCCACAGCCCGGCCAGGTTGAGGGCTTCGTGGAAGGAGCCCTGGTTGACCGCCCCGTCGCCGAAAAAGCAGGCCACCACCGCGCCGCTCCCGCGCCGCTTCTCGGCGAAGGCGGCTCCCGTGGCGATCGGGATGCCCCCGCCGACGATGGCGTTGGTGCCCAGCACGCCGGCCTCCACGCAGCGCAGGTGCATGGAGCCGCCGCGGCCGCCGCACCAGCCGGGAGCCAGACCCAGGATCTCGGCCAGGGTCTTGCGTACCGCTTCCCGGGCTTCGGGGGTGAGCTTTTCGCGCCGTGGGTCCCAGGAGGCGGGCAGCACGAAGTCCAGGACCTTGGCCAGGAACTGGTGGTGGGCTCGATGGCTGCCGGCGATCAGGTCCCCGCCGCGCAGGGCGGCCATGGCCGCCGCGGCCACCGCCTCCTGGCCCACGCTGGAGTGCACCGGACCCCAGACGCAGTCCAGGTTCTTGAGGCGCAGCAGCTCGCTTTCGAAGGTGCGGATGAGGTGCATCTGGTACAGGATGCGCCCGGCCAGCAGGGGGTCCAGGGCCCGCAGGTCCTGGGGAGTGGAGCTCCAGCGCTGCCAGTCGAAGCGGCAGGAAAGCTTCTGGGTCTTCACTCCGCGGCCCGGGGCTTCAGCCCCCGCCACCGCTCCTGCTGGAGCACTTCCGGATTGGCCACGTTCTCCGGCAGGAAGCCGTCCAGCACGTCCAGCACCCGCTGGGCCGCCAGCACGGCCATGCGCACGACGCAGTCCCGGGTGAGGGCGGCGGCGTGCGGGGTGAGGATGGCCCCCGCGGCGGCCAGCAGAGGGTTTCCGGCCTCGGGGGGCTCGCGCTCGAAGACGTCTATGCCGGCCCCCCCGATCTGCCCGGACTCCAGGGCCCGGGCCAGGGCCTGCTCGTCAATCAGGCCTCCGCGCGAGGTGTTGACGATCAGGGCGCCCTTCTTCATCCGGGCCAGGCGCGGGGCGTCCAGCAACCCGCGGGTTTCGGGCGTGAGGGGGACGTGCACGCTCACCACGTCGGCGCGGGACAGCAGGTCCTCCAGGCTGCAGAAGCCGGCCCAGGAGCGGTCCTCCTCCCGCGGCTGGAAGTAGGGGTCGAAGACCAGGACGCTCATCCCCAGGCTGGAGGCGCAGGCCCGGGCCACCTCCCGCCCGATGCGCCCGAAGCCGATCACTCCCAGGACGGCGCCGCGCAGATCCCGCGGCCGATAGTCGTAGCGGGACCGGAAGTTGCCGGCGCGGGTCTCCCGGTCCAGCAAAGGAAGCTGTTTGGCCAGCGCCAGGATCAGGGCCAGGGCGTGCTCGGCCACCGTGTGGGTGTTGGCCCCGATGCTGGAGGTGACGATGGCTCCTCGGGCGGTGGCCGCCGCCAGGTCCACGTTGTCGAAGCCCGCCCCCGTGCGCGAGATGGTGGCCAGGCGCGCGCCCAGCTGGAGCAGCTCGGCGCTCAGGCGGATGCCGGTGCGCAGCACGATTGCGTCAGCCTGCGGCATGAGCGCGGCCACGCTTTCCGGCTTCTTGTCCGGGCTGGCCAGCAGCTTCAGGCCGCCCTGCTCCAGCAGCGCCCGGGCTTCCTCTTCGATGGGCTCCGGCAGCAGGACGGTGGGCCGCAGCCCGCTTTCCGCGGCGAGCCGCCCGCTCATGCCAGCAGGCCGCTGGACTGCAGCGCGGTCCGGATCTGTTCAATCTCCGC
>MIBK01000152.1:0-229 GCA_001829505.1 Spirochaetes bacterium RBG_16_67_19 | reverse complement strand
CCGGTCGGCCTCCGCAGCCTGGCCGGCGGCGTGCGCCTTGTACAGCAGGGCGCACTCTTCCGGGAAGACGTTGGCCAGGGAGAGCACCCCTCCGGTTCCTCCCGAGCGTAGCAGCTCCAGGAAGAAGGCGGCCGAGCCGGCCAGCACCGCGAAGCCGGGGGCCGCGGCGGCCAGGTTCTCGCGGAAGGTCTCCTTGGAGCTGTCCTTGATGCCGATCACCCGTGGATGG
>MIBK01000151.1:8414-18954 GCA_001829505.1 Spirochaetes bacterium RBG_16_67_19 | reverse complement strand
GTGGAAGCACCAGCCGATGCCGTAGATCAGCACGAACTTGGCCCCCTTGGCCCGCAGCTCGCCGATGCGCCCGCCGTAGGTGGGCAGCTCTTCGCGGGTGGCGAAGTGGCGCTGCTTTTCCGGGGCGGTCAGCTCCCCCAGCGGCCCGTACAGGTGCTTCTCCATGGCATTGCGGAAGGCGCCCGGATTGGAGGGGGGCAGGGTGTTGCCTTCCGCGTCGGACCACTCGTCCATGTTGAAGCCGTGCAGGTGCTTGCAGTCCACGTTCCAGCGCCTCAGGAACTCCGCCGCCCAGCGGTACATGCCCATGGGTCCGGCCGAGAGGATGAGGATGCACTGCCGGCCTTCGTCCTTGGCCAGCTTCACCTGGAAGGCGATCTCGTGGCCCATCAGGGTGTTGAAGTCCTCCAGGGTGTCCCCGCAGACGGGCTGGAAGTCCTTGTGCCACCACTTCTCCCGCTTGTAGACCTCTTCCGGCGGGCGGCTGCAGCACCAGTCCAGTTTTTTCAGGTCCCAGGCCTTGGGGAAAAAGCCCTCGAAACGCGAGCCCTTGATCGTGTTGAGCAGGGTGATCTGTTCCATCGACTTACTCCATGTCCTTGAGCGCAACCTTCTTGCCCGTCCGCGCCGACTCCAGCCCCGCGTCCAGGACCTGCATGACCTTCATCCCGTCGTACAGGTTCGGGGTCATCTCCTTGTCGGAATCGACCGCCTTCAGGAAGTCCACCACGGCGTGCACGTGCTCGTGCTCGTAGCCGATGGCGTGCCCGGGCGGCCACCAGTTGGCCACATAGGCGTGCACCGGCTCGGTGGCCAGGATCGTGCGGAAGCCCTGGGCGTAGTCCGGGTCCTCCATGGAGAAGTACTCCAGCTCGTTCATCCGCTCCATGTCGAAGAGGATGCTGCCCTTGCTGCCGTAGACCTCGAAGTAGTTGTAGTTCTTCCGGCCGCCGGCGAAACGGGTTGACTCCACAGCGCCCAAGGCCCCGTTTTCGAACTCCAGGGTCATGAAGGCGGCGTCCTCCACCCCGACCTTGCCCTTTTCCGTCCCCTTGGAGCCGGCCTGGAAGGTGCGCGCCACCGACTCGTCCGGCAGCGGCCGCTCGGTGATGAAGTGGGCGGTCATGGCCATTACGCTCTTCACTTCGCCGACCAGGAAGCGGGCCAGGTCCACGTTGTGCGAGCCCAGGTCGTACTGCGGCCCGGCACCGGCGGTCTCCTTGCGAAGGTGCCAGGTCAGCGGGAAGGCCGGGTCCATGATCCAGCTCTGTAGATATGCGCCCCGCCAGTGGTAGATGCGGCCCAGCTTGCCCTCGTCGATCAGGCGCTTGGCCAGTTGAATCGCCGGGCAGCGCCGGTAGTTGAAGTTGATGTAGTGCTTGCCCTTGGCCGCCTTGACCGCCTGGTACATCTCCTTGGCTTCCTGGTAGCTGACCGCCGTCGGCTTCTCGCAGTAGATGTGCTTCCCGGCCTTGGCCGCCGCGATCACGATGTCGTGGTGCAGGTAAGTCGGGGTGGACACGTCGACGATGTCGATGTCCTTGCGCCCCACCACCTTGCGCCAGTCGGTCTCCACCTCTTCCCAGCCCCACCGCTGGGCGAACTCCTTCAACTGCTCCGCATTGCGCCCGCAGGCCACCTTGAGCACCGGCTGGATGGGGAGGTCGAAAAAGTAGCCCGCCTGCTTCCAGGCGTTGCTGTGGGCCTTGCCCATGAACTTGTCGCCGATGATCGCCACGTTCATCTTTTTCATGCGCTTATCCTCTTCAGGTACTGCACGCTCTGCTCGATCGCCTTGTCCTCGTCGTCGTGATAGTCCGGGTGCAGGAAGTCGATCTCCACCGCCAGGAAGCCCGGGTAGTTGACGGCCTTCAGCTCGTTGACCAGCTGGCTGTTGTCGACCATCCCGTCTCCGACCGGGGTGCAGGAGAAGAAGAACCACTCGTCGGCCGCAACGCCCTTCTGCGGCTTGAGGTCCTTGACGTGGGTGGACAGCACGTACTTGGCCAGCTTCTTCATCCCCTTGATGGGGTCGTCCAGAAGCCGCAGGAAGTTGCCCGTATCGAAGTTGATGCCCAGGTTGGGCGAATTGACGTTCTTGACCAGGGTGAGCATCTCATCGGCCACGAAGTCGATGTGGTTCTCCGTAGCCAGCTTGAGGTCGTATTTCTTGGCGACCTTCACCGCCTCCGAATACATCTTGGACAGCCGTTCGATCATCGGAGCGTGCGGCTCGAAGCGGAACATCAGGCTGGCGCCGGTCACCTTCATGACCTTGGCCCCCACCGCCGCGGCGTGCTCGATGTGCTCGATCATCTCGGCGAAGGCTTTCTTGTTCTTCCCGCCCTCCAGGCCATCGGGGTGGCCCCACCCGTACACCCGGTCCATCTTGTGCTCGTCCATCAGGCCTTTGAGCGAGGCCAGGTAGTCCTGGTCGAAACGGGGCAGGAAGCAGGACTCCAGGGTGAGCCCGTCGCAGCCCATCTGGGCGCAGCGCTTGATGTACTGCTCCACGGTCATCTTCTTGTCCGGCGCTTTCTGCTGCGGGTAGACCTCGCCGAAAAACCGGTGATAGCTGTAGTGATCGACCCCTACTTTCATCTGTTGCCTCCTGTGGATGGACTCAATATTTTCTGCCGGCGTTGATCCGCAGGTAGCTGACCGCCACCGACAGGACCACCAGCGCGCCGTAGGCGATTTCCTGGTAATACGGGTTGACCCGCGAGAGGTTGAGCATGTTGGAAATCACGCCGATCAGCAGGACGCCCAGGAAGGTGCCCAGGGCGTTGCCGGTCCCCCCCGTGATCGGCACCCCGCCGATCACCACCGCGCCGATGGCCTTCAGCTCCAGGCCGGCTCCGGTGGTGGGCAGGGCGGCCCCCAGCCGCGACAGCAGCACCACCGTGGCCACGCCCGCGAGCAGCCCGCTCAGGGCGAAGAAGACCAGGGTGTTCTGCTTCACCCCGATCCCCGAGAGGAAGGCCGCCTTGCGGTTGGCCCCGATGGCGAACACCCTCCGCCCGAGGCGGGTGTTGTTCAGGATGACGTGCACGAAGACGAAGCCCAGGATGCTGATGACGAACATGAGGGGAAAGACATTGAACAGGTTCGTATTGCTGATCGCCCCGAACTGCTCGTAGATCGTCTGGATGACGCCTTCGGTGGCCGCCAGCGCCGCCCCGTGAAACACTCCGATAGTGGCCAGGCTGATGATGAAGGAGGGGGCCCCCAGGCGTATGCTCAGGAACCCGTTCAACAGCGAGCAGGCCACGCAGACCAGGATGCCGATCAGCGCCGCCAGCAGCTCGTTCATGCCGGTCTTCAGCAGCATGGCCATGACGCAGGCCGACAGGCCGATCATGGCGCCCACGGAAATATCGAAATTGCCCGAGATGATGAGGATCGTCGCGCCGGCCGCCACCAGGCCGAGCACGGAGATCTGCTCCAGGATGTTGAGCAGGTTCCGGAGGACGAAGAACTTCGGGTTGATGATGCCGGCCGCGATCGCCAGGATGAGGATGATGGCCACCAGGAAGAAGGACTGCCTGCCGAACAGCCGGCCCAGCGCCGACCCGGCCTTCTTCGCCCTGCCCGACTGCGTATCCATCCGCAATTGCTCCTATCGTGATCCGTCAGGCCGCCGCGATGCCGAGGAACATCTCCAGCAGCTCGGCCTCGCTCACCCCTTGCGCGTCGATGACCTTCACCATCTCCCCGTTGCGCATGACCCCGATGCGGTCGCTCATGGAGAGCAACTCCGGCATGTCGGAGGAGATCATGATGATAAGCTTGCCGCTCCCGGCCAGCTCGGTCATGAAGCGGTAGATTTCCTGCTTGGCGCCGATGTCGATGCCCTTGGTCGGCTCGTCGAAAATGAAAACCCTCGCCTCGCTCAGCAGCCAGCGGCTCATGATCACCTTCTGCTGGTTGCCACCGCTGAGCTCCCGCGCCTCCTGGGAAGGGGAGGCCACGATCCCGAAACGCTTGACCATCCCGCGGACCAGCGCGTTTTCCCTTTTCCGCCCCACCAGCGGGCCGGCCTTTTCAGTGTGCAGCACCACCATGTTTTCCTTGACGGGCCGGATGAGGAACAGCCCGTCCTCCTGGCGGTTCTCGGCGATCATGCTGATGCCGTTGGCGATGGCCCGGTGCGGGGAGCCGGCGGTGATGTCCTGGCCGTGCAGGTACAGCCTGCCGCCGTCCGCCGGGTCGGCGCCGAACAGCAGGTTGGCCAGCTCCGTGCGCCCCGAGCCGACCAGTCCGCCGATCCCGAAAATCTCCCCCTCCCGTACCTCGAAGCTGACGTCCTTGACCGCCCCCGCCCTGGAGAAATGGCTCACCTGCAGCGCCGGCTCCCCGATTCTGACCTTCTCCCTGTTATAGAACAGGCTGGCTTCCCGGCCCACCATCTCCCGGATGACCTGGCTGGGATCCACCTCCCCCTTGGCGTGGGTGGCCACCATCCGGCCGTCCTTCAGCACGGTGATCCGGTCGCCGATCTGGAAGACCTCATCCAGGAAGTGCGAGATGTAGATGATCCCCACCACCCCGCCGGCGATCACGCCCCCCACCAGTTCCATCAGGGCGCGCGCTTCCTCGTGTCCCAGGGAGGAGGTCGGCTCGTCCATGATGATGATCCGGGACTCGCGGTGCAGGGCCTTGGCCAGCTGGATCATCTGCTTCTGGGCGGGCGACAGCTCACCGACCAGGACCGCGGCCCCCACCCGGATGCGCAGGCGCTCCAGCAGCTGCGTGGCGGTGCGAATCTGCCTTTGGCGATCGACGAAGCCCAGGGGCGTGCGCAGCTCGTCACCCAGGTAGATGTTGTCGGCCACGGACAGCGTCTCGATCAGATCGATGTCCTGGTAGATGGTGGCGATGCCCAGGCGCAGGGAGTCCTTCGGCTCCAGGTGGGAATACACCCGGCCCGCCAGCCTGATCTGCCCCCCGTTGGGCTGCACGGCCCCGGAAAGGATCTTGATCAGGGTGGATTTCCCGGCCCCGTTTTCCCCGACCAGGCAGTGGACCTCCCCCGCGTGCAGGCTGAAGGACACCGCGTCCAGCACCTTGGTCCCCGAGTATTCCTTGCTGACCTCTACGAGGTCCAGAAGCTTGTCACCCGGCATCTTCCGCCCGCCTTCAGCCCTCAAAATGGGCTGACGCGGCCGCTGAGGGCAGGCGGCCACGTCAGCCCCAAAATTCCTTATGCCCGATCCTTAGAAATCCAGCAGCGAGGGATAGAACTTCTTGGTCAAGTCGAAGTGCACGGGCCCGACGATCCAGGGAATGATGTCGCCGGTGTTGTCCTTGGTGATGTCGAAGATCGGCATGATGATGGGCTGGTTGACCTTCTTTTCCTTGCCGACCACGTACTTGTGCAGGGCCAGGAACGCCAGCACGCCCTCCCAGCCCGGGGAGGCGCTGATCGTGTACCGGAGGCGCCCGTCCTGCAGCAGGGGAATGCCCGCCGGCGAGCCGTTTTCGGAAATGACCCAGTAGGGGTTGTTGATCAGTTTCTTGTCGGTGAGCATGCGGATGACCGCCGCGCCCATGTCCTCATCAGAAACGTAGAAGGTGTCGAAGTCCACACCCGACTGCACCAGGTCCTGGGCGATATTCATGGCCAGGTTCGGGTCGAACTTCCCTTCGCGGGTGTCCACCAGGGTGAGCCCCAGCTTCTTGGACCACTCGGCCATGGACTCGTTGAGGAAGATCATCGGCAGGGAGGTGAAGTTGCCGGTGATATTCATCCACTTGGCGCCCGGCTTGTTCTTGGCCAGCCACTTCATGGTCATCTCGCCCATCTTGGCCCAGTCGAAATCGACGCCCGCCACCACCTCGACGCCCTGCTTGAAGATGGCGCCGGCGCTGTCGACCACCACCACCGGGATGCCGGCCTTCTTGCACTTCTCGGCGGCGATGCGCGCCCCGTTCTCGTTGAAGGAGAACATGACCAGGCCGTCGATGCCCTGGGTGATCATGGAGTCGATGTTGGCCAGCTCCTTCTGCACGTCGTAGTCCGAGTTGAGCACGATGAGCTCGACCCCGTATTTTTCAGCACCCAGCTGCAGGCCGTCCACCACCCGCTTGTACCAGGTGTCGGGACCCGGGGTGATGTGACCGTAGACCAGCTTCTTGCCGGCCTTGGCGCCCTCATTGTCGCCGCTCGCATAGACCAGGCCGATGGCGGCTATGGCCAGGACGGTGGCGCAAAGAAGGGTTCTCCAGATTCCTCTGTTTCTCAGCATTTTTCCCTTTCCTTTCGTCGTTCTTAATGCTATCCGGAAACTCCGGCCTTCCCCGCTTCTCGCGGAATGCTATCGTATGCTATCGTTTATTATCGGATTGTAGCAGGCCTCGCTGCCGGCGTCAAGGGAGCTTCCAGGCTGCCTGACCTTTGCGGCAGGTTGCGCTTCGCGGGGCGCTCGGGTAGATTGGCCACAAGAGCACCAACCCATGGGCAGCACCGGACTCGTCCCGCTCGAGGCCTTCCGCCGGCTGATCGCCCGCCGCTCCCGCGAGCTGCTGGAGTTGGCCGCTTTCATCGCCGAAAGCGGCACCGGCCCGCGCTGCTTCACCCGCCCTCTGCTGGGGGACGTGCTTTCCGAGGCCACCCAACTGGAAGAGCTCCTGGACGCTTACGGGGTCCGGCACAACCGCCGCTGGCACCCGCTGCGCCAGGCGGTGGCCGCGCTCAAGCTGTTCTCCAACGCGAGCTATATCCTGCAGCATCTCCTGCATTTCCTGCCCACCTACCGGCTGCTGCCGCTGGAGGCGGACTTCGTGGGCGCCGCCCGCCGGGCCCTGGAGTTCACCTGCCGCGTCCTGGGGGACACCGCTCGCAACCTGCTTTCCACCGCCCGGGCCCTGCGCCTGCCTCCAACCAAAGCTCCTCCGCCGGAGCGCTTCGCCGACGAGCTGCCCGACGGCCGCCTGCCGGCCGACCGCGGCAACCACCAGGCGGCCTCCCCGGGGGAGACCGTGGTGTACCTGGCCACCGCCTTCCTGAACCTGGCCGAGGAGGCCCGCTTCCTGCACGTCGCCCAGGTCGAGCGCTCCGACGGCTACGCCGGCCTGATCCCCGATCCGCTGTGCGAGGAGCGGCTGCGCAGCCTGGAGCAGAAATTCCACAACCTGCAGTCGATGTACGACACGCACATCTCCGATTCCAACATGGAGTCCCTGGACGAGCGCCTGCCCGTGCTGCGGGGGCACATCAGCGTGACCTACCACCTGCTGGAGACGGCCACGGCCTTCGCCCATTACTGCGAGCGGCACCTGCTCGGCCTGGCGCCGGAAGCCCGCCGGCAGGAGCCGGTGGAGGCCGCCCCGCTGCTGGAAGTGCTGGTACGCTTCTCCCTGGCCTTCGCCAGCCGCTACATCCTGGCCGCCCGCACCCTGGGCCACGAGATGCTGCGGCGCTACGCCGTCCCGGGACGGATCGACGTGCCCGTGCCCCGCTACCGGGGATTCCACGTGCGCCCCTCGACCCTGGTGGCCAGGATCGTCGGCCACTACGGCAGCGAGGTGGTCATGGAGCTGGAAGGGGAGCTGTACAACGCCGGGGTCACCCTGGACCTGTTCCGGGCCAACGAGAAGATCAGCGCCGGCAAGAAAAGGCGCCTGGCCGAGGAGGTGCATCGCCAGCTGGCCGGCTGGGCCGGCTCCGGACCGCCTTCGGCCTGGGCCCGTGGCGTGGTCCAGGACCTGTTCGCCTGCAACCGCCTGGTGCTCTACCAGCGCGACTTCGCCCTGCAGGAGGAGCAGCCCAGGCCCGGCGAGCTGCCGGAGGAGTTCGTCACCCGCGCCCTGCAGGAGCTGCTTCTAACCGGCAAGATCGACGTGGTCGTGGAGCTGAGCGCCTGCTTCCGGGGGGACCGGCGGGTGCTGGAGGACATCCGCCTGCTGGCCGAGAACGGCTACGGGGAGGACGACTTCGGCAACAACCTGGTCTTGCCGGAGAGGCTGCAGTACCTGCGCAAGTAGGAACTTTAGGACTAGCGGCCGGCCCGTTGCCGCAGCAGCGCGTAGGCCTCCTGCGGGTCCTGGATTCCGGCCAGGTCGGACTCGGTGCGGCAGGAGATCACCGGCACCAGCTGGTCCCAGCTCAGGCTCACGCGGGCAGCCTCCAGCACCTCCTTGCCCGGCTCGCTCAGGATTTCCGCGTGCACCCGCCGGATGCCCAGGCGCGCGATCAGCAGGGCCGCCGCCTTGCCCACGATCCGGTCGCGCAGGCTCAGGGCGTCGCGCGCGAGTGAGCTTCCGGCCAGGAAATCCTCCAGCTCGAAAAGGGGATGCAGCCATTTGCCGGCGGAGGAAAAGACCCGCAGCGAATCGCTGAACAGCTCGAGGCTCGGCCGCATGGAGCTAAGATACAGCTTTTCAGCTCTTCAGTTTGTCGCGGAAGAACTCGCCGGAGTAGCCGATGGCCCGGGAGACCTTGTAGGCGCATTCCAGCACCAGCTGCTCGAAGGCCGTCTTCTGCTTCTCGTCCAGGAGGCTGGCGATGGCGGTGATGCCCAGCCCGGCGGCGATCTTGCCCTGCACGTCGAACACCGGCGAGCCGATGCACACGATGCCGCTGGTGTACTCCTCGTTGTCGTAGGCCAGGCCGGTGCGCCGGGCCTCTTCCAGCTGCGGCAGCAGCTCGCGCAGCAGGGTGATGGTGCGGGGGGTCAGGGCGGGCAGCTTGGGAGGCAGGATGGCCTTGATCTCCTCCTCGGGCATGAAGGCCAGCATGGCCTTGCCGTAGGCGTTGGGGTGGTAGTAGACCTCGCTGCCGGGCACCACCCGCAGGTAGAAGGAAACCTCCGGGCTGACCGTATCCAGCACCAGCACCTTCTCCCCGTGGGGGATCTGCAGCTGCACCGTTTCCTCGGTCTCCCGGCACAGCCATTCCAGGTGCGGGCGCGCCCGCTGCCGCAGCTCGAAGCGGGTATACAGGCTCATGCCCAGGGAGAACACCCGGGTGCTCAACTGGTAGCCGCCGGAGGTCAGGTCCTGGGTGGTGTACTCCCGCTCGGTCAGCCGCTTGAGGATGCGGAACACCGAGTTCAGGGGGATGCCCAGGATGCGCGAAAGCTCGGTCGCCCCGAAGGGCCGGGGGTGCCCGGCCATGAACTCCAGGATGTCCAGCGCCCGGTCCACCGCGGGAGCCGAATAGGTGCGGGCGGCCTTCTCCTGGTTTTTGGCTCTAGTTGAAATACAGTCCTCCGTTCAGGTTGATCAGATCCCCGGTGATGAAACCGGCCAGCGGACTGGCCAGGAAGAGCACCACGTGGGCGAACTCCTCCGGCTCGCAGAAGCGCCCCACCGGGATCTTATTCAGTATTCCTTGCCGCTGCTCCTCCGTCAACTGCTCGGTGATCATCGGCGTCTTGACGTAGGCCGGGGCGATGGCGTTGGCGGTGATGCCGAAGGCGGCGGTCTCGGCGGCCAGGGAACGGGTCAGCGAGATCACCCCGCCCTTGGAGGCCGCGTAGGCCGTGCCCGCGGTCAGGCCTCCGGTCTGGGCGGCCAGCGAGGAGACGTTCACGATCCGGCCCCAGCGCTTGGCCTTCATGCCCGGGATCACCGCCCGGGACAGGTAGAACATGCCGCCCAGGTTGATCTCCACCACCCGCCGCCACTCCTCGGGCGTGGTGGCCTGGGACTTGTTGTTGGACAGGATGCCGGCGTTGTTCACCAGGATGTCCACCGTGCTCCCGGCGGTCTCCAGGCGCGAGAGCTCCCGCTGGATGGCGGCCGGGTCGGTGACGTCGAAGGCGGCCGGCACCGCCCGGGGCCCCAGCTCGCGGCCCAGCGCCCGCAGGCGGCTCTCGTTCAGGTCGACCATGATCACGGAGGCTCCCTCCGCCAGCAGGGCCCTGACCACCGCCAGGCCCATCACCCCGGCGGCTCCGGTCACCAGCGCCGTCTTGCCCTCAATAGAGTTTGGCATTGACTCCTCCGTCGATGATCAGCGTCTCCCCATGGATCATGCCGGCCCCCTCGGAGGCCAGGAACAGCACCGCCGCGGTGACTTCCCGCGGCTGGGCGAAGCGCCCCAGGGGGATCTTGGCCTTGACCGGGTCCGCCTTCTTCGGGTCGCCCCAGACCTGGGCGCCCATGGGGGTGAGCACCACGGTGGGGGCGACGGCGTTCACCCGGATGTTGTGCGGTCCCAGCTCCACCGCCATGACCTTGGTCAGCCCGTCCAGCCCGAACTTGCTCGCGCAGTAGGCGGCGTGCTCCTCGATGCCCGCCAGGCAGGCATTGCTGGAGATGTTGACGATCGCCCCGCCGCCGGCGGCGATCATCTTCCGCGCGATCACCCTGCTGATCAGGGCCGGGGCGCGCAGGTTCACGGCCAGGGTCGTGTCCCAGTGCCCGACTTCCAGGTCCACCAGCTTCTCCGGAAAGCTCAGGCCCGCGTTGTTGACCAGCAGGTCGATCACCGGGAACAGGGCGGCGAAGTGCTCGGCCATGGCCAGGCAGTCCTGGGCGGAGGCCAGGTCCGCCGGCCTCACCTCGCAGCGCACGCCCGCCCGGCGGGCCTCGG
>MIBK01000151.1:0-8337 GCA_001829505.1 Spirochaetes bacterium RBG_16_67_19 | reverse complement strand
ATGTCCCGCCCGATCCCCTTGGTGGCCCCGGTGACGATCGCGGTCCGGCCCTTGAAGTCGTAAACGGTCTCGCTCATGCCAGGCTCCTCAGCCGCGGAAACGCGGTTCCACCAGTCCGATGTGCTCGGTGCGGATGCGAAACAGGTCGCCGCAGCCCGGTTTTTTCTTCTGCTCCTTGAGGCTCATCCCGTACCAGCCGGTGGTCACGTACAGCTCGTTCAGGCGCTCGCCGCCGAAGGCCAGGCAGGTCACCACCGGAACGGGCATGCGGATCTGCAGGTCCACCTGGCCTTCCGGGGTGTACCTGGTGATCAGGCCCCCGCCCCAGTGCGCGTTCCAAACCCCGCCCGCGCTGTCCACCCGGATGCCGTCGGGCAGCCCTTCGCTCTCGGGAAGCTGGGCGAACACGCGGCGGCGGCTCACGGTGCCGGCTTCCTGGTCGTAGTCGAAGCACAGGATGCGGCCGCGGAACTGCTCGGAAACGTACAGGGTGGCCCCGTCCGGGCTGAAGCCGATGCCGTTGGCCACGGCCAACCCGGATTCCAGGCAGGTCACCTGCCCGTCCGGGTCCAGGCGGTACAGGCAGCCGTCAGGCGAGCTCAAGGAGCGGTAGTTCATGGTGCCCGTCACCAGCCGCCCCTGGCGGTCCACCGCCCCGTCGTTGAACCACAGCGTCTTGGAATCGGCCAACGGGTTGGCCACGAGCCGGCAGGTGTTGGTGTCCCGCTCCCAGAAGGCCAGGCCGGTCTTGGTGACCAGCAGGAAGCCGCCGTTCTGCCTGCGCAGGATGGAAGTGGCCGGAAGCGTAAGGGTCCAGCTCTCCCTGGCCCCGCTGCGGGGCTGGTAGCTCCAGACCTGGCTTGCCTCCGTGTCCGTCCAATACAGGCGGCCTTCCTCGGGGACCCAGAGCGGGGCTTCCCCGATCTCATTACGGACGCTCAACACCTGCTCGATCTCGTGGCTCATGCGCGGCTTTCAGAACGCCTTGCGAATGATGGCCAGCAGGTCTTCCCGCTTCGGCGCGGCGGGGTCGTTGGTGATCGAGCCGCCCATGTAGCGGATCACCCCGTCGGCCGCCCGCTCGATGTCCTTCTCCTTCAGCCCCTGCTGCGAGAGCGGCGCGCCCAGCCCGATGTCCTTGATCAGGGCCTGCACTTCCTTGATGCTGTCCTCCAGCGCATAGCTTTCCGGGGCCGCGCACTCGTCGCGCAGGAACATGGCGATTTTGCGGAACTTGTCCGGGTGGGACCTCATGGAGAAGCGCATGGTTTCGGGGGTCATGGTGGCCAGGGTCTCCCCGTGGGTCGATCCGGAAAGCCCGCCGATGGAGTGGGCCAGCCCGTGGCAGACGGTCACGATGCCCACCGAGATGGCGATGCCGGCCAGGGAGTTGGCGTAGGCCATGGCGTTGCGCGCCTCCCGGTCCTGGCCGTTCTTCACCGCGCGCCGCAGGAAGCGGCCCACCAGGCGGATGGCCTGCTCGCAGGCCAGGTCGGTGATGGGGGTTTCCAGCACGGCGGTGTAAGCCTCGATGGCGTGGGCCAGGGTGTCGAAGCCGGTGGAGGCCGTGATCTTGGGCGGCATGGTAGCCATCAGCTCGGGGTCCACAATGGCCACCCTGGCGAAGGTGTAGTCGCCGCCGATGCCCGGCTTCTCCTCGGTCTTGGCGTTGGTGATCACCGCCCACTGGGTGCACTCGCTGCCGGTGCCGGAGGTGGTGGTGATGGCGATGATCGGGTAGGTCTTGTCCGTGATGGGCTGCACCTCCGCCCCGATGCAGAAGTCCCAGATCGGGCGCTTGTGCCCGAGCACGATAGCGATGCCCTTGGCCGCGTCGATGGCGCTGCCGCCGCCCAGGCCGATCACCACCTTGCAGTTGGCGGCCCTGGCGATCTCGGCCCCCTTGTCGATCTGGGTGTTCAGCGGGTTGGCGCTGACCTCCGGGAAGTAGACCGAGCCCACCCCGCTGCCTTTGAGAATTTTCTGCAGCCGGTCCACCAGTCCGTTCTCCTTGAACAGCGTCCCGGTGGTCACGATCAGGGCCTTCTTGCCGTACATTTTGGCGTACTTGCCCGCTTCGGCCAGCTTGCCTTCCCCGAAAACCAGCTTGACCGGGTTGTAGTAGAAGAAATCTTTGATCATCTCTGTCCTCCATTAAATTCTTTAACCGCCTCCAGCATGGCGATCACGTTCTGGATCGGCGTCCTGGCCTGTACGTTGTGGATGGTATTGAAGACGAAGCCGCCTCCGGGGGCGAAGATCTCGCAGGCCCTCAGGACCTCCTGCCGCACCTGGGCCGGGGTCCCGAAGGGCAGGGTCCGCTGGGTGTCCACCCCGCCGCCCCAGAAAACGATCCGGTCGCCGAACTTTTCCTTGAGCCCCTTGGGCTCCATGTTGGCCGCGGTCCACTGCACCGGGTTGAGCACGTCGAAGCCGGAATCGATGAACCCCTCCATCAAGGTGGTTACCGAGCCGCAGCAGTGCTTGAAGGTCTTCCACTTGGTGTTACGGTGAATCCAGTTGTTGACCTTCAGGTAATAGGGCTGGTAGAGCTCCGTGTAGGTCTGCGGCGAGCAGAAGGTGGAGCTCTGCGTGCCGAAATCCGTCCCGCAGACCCAGGCCAGGTCCATGGCCTCGCCGACCGCGCGGTGGATCTTCGCCAGGTTGGCGAGCACGATGTCCGTCTGCCGGTCGAACAGGCGGTGCAGGAACTCCCGCCGGCTGGCCGTGGAGATGTACCACTCGGTGATGTCCCGGATGCCCTTGGGGTGCTTCAGCCAGGGCCCGGGCACGCAGGCGATGTCGCCCAGTCCGGCGCCGGGCACCACCCCGAACAGGGCCCGGCCGCTTTGCCGGTTGGCCGGCAGCTGCGCGGCCAGGAAGTCCAGCTCCGCCTGGGTGACCTCCGTGAACTCCTCCAGGTTGTCCGCGAGGCGCAGGTCCCGGTCGTCGGCCGGCAGGGGCGGCTGGCGGATGATGGCGTCGAAGTACCAGCCGCCCTTGGGCATGACCCCGCTGGCCGGTACGGAGGTATCCCCCTCTGGATAGGCGTAGATGTTGCCGTTGGGATCCCGCGTGACATTGAAGCCCTTGGGCACCCGCACGGCGAGGCCGTCCTCCATGGTGTAGTCTTTCCAGTCGTCGCGGGGCACCCCGAAGAAGGTGCCCAGGGGCAGCAGGGCATCCACGTCCACTCCCAGCGCGGCTTTGAGGTCCTCGTCGAAGCGCCCCATCATGGTATAGGGCTCCTCCACCTGCACGGGCCTGCGCTCCAGCCCGTAATGCTCGCGCAGCCCGGCGATGACCCCCACGTGCGCCGTGGTCTGGTTGCAGCCGCCGAAATCCAGCGGCACCCGGTCCGGCTGCCGGTGCTCCAGCGCCGCCCGAACTCTCTGCCTTCCCGTCATCTCCCTCATCCTTCCGCGCGCCTTCAGGCCCTGGCCCTGGCGCGCACCAGCAAATGGTTGAGCACCACGGCCAGCAGCAGCACGCTGCCCTTGGCCATGACCTGCCAGAAAGCCGGTATGACGGTCATCAGCCCCGTGGTCACGCACATGATGATCAGCGCGCCGATGATCGTCTTCAACACCGAGCCTTCGCCCCCGGAAAAGGCCGTTCCCCCCAGCAGCACGGCGATGATGTTGTCCAGTTCCATGCCGTCGCCGGAAAGCGGATCGCCTAGCGACATGTAGCTGGCCCGGGCCAGCCCGGCCAGGGCCGCGAAAAAGCCTACGAGGATGTACAGCAGCCACCCCATCCGCACCGCGTTGATCCCGGACAGCTCCGCCGCGGTGCGGTTTCCTCCGATGGCCGCGGCGTATTTACCCAGGATGGTCTTCCTCTGCACGACCGCCAGGATGGCGATCACCAGGATCGCGGCATAGAAGGCCCAGGGCAGCCCGAGCAGGACCGCCTTGCGCGCGTAGTCGTTGATCCAGGCGGGCATGAGCTTTTCCGCGCTGCCCTTGATGGCCGACAGGCCGTGGGGCACGATCAGCAGGGCGATGCCCTTGAACAGGTTCAGGGTGACCAGGGTGGCGATCACCGGGGTGATGCGCAGCTTCATGACCAGCAGGCCGTTGAGCCAGCCCATGCCCACGCCCAGAAGCAGGGTGGCCAGCAATGCCGGCAGGAAGGAGAAGCCGTTGAGGACCATCAGGGCGAACACCACCGCGGCCAGGCTCATGGCGCTGCCCACCGACAGGTCGATGTAGCCGGAGATCATCAGCAGGGTGAAGGCCCCGCTCAGGGTCAGGATGGGCACGGCGGTGCGCAGCAGGTTGATGAGGCTGTCGGGGCTGAGGAAATGCCCGCGGCCGAACATCTGGACCTGGCCCAGCTTCACCACGCTGAACAGGATCACGATCAGGGCCAGCACCACGTAGATGTAGTATTTCTTGATCCCTGCCCGCCAGGCCTCCCCGTTCACGCTTTCCTCCTGTCCAGGGCGAAGCGTTGGGCCAGGATGGCGATGAAGGTAACGAGGCCCTTGAGGGTGAACTGCCAGTCCGGGGAGAGCAGCAGCCCGGTGGCCGCGGTGGTCACCACCGAAAGGATGACCGCGCCCACGAACATGCCCAGCACGGAGCCGAAACCGCCCGCGATGCTGACCCCGCCCAGCAGGGCGATCACCAGCGCGTCGAACTCGTAGCCGGCCGCGCGGCCGGACACCCCGGCCTTGAACTCGGAGGCCAGCAGGATGCCGGTGATGCCGGCCAGCAGGCCGCTGGCCAGGTACAGCAGGGTGATGTGCCTGGCCACCTTGATCCCGGAAAGCCTGGCCGCCTCGGGGTTGGCCCCGATCAGGTAGGTGCGCCGGCCGGCCACGGTCAGCTTCTCGAAGACGAAGGCCGCGACCACCAGGACGATCATCACCAGCACCGCGACCTTCACGGAGGTGCCCGGGATGGCGGTGTTGCCCAGGACCCCGAAGGCGTCCGGCAGGCTGGTGTTGCGCTGCGCGCCGCGGGTGACGATCTGGGCCACGCCGCGGGCCAGCATCATCGTGCCCAAGGTGATGATGATGGAAGGCACCTTGAGGCGGGCGATGAAGAAGGCGTTGATCGCCCCGATGCCCATGGCGCACATGAGGGCCAGGACCAGGGCCGCGGTGTACGGCAGGCCCAGGCCGTTGGCCAGCGCGTTCTGCGACACGCCCGCGGCCTGGCAGAACCAGACCGAGAGCACGCCGGTCATGGCGATGTTGCCGCCCACGGACATGTCGAAGTTGCCGGTGATCAGCAGGAAGGTGACCCCGATGCCCAGGATGACGATGAACCAGTTGTTGGTCAGGATGTTGACCATGTTCTGGGGCCGGTAGAAGTTGGGCACGAACAGGCAGGCCACTCCGAACAGGACCACCAGCACGCCGAGCATGAACAGGCTGAGGAAGCTCTCGTTGCTGATCCGGGCGCCGAGGTTGGTCTTCACTTTCCCTCTCCACCCGTGACGATGTGGATGATCTTCTCGCTGTCGATGTCCGGGCCGTTCTGCAGCGAGGCCTTCAGATTCCCGTCATACAATAGATAAATGCTGTCGCAGATGTTCATGATCTCCGGCAGCTCCGAGGAGAAGATCAGGATGGCTTTGCCCTCCTCGGACAGCCGGCGGATGATGCCGTAGATCTCGCTCTTGGCCCCCACGTCGATGCCCCGGGTCGGCTCGTCCAGCATCAACAAGTCGGCGTCGGCGAACAGGCACTTGGAGAAGACCACCTTCTGCTGGTTGCCCCCGGACAGCTTGATGACTTCCTTTTCCGTGCTGCTGGTGGCGATGCGCAGCTTTTCGATGTACTCCTGCGTCACTTTGCGTTCCTGGGCCGAATTGATGAAGCCGTGGCGGGAGACCTTGGCCATGTTCATAACCGGCACGTTGCCGCGGATGGTCAGGATGGTGAACAGCCCCTGCGAGCGCCTTTCCTCCGGCACCAGGGCGATCCCCGCCGCGATCACCTTGTCCGGGGAGGGGGCGAGCTTCCGGCCCTTGAACAGGATCTCCCCCTGGTACTCGTCCACCCCGTAGATGGCGCGGGCCAGCTCGGTCTTGCCGGCGCCCACCAGGCCGTAGAAGCCCGCGATCTCCCCCGCCCGCACCTCGAAGGAAATGCCGCCCAGCTTGTGGTTGGTCAGGTTTCTGCACCGTAAGACGAGCTCGCGGGAGCGCTCCGGCTTCGGGGTGTAGGCCTCGAACACCGTTTTGCCGATCATCATGCGGATCAGCTCCGAGCGGTCCTGGATCGCCGACACCGGGCGGGTGTCGATGTGCTTTCCGTCCCGCATCACCGTCACGTAGTCCCCCAGCTCGAAGATCTCGTCCAGGCGGTGGGAGATGTAGATCACGGTGACGTTCTTGGCCCGCAACCCCCTGACGATCTGGAACAGGCGGGCGATCTCCCCTTCGGAAATCGCCGCCGTGGGCTCGTCCATGATGATGATGTCGGACTCCGTGGCCACCGCCTTGGCGATCTCCACGATCTGCTTCTTGGCCACGCTCAGGGCGGAGACCAGCTGGCGCGGTTTGATGGAAGGCTCCAGGCTGTTCATCACGCTGACCATCTTGTTGATCTTGTCGGTCTTGCGCAGGAAGCCCAGCGTCGTGTCCTCCATCCCCAGGGTGAGGTTCTCGGCGACGGTGAGCTGGTCCACCACGTTGAGCTCCTGGAACAGGGTGCTGATGCCCTTCTGCTTGGCGTCGCGGGGATTATGCGGATTGTACTCCTCGCCGTTCAGCAGGATCCTGCCGCCGGACTTGCTGTAGGCCCCGGTGAGGATCTTGATCAGGGTGGATTTCCCCGCGCCGTTCTCCCCGACCAGGCAATGGACGCTGTTGCGCTTGATGTCGAAACTGACGTCGTTCACCGCCCGCACGCTGGGGAAGTCCTTCAGCAAGTTCCTGATCTCCAGCACGTTTTCGGTCAGCTTCATGCCCCCGCTCCACTATAGACCGGGAGGAGGCTCCCCGCCTCCTCCCGGATGGGATACTCTATTGAACGTTGGTGCCGAACTGGGTGTTCAGCCACTTCACCGCGTTGGCGCGCTTCATCGTATAGAAGGAGATGTTGTACGCCTTGTAGAATAGCTCCTGCGCGGGCTGCGAGGTCATCTTCACCTTGCCGGCCTTGATGTCCATGATCAGGTCGATGCGGCCGCGGCCGGTCTCCATGGGCGGCAGGCCCATGGACAGCTTCAGGGAGCTGCCGGGATCGTACACGCTCTTCATCTCCACCTCGTCAAAGTCGACGCTGGCGACGATCTCGGTGAGCGGCTTGCCGTTGTTCATCTTGCCCCTGCCGGCCTGGGTCAGCGCGGCCATCGTGCCCACGGTCAGGTTGGAGGCCTCGGAGTAGATCAGGTTGACGTCCGGGCGCTGGGTGACCAGGTCCAGGATGATCTGCTTGGCGGCGTCCGGGCCCTTGCTGGCGTCCAGGCAGCCCAGGTTGGTAGCCTTGGCATCCACGGACAGCACGCCCTTCACGAAGGGGTCGGTGCGTCCGGATTTCACTTCCGTGTGGTTGGGCCAGCCCAGCTGGACCATGACGATGGGCTTGCTGGGGAAGGCGGCCTTCCACTGCTTGGCCATCTCCACGCCCATGGCGAAGGAGACTCCCGCCTCGTCGCTGCGGGCGGTGGGAATCCCGGTGTCGGCCAGCGGGCTGAAGAAAGAGGTCATGATGATGCCCTTTTCCAAGGCGGCCAGAACGCCGGGCTTGGCGGCTTCCTGATCCCAGATGTGCAGGGTGGCCGCGTCCATGCCCTGAGCCACGACCTGGTCGATGTTCTGGGTCATGACGGCTCCGTCGGACTTGCCGTCGAAAGCGTACACCTCGGCGCCGTACTTCTCCATGGCGTACTTCTTGGCCTCGGTGAACTGCCCCTGGTGGAACACGTTGCTCAGGTCGGACACGAAGAAGGCGATCTTCATCGCCTTCGCGCCCTTTTCGCCGGCGCCGGCCGCGAAGGCCAACGGGGCAAGCAGGGCCAGTGCGAGCAGCAGAATTACTGCTTTTTTCATCTCTTTCCTCCTCGGTTTTGTTGGAACGTTTCCAAGACGCTTTGCCTGTTGACGTAACGCGATTTCAGCCGTATCCCGATTCACCTCCTTTTTACTTATCAAAAAAGATTCTTTCGATTAGCTAATTTGACAGCTTCGACCCCCATCTTCATCTGCCGTAGCTTATTTTGCATTTTACATATAAAACTTGATTTGTCAAGTGAAAGTTTGTGCTCTTTCCGGAGCGGACGCGTCCCTGGGCAATGATGCAAGTCTTTTTTGGAAAAGGAGTTACAGCTCGATGCTCAATCCGACCCCGGCGGCCAGGGCTTTCCGGTAGACCAGGCT
>MIBK01000150.1:11328-12586 GCA_001829505.1 Spirochaetes bacterium RBG_16_67_19 | reverse complement strand
GCTCCACGAGGCCCCAAAATGCCCATGAGTGGGGAGCGAATGTTGAAGCTCTACCGCAGGGCCGGATGGGCTGTGATGAGCCGCCGGGGATCGCACGTGAAAGTCGGGAAGAATGGGCTTCGAGAAACGATACCCCTTCATCGAGAGCTCGCCAGGGGGCTGGAACGAAAATTGCTGAAGAGGCTCGAACAAACCAGATGACTTACCATTTTCGAGTGCATAGCGAAAAAAATGAACTATGGGCTGAATGCATCGAATTGGAGGGCTGCGTCACCCAGGGCAGAAACCGGAGGGAGCTCGATCGGAACATGCTGGAAGCCTTGAACCTGTATCTCGAGGAACCGGAAAGCTCCAAGACGATATTTCCGTCGCCATTGGCAAGGCCCTCCGGCCGTGATGTCGTATCCGTGGAAGTGGATCCGGCCGTTGCATTCTCCACGCAGCTGCGGCAGCTGAGGGTCCTCCACAAGCTGACCCAGACACAGGCCGCGCGTCGTCTCGGGATGCGCAGCCTGTACAGCTACCAGCGGCTGGAACGCCGGTCCAATCCCTCGCTTGCGACGATCAAGAAAGTAAAGGCACTGTTCCCGGATTTTTCCCTGGACGCCATCCTGAGCAGCTGATCATTCCAACCCGGGCTACGGGCCGGAAACCTCGCGGATCATTCCCAGCACACGCTCGATGAGCTCGTCGGCCAGCCGCTCGTGCACGGCGTCGAAGGGCAGCAGGGGCTCGCGCACGCGCGGCGTGGCGTAGAGGCCCTGGCGCCAGAGCAGGCGCTTGAAGAAGCGGATGGAGAGGTCAAGGTGCTGGTTGGAGAAGGCCAGCACCGGCAGCAGGCGCTCGAACAGCCCCCGGGCTTCCTCGCGCCGGCCTCCGCGGTACAGCAGGTCGATCTTCACGTATAACTCGTGCATGCCCGTGGGCATCAAGGCGTGCACGCCCCGTCCACGGCCTCGATCATCTGCATCACCGCCCAGCCGCCGGAGACGTGCAGGCGCCCGGCGGTGGCCCGCAGCACCTCGCTGTACTTGACCCCGGCGGGCACCACTTCCACTTTGAGGCAGCGGAAGCTGGCGACCTCGGCGAACAGGCGGGCGATCAGCGGCACGGGCAGGCCGTAGCCGCGGAAGTCCCAGTCCTGGAGCATGAGGAAGCCCGGACCCAGGGCGTCCAGTGCCCGCACCTCCCGCTCGTACTGGGCCTCGTTTTCAAAGGGGATGCTCACCAGCAGGCCCGGGCAACCCAGTGCGAGCAG
>MIBK01000150.1:11187-11321 GCA_001829505.1 Spirochaetes bacterium RBG_16_67_19 | reverse complement strand
GCGCGCGCCAGCCGCTCCGCATCGGAACCCGCCGATGCCCCGCCGATCACGGGCACTCGGCCGCGGGACTCTTCTATTACCGTCTCCACCAGGCTGCGGCGCTCGGCGGCGCTCAGGCGGTCCACCTCCGAGGC
>MIBK01000150.1:0-11030 GCA_001829505.1 Spirochaetes bacterium RBG_16_67_19 | reverse complement strand
GCCACATCATGCTATATCCCCTCCGCCGCTGGCAAGCGCGAAGCGGATGGACTACACTTATCCTCATGGAACCGGACCTCGAGCTGCCCCCGGACGTGTACCTGGAAGTGACCAAGAAGAACGGCGAGACCTTCCACTTCCCCATCACCAAGAAAACCGTGACCATCGGCAGGGATCCGAACTGCGACCTGCGCCTGGAGGACGAGTACGTTTCGCGCAAGCACTGCCAGATCGTCTTCCGGGGCGACCACTTCACGGTCATGGACCTGGGCTCCCTGAACAAGACCGTGGTCAAAGGCAAGGAGTACATCCAGAAGAACCTGATGACCGGCGGCCTGATCAATCTCGGCGAAACGAGGCTGCGCTTCGTGTGGACCGACTACCTTGCCTGGCGGCGCGAGCACGGAGTGGCGGAGGAAGCGGCCGACAAACCGGAAGAAGAGTCCGGGGACGAGGGCACCGCCGGTCCCATCCCGAACGAGTGATGCCATACAGTATTGGCCTATTACTCCGCTCTAGGCTAGCCGCTGTCTAGCCTCTCCGGCGACAGTGGTGGGAATGCCGAGTTGCAGGGCGGTTGAGCTGAGCTCTTCCAGGATGTCTCCGTAACAAATAGTAATGTGGTTCGATCTGTGGCTGCTCATCAGCTCATCGCGCCCGTAGCCTGGAATATACACATTGGCAATAGGCCATTCCTTGGAAGTTGCCTCCCGCCGACGAGCCAATTCTGATTCAGGAAGCTCGATCACCTCGCCCAGCCCGACATCAATGCCGATGTTCCCGAAACTCTCGTAGAACCGAGCCCAGCTGATGGCTCCCGGCTTGGACACACCGCTACAGGTTCCACCGCCCTTGGGGAAATACATCGGGGTTTGCCGATACACGGATACCCGGGACCAGCCGCCAAAGTGCGCGGCTGGGGCACCGCCGGAGATTTCCAGGCTCCAGATAAACTTTCCGTCCCAATCATCTCCCCAACGCACATCATGAAGGGTCGTCTCGGGGGCCATCCCTTTGCGGCGGAGGATATCGTGCATCAGCACCTGGGGCACTGCAGAGCCGACGTCCCCCTCGTTGAAATGCACAATCGGCGATCCGGGATTGATTGCCACGCTCTTTTCAGGATCGAAAATCTCCGGCCGGTCGCTATTATTGAGCATTCCCTCCGGCAGATCTGAAGCCATCGTGCAGCGTACCAGTCCGTACTGGTAGGGAATGCCGATGGCTTTCAACCCGTAACGGCTATAGATCCTGCCGGCAGCGGTATACATCTTCATCTGCTCCAGCACCTGCCGCTCGGTCAGCCCGCTCTCATCGGCTCCCCAATCAAAGCGCACCCCGCGCTCTTTGAGCCAGCCCAATGCCAAATGAGCTTCTTCCTCCCTGACCAGAGCCATCTCAGCGAGCAGATCGGACTGGTTCAAGAGCTCCAACGGCATGCCGATCCCGGCAAGTTTGTCCGGGCTCATTACGGCATTCAGCATGCCCATGCAGCCTGGATCCATCTGCCCCAGGATCCTCTTGGTGCGCAGGATATCCCCAGCCAACTCAGCGCCAAAGTTTCTAGCTTGCGTAGAGAGCTGACGGAGATCCAGGGCGGAAAGGTGATTCTGAGAGTACTTGATTGTCCCGGTCTCCAGCCATTGTCGAAGGTTGCCGAGGAAAGCGGGATCTCGGTCGAAGGCCTCCGTCCAGGCTCTCGAGTGACGCACTCCGAGCCGCTCCAGGCTGGCGGAAAGGTTCAGCAACGATACCAGACCCGGCCAGGTGCCGTCGAAGTTGCCCAGGACGAGGATCGGGCCCCGGTGCAGCTTCAGACAAGAAGCCACGTGATGAGCCCAGGTCCAGGAGGAAAGCACGAGGATGAGGGGAGCCTCCGGGGACAGGTGCGCGAAAACCTCGCAGGCCTCCGCCTGGGTGGTTATGAAACCGTGTCCCCTGTCGCGATTGTAGGGGTGGCCTCGAACCGGGGAACACCGCAACTTTTGCAGCACGCTTTCGACCTGCCGGAGGGTTTCTTCCTGCTTAGGCCAGCAGTTCCGCCCGACCGCCTCCCGGAAATCGCCATTGGAGAGAAGGATCGCCTGCTTCATGCTTGCTCCTCCATGAAACGAAGCGTGCTTTTTAAGTCGACGATTCCGGCGTCGGAACCCAGCCCCTGGATGACCAGTCCTCCGGCCGCGGTCCCCAACCGGCAGGCTTTTTGCAGATCGTAGCCCAGCGACAGCCCGCTGATGAACCCCGCGCAGTAAGCGTCACCGCAGCCGGTGGAATCTACAACCGGCACCTTCATGGCCGGGACGATGATCTCTTTGAGCATTCCGTCCTCCAACCATGCTGCGCTGCTGCCTTTGTTGCCCATTTTGAAGACGGTGTGCCCCGCTCCCCTCTCGAGGAAAAAGCGGATTGCCTCATGGCGATCCCGCAGCCCGCACATCATGACGGCCTCTTCGAAGCCAGGCATGAAATAATCGACAAAAGGCAGCACCATTTCGACCTGCTCCAATAAGTTAGGCTTGTTGATTGCCAGCAAGTCATAAGTGGTGACCACTTTGTGCTGGCGGGCAAACTCGAACACCTTGCGCATGGGCTCCCCGTCGAAACGCGGCATCAAGGGTGTGCCTCCAATGTGCAGGTAGTCCGCAGCAGCGATCAGGTCGAAGTTCACGTCCTCCAGGCTAAAGTGGGCGTTGGCCCCGGGCACGTGCAGCGCCGGCCGCTCGCCGTTCGGTCGTATGGGGAGCATGGTAGCGGAAGTCTGCACGCCTTTCTTCCTCACCAGGCCATCAGTGTGGATGCCGTAGCGTTTCATCGTATAGACAACGAAATCCCCCAGTTCATCCTGCCCGATCGCTCCTATTGCATATACATCCAAGCCCAGCTTTGCCAAATCTACGCTGGTTCCTGCCGCTGTTCCGGCCACGGTAAGGCGAATCTCCTCCAACAAGGCCAGGTTCTGGCCTTCCGGTATGTTTGTGACAGGCCTGCCCAGGACGTCCGCAATGTGAATGCCCAAGCTCACAACCTTTGCCATGGATTCCTCGCTGTGTAAACGTTTATGTATACGTTTACATTTTGGCATATAAAGGGACGCCTGTCAAGAAAAACTCGCTCTCTAGATCCCTCGGCAAGAATCGCGCTCCATGAAAATGGGATCGAGGATCACCGTGGTCGGCGAGATCTCCTCACCCCGGAGAAGCCGCAAGAGGAGCTCGATGCCTTTCTCGCCGAACTCGTACGCCGGCTGGGCGATCGTGCTGAGCGGAGGATTCAACAGCTTCGCATACTCGAACTCGTCGAATCCGATGACGGAGATGTCCCTGGGGATCTGCAGCCCCGCGTCCTTGATGGCTTTAAGGGCTCCCACCGTCGTGGGCCCGCTCATGGGCAGCAAGGCCGTGGGCCGGTCGCCCTGCGCCAGCAGGTCCTGGGTGTGCAGGTAGGCGTTTTCCGCGGTGTAATCGGCGGTGCGGACCAGCGCCGCGTCATATCCCAGGTTGTTGGCGGACAGTGCGGCTCTGTAGCCTTCGAGCCGCTCGAATCCCGTGGTGATGTTGATCGGCACGGTGATCGTCCCGATGCGCCGGTGCCCCAGGCCCGCCAGGCAGTCGATGGCGATCTTCACTCCCTTTCGATTGTCCAGCTTGACCGTGATGCACTCCCCGCCCTCGTCGATCGCCCGGTCCAGGAAAACGACCTTCTCATTGCGCAGCGCTTTCCAGATATCGCTGCCGGTGGTAATGGAGGGGATGAGGATGTACCCGTCCACCTGCTTGCCTTTCAGCACTTCCAGGTATTCGGCCTCTTTCCCCGGACTGTTCTTGGTGTTGCACAGGATGACGTTGTATCCGTTCTTCTGGGCGACTTCCTCCGCCTTCTTGATCAGCGAAATAAAGAATGGGTTTTCGATGTCCGGAAAGATCAGGCCGATGATGTTGGAGCTGCGCATCTTCAGGCTGCGGGCGACAAGGTTCGGTTTGTACTGGAGATCCTCGATGGCGCTGCGAATGCGCTCCTTGACCGCAGGACTGATGTAGCCCTTCTCATTGATGTACCTGGATACGGTGGCTACAGAAACGTCCGCTCTCTTGGCGACATCCTTCTGGGTCGGCATAAGCCCTCAATTCGGAGTGTAAACGACTACATGCAAAATAGCAACTCTACCAAGAAAAAGCTCTTGACAAATACCAAGTCATGCGGGAGAATGTAGACGTATACGTAAACGTATACATGAATTCGACTTTATGAGTAATCCCGAACCGGCCGTCCAGCTTAGAGGAATCTCGAAGAGCTTTCCCGGTGTCAGGGCGCTCCACGATGTCAGCCTGGACATCAAGCAGGGAGAGGTATTCGGCTTGATCGGGGAAAACGGGGCGGGGAAATCCACCCTCGTGAAAATCCTGGCCGGCATCTATCGCAAGGACAAGGGAGAGATCCTCCTCTACGGGAACCGGGAATCGATCGAGGATCCCGTCGATGCGCAGCAAAAAGGCCTCAGCTTCATCCTGCAGGACCGCAACCTTTGCCCTCAGCTGAGCATCCAGGAGAACATCTTCGCCGGGCGGCAACCGCTGCAACTGGGCGCCTTCATCCGGTGGAAAAAACTGCATCAGGAGACCGGGCAAATCCTGCGGCAGCTGCAGAGCGATCTCGAGCCTGCGCGGACGGTAGCCAGCCTTTCGGTCGCCGAGCAGCAGCTCGTCGAGATCGGCCGGGCGATCTCCTTTCGCAGCCGGGTCATCGTCATGGACGAGCCCACCGCCTCCATCTCGGAGGAGGAGGTCGGAGCGCTGTTCGCGCTGATCCGCGGCTTGAAGGAACAGGGCATCACGGTCGTGTTCATTTCCCACAGGCTGAAAGAGGTCCTGGAGATCACCGATCGGGTGGCGGTCCTGAGGGACGGGGAGCTGGTCAAGCTGGGGGAGACCCGCGCGGAGAGCGTGGAGTCGCTCATCCGCTTGATGGTCGGACGGGACATCGAGAGCGTCCGGCCGCAGGCGAAAGTCGCTCCCAAAGACAATCCCGTCCTGTCAGTCCGGGAGCTCTGCCTGCAGGGGCACTTCGAGGCAATCAGCTTTGTGCTGCGCGAGGGGGAGATCCTCGGCTTCGCCGGCCTGGTGGGGGCGAAGCGAACCGAACTGTTCCAGACCCTGTTCGGCCGCCGGAAACCGACCAGCGGGCAAATCCTGCTGCGCGGAAAGCCCGTGCGCTACTCCTCCCCACGCGAAGCGCTCAGCCTTGGCATTGCCTATCTTTCGGAAAACCGCAAGGAGGAAGGCCTCTTCCCCTTCCTCGAGGTGGACAAGAATATTTCGATGGCCGCGCTGGAAAAGTACACGCGCTTCGGTTTCATCGACCGCAATTCTGAGCGGGAGGCGGGACGCCGCTATATCGATTCCCTGAAGATCAAGGTCTCCAGCATAAACCAGCTGGTCAACTTCCTAAGCGGCGGCAACCAGCAGAAAACGCTGATCGCCCGGGAGTTGCTCACCAGCCCCCAGATCGTGCTCCTGGACGAGCCTACTGTGGGCATCGACGTTGGCGCCAAGTTCGAGATCTACAACATCCTCGCCGACCTGGCCGCCCAGGGCGTTTCGATCCTCCTGATCAGCTCCGAGCTGAACGAACTGCTCAGGGTCTGCCATCGCATCATCGTAATGTGCCAGGGCAGGATGACCGGGGAGTTCCAGGCCGAGGAGGTGACCCAGGAGACCCTGCTGGCCCGGGCCACCCAGTTCGAGAGGCGCGGCACGGTCGAAAGCCGGGGCGCCCGAAATCAATCCGGAGTTCGCAGATGACGGAATCGGAAGGGAAATCCCGGCGGGCCGGCAGGGCGGTCATGCAGCGCCTCCTGCGCAACGAGCTCTTCGGCCTGCTCCTCGCCCTGCTCATCATCATCCTGGCCTTCAGCATCCTGAGCCCGTACTTCCTGACGCTGGAAAACTGGCTGAACATCGGCATCCAGACTTCGATCTTTTTCATCCTGTCCTGCGGCATGACCATCGTCATTCTGACGCGCGGGATCGACCTGTCGGTGGCCGCCGTTCTGGCCCTGGCCAGCGTGCTGTCCGCCCAGTCGCTCCTGTTGTTCGACAACTCCATCTTCATCGCCCTGATCGTCGGGCTGCTCGTCGGTTTGCTCTTCGGCCTGCTGAACGGCCTGCTCGTGGTGTATGCCGCGATCGAGCCTTTCCTGGTCACGCTGGGCACCATGTCGATGGCCAGGGGAGCCGCCCTGCTGTTCGCCCAGGGCTCCGTCGTGCCGGTGAAGAACGAACGCTTCGTGTTCCTCTTTGCCGACGGGCAGCTGCTGCAGGTGCCGCTGCTCATCCTGTACTCCGCGGTGATATTCGCGCTTCTGCACACCCTGCTGCGCACGAGCCGGCTGGGCAGGAACGTGTACGCGGTCGGAGGCAATCCCACCGCGGCCCTGCTTTCCGGGATCAACATCAAGCGCATCCGGGTCTTTGCCTACACGCTCAGCGGGCTGCTCGCCGGCTTCAGCGGGCTGGTCGCCACGGGGCGGCTGTCCGCCGGGCTGCCCAACTACGGTTCAGGCCTCGAGTTGGACGCCATTTCGGCGGCCGTGCTGGGCGGCACGAGCTTCATGGGAGGCAAAGGGAGCATCATCGGCACGATCATCGGGGCGATGATCATTGCCATCATCGACAACGGCCTCAATCTGCTCGGGATCAATTTCTATACGCGCCTGATCATCAAAGGCGGCATCATCGTCGCGGCCATGTATTGGGACCACCTCAGACAGGTCAGCCTGTCGGGAAACAAATGAGGGCAGTACGAGAGGAGCGCTCATGAGCAGCGGTTTGGAGCACCTTTACCAGCTGAACGAAAACCGCAGCAGGCGGGTCAGCAGCTGGGACACGCGGGGGATGAACCGCGACTATGTCCTGCTCGAGCCGGGCCAGGAAGCGGTCCTGGCCGACATACAGGGCGCCGGAAGGATCAACCACCTCTACTGCATCCTCATCGATCCCACCTGCCTGGCCTACCGCAAGATGGTGCTGCGCATGTACTGGGACGGCGAAACTTCACCCAGCGTCGAGGCGCCACTGGGGGACTTTTTTTGCATATCTCACGGGCTGCCCCGGCCGGTGCGCTCCCTGCTGGTCACCGTGAATCCGGGCAACGGCGGCGCCTGGTGTCCGAGCTCTTTCGGCCTGAACTCGTATTTCCCCATGCCTTTTTCCAAGCAGGCCCGCATTACCCTGGAGTACCCGGCGTATACGGACCGGAGAGGCTACCCGCTCATGTTTTGGTACCACGTCGACTACGAGGAAGGAGCCGCCTACAGGCAGGAGCAGGCCCGGTTTCACGCCCAGTGGCGCCGGAACCCGCTTACCCGTTCGGCCGACCCGTCAAAGAAGAACGTGCCTCTCTGGGACGGGGTGAATCTGGACGGCAAGGAAAACTACCGGATCTTGAAGGCCAAGGGACAGGGACAGGTCATCGGGATGCATCTGCAGATCGACAACGTGGCCGGCGGCTGGTATGGGGAAGGGGATGACATGGTCTTCATCGACGGGCGGAAGTGGCCCCCCGCCCTCCACGGGACAGGCACCGAAGAGATCTTCGGCGGTGGGGCCTGCCCCAGCAGCGAGTACAGCGGCCCCTACAGCGGCTTTCAACTGATTGAAAATGAGAATTTCTCAGGAAAGAACGGGATGTACCGCTGGTACGTCAACGATCCGCTTCGCTTCCGGGAGTCCATCGAGCTGTCCATTGAACACGGCCACGCGAACAACTTCGAGAACGACTACTCCAGCGTGGCCTACTGGTACCAGGTGGAGCCGCACGAGCGCTTCGAGCCCCTGCCGTCCGTGGAAGGCAGGCTGCCCCGGGTCCCCGAAGCCCTCCTGCGGGTGGAAGACCGGATCGCCGAAATCCTGACTTTTCAAAAGAAGCTCGAAAAGCGCTATGGGGAGTCCGACGCCTTCGGCCTGACCTGGAAGTTCATCAGCGACGGCGCGCAGGCCATCCGGGAGAACCGCCTGGAGGATGCTCTGGGCATCTACCAGGGCAATCTGTCGTTTTTGAATACCTATGTGCTTTGAGAACGGTTTGCGTTAGCGAACCGTCATTCATTTATCGAGGGAGGAAGGAAATGGTAAGGAGAAATCTCAGCAAACCGTTCGTTGCCGGCCTGTTCTGCCTGGCTGTCGCAATGGCCTTGCTGCTCAGTCCCGCGGCAGCGCAGGCGGCGCCGAAGACCATCGGCCTGGCTATGCATTTCATGCAGGACGACTGGTCCCTGAGCATGAAAAGGGCAGTCGAAGAGACGGCCAAGAAGTACGGCTACGCCGTAGCGGTCGTGGACGCCAACTTCGATCCGGCCCGCCAGCTCGAGCAGGTAGAAAGCCTTATCCTGCGCAAGGTGGACGCGCTGATCGTGATCGCGCTGAATACGGAGCAGATCCTGCCGGTGTTGGACAAGGCGATCAAGCGAGGAATCACCGTCGTGGGCTCCGGGTTGCCCACCGACATATTTTACGAGAAGGGCTACATCTCCAATATCTGGACCGACAACACCATGATGGGCATCGTCTCCGGCCGGCAGATGGCGGAGGTCCTGCTGCGCAAGGGGAAGAGCGACGCCAAAATCGCCATCATCGACGCCACTTTCAACATGCACGCCCTGGACCTGCGGGTGCAGGCCTTCAAGTTCATGACCGTGGACCAATACCCCGGCATGAAGATCGTGGCCACTGAACGCGCCGGATCTGTGGAGGACGCGCTGAAGGTGAGCGAGAACCTCTTCACCGCCAATCCCGATCTCGACGCGATTTTCGCCACCTACTCCGCTGCCCTGATCGGCGCGGCGCGAGCCAAGCAGTCGAGAAAGAAAACGGACGTGGTGCTCACGGGGATCGACGCTGACAAGGAAGTATGCAAGTTCGTCAAGCTGGGCATCATCGACGGCTCAGGGGTCAACAACTCCTACCCCTTCGGGGTGGAGTGCGTGAGGGTCGCCCACGAGAACATGACGGCCAAGAAAACCTTCCCCGTCCCTTACTACGTGCCCGCTCCGCTGCTGGACGCCAATTCCGTGGAGCAGATTTATCGGGAACTGTACGGCGAGCCCCTGAGCGCCTATATGGGAAAGTAGAGACCGATGCAGAGGCTGCCCCGCGAGGGGCAGCCCTTTTTCTCCGGCTCGGCGCATCTTCCATGGCCACGTGAAGGACTCCTGCATGCGGCTCACCGGTCGCAACAGCATTCTGGGATCGCAATTCACGGTCCTTGCCCGCCGCCCGAGCCGCACGTATACTTCCCACCATGAGCTATCAGGCGGCAACCAACCGGTACGATTCGATGCAGTATCGCAGGTGCGGGCGCAGCGGCCTGCTCCTGCCGGCGATCTCCCTGGGGCTGTGGCACAACTTCGGCGGGGTCAACCCGCTGGAGCCGGCCCGGCGGATGATTTTCCGGGCCTTCGACCTGGGCATCACCCACTTCGACCTGGCCAACAACTACGGGCCTCCCCCCGGGTCGGCCGAGGAGAACTTTGGCAAGATCCTCCGCCAGGACCTGGCCGCCCACCGCGACGAGCTGATCATCTCCACCAAGGCCGGCTACCTGATGTGGCCGGGTCCCTACGGGGAATGGGGTTCGCGCAAGAACCTGCTGGCCAGCCTGGACCAGAGCCTGAAGCGCATGGGCCTGGAGTACGTGGACATCTTCTACTCCCACCGCCTGGACCCCGACACGCCCCTGGAGGAAACCCTGGGGGCGGTAGCCGCCGCGGTCAAGCAGGGCAAGGCGCTGTACGCCGGCATCTCCTCCTACTCGGCGGCAAAGACCGCGGAAGCCGCGGCGATCCTCAAGGCCCACCAGGTGCCGATCCTGATCCACCAGCCCTCCTACTCCATGCTCAACCGCTGGGTGGAGAAGGGCCTGCTGGAGGTGCTGGAAAAAGAGGGCATCGGCTGCATCGCCTTCTCCCCGCTGGCCCAGGGCATGCTCTCGGACAAGTACCTGTCGGGAGTGCCCGCGGGCAGCCGGGCGGGCACGCCGGGCACCTTCCTGGACAAGAAGCTGATCACCGAGGAAAACCGGCGTCACATCCGGGCCCTGAACGAGTTGGCCCGCGGCCGGGGACAGAGCCTGGCCCAGATGGCGCTGGCCTGGGTGCTGCGCGACCCGCGCGTGACCACCGCGCTGGTGGGGGCCAGCAGCGCCGAGCAGATCACCGAGAACGTGGGCGCGCTGGCCAACCTGCGCTTTTCCGCCGAAGAGCTGGCGCGCATCGACAAGGATGCGGTGGACGGGGGCATCAACCTCTGGTCCCAGTCCAGCAACGCCGGCTGAGCGCGAACGCGGTTCTTACTGCAGGCCGCGCGGCGGCCCCAGGATCTCCGCCCAGACCACGGCCCGCTGCCAGGGCGTGAGCCTGCGCAGCCGCTGCGGCCCACCCGGCACACCGCCCGGGGCCAGCGCCGCCGGCGGGGGCTGCGGGGTAGCCGGAATGGGCGCAGCCGCGGTGACGGGCTCTTCCTCCGGCTCCTCCTCGGCTTCCTCCGCCACCTCAGGGGCCCTCGGCCGCCCGGGCGCCGAGGGACGCAGGCCGCCCAACTGCCCGCCTCGCCTGGCCGCGCTGCGGGCCCGCGCGATCATCGGCAGGACGAAGAAGAACAGGATCCCCAGGAAGGTGAGCAGCCCTTCGATCAGGCCCTTCGGCATGCCCTACTCCTTGGGCGGGCGGGCGCCTTCCCCGCCGATGGATTCCCGCATGTGCGTGTCGGCCTGCACGTTGCGCATCCGGTAGTAGTCCATGATCCCCAGGTGTCCCTGGCGGAAAGATTCGGCCATGGCCTTGGGGATTTCCGCCTCGGCCAGCACCACCTGGGCGCGGTTCTCCTGCACCAGGGCTACCATCTCCGCCTCGCGGGCCAGCGCGGCGGCCCGGCGCTGCTCGGCCACGGCCTGGAAGCGGCGCTTGTCCGCCTCGGCCTGGTCGGCCTGCAGCTTGGCACCCACGTTTTCGCCCACGTCCACGTCGGCGATGTCGATGG
>MIBK01000149.1:8377-9852 GCA_001829505.1 Spirochaetes bacterium RBG_16_67_19 | reverse complement strand
AGGGCGATGAAGTAGACCCCCACGGCCAGGGCGGCCACCAGGGACAGACCGATGCCCAGCAGGCGCAGGGCCTGCTGCCGGGCGTCGGCAAAGGCGGCGGCCGCCGGGATCTCGATCAGCAGCGCCACTCGCGGCTCGGCGATCCAGCGGTAGACCCCGAGAACCGGTACTCCCCGGTAGCTTACGTACTCCCCGGCCCCGTTCTGGCCGCGCACCGCCGCGTCGATGCCCCGGGAGTGCACCCCGCGGGCGAAGCCCGCCCGGCCGAAACGGCCGGCGGAAACCAGGACCTGATACCGGTCCACCAGATAGGCCTCTCCCGCATTGCCCAGCCCCGCGCGCACCTGCACGATGCGGTCCAGGCTCTCCAGGTTCAGGCTGGCCTCCAGCACGCCCAGCGTTTCCCCCCGCTGGTCCAGCAAGGGGGCGGACACCAGCATGGTGGGCTGCAGGGTGGTGGGAGATGGATGCACGCTGCTCACGTACAGGCCGCGCAGTCCTCCGCTGAAGGCGCTGTCCAGGACCCGGTACTGCCCCACCGCGGAGGTGTCGGTGGAGTACACGACCCGTCCGCCCTTCACGGCCAGGATGGAAAGCTCGATCAACTCCGGGCTGAAGCGCTGCATCCGGCGGAAGAAACCGTTGGCCCGCAGGCGCTCCTCCACTCCCGCGGCGGGGGCGGTAAGCTCGGCGGCCAGGCGGCGGGTCTCCGGCAGGCCGGCCAGGGCCGCCAGCAGGCGGGCCTGCTCCTCGACCCAGGCGTTCAGGGCCTGCTCCCGCAGTTCGGCGAAGGCGGAGATCTGGTCGATCACCGCTTTGCGGGTGCTGCGGGCCTGGTACAGGTAGTTCACCGCGCCCAGGAGGCCGACGATCCCCGCGGAGAACAGGAAAAAGGTCGCCACCAGGCGGGCGAGCAGGCTGCGACGCAGCGGCCGGGCCAGGCGATTCCAGCTCTTCAAGGATCGATCCGCGCGTGGAAGCGGTATTGCCGGTCGCGGGCGTGGATGATCACGACGCTTTTGGCCGGATCCGGGCTCCCGGCGAAGATCATGGTTCCCGTGACCCCCTCGAAGCTGTGCAGCTTGCGCAGCCCCGCGCAAATACCCGCCGGCGACGCATCGCCTTGGGAACGGATCACCGAGAACAGCAGCCGGAAGGCGTCGTAGGTCAGCGCGCCTGCGGGAGTCGGCAGCCGCCTGTAGGCGCGCTGGTGCATCCGGTTGAAGGCCCGCACGGCCTCTCCCGGCATCTCCGACGAGAAATGCGTGCTGAAATAGGCGCCTTCCACCAGGGGCAGATCGGCCGGATTGCGGAAGTACATGGTGTCGCCGCCCAGGACCTGGACGGTGAGGCCCAGGGAGCGGATCTGGGCAAGCTGCCGGCGCAGGTCCGGAGGCAGCCCCGGCAGGAACAGGACCTCGGGGTCCGCCGCCCGGATGCGCGCCAGCTCCGGCAGGTAGTCCGGCTGGCCGGTG
>MIBK01000149.1:6758-8206 GCA_001829505.1 Spirochaetes bacterium RBG_16_67_19 | reverse complement strand
AACACGCAGGAGGTTCCCGCCGTGACCTCCGGGTTGGTGGCCAGCTGCACGATCATCGGGATCCCGGAGCGCTCCGCCAGGCGGGCCACCGGGATGGCCTGCGAGCTGTACGGAGGACCGATCAGGGCGGCCACGTTGTCGCGGTTGATCAGTTCCTGGGCCGCGCTCAAGGCCCGCTCCGGGGAGTCCTGTGTGTCCCCGATGAGGAGCTGCACCCGGTAGCGCCGGTCCTCCACGAGCAGGCCACCCGCGTCATTCAGCTCTTTCACGGCCAGCTCGGCGCCTTCCCGGCAGGAGATGCCCGCGTCCTGCAGGCTTCCGGACAGGGGCGCCACCAGCCCGACGCGCAGCTCGGCCGCGGGGGGCCGGCGGCAGGCCGCCAGCGCGGCCGGGAGCAGCAACAGGGCCAGCCACGCTCTGTTCACGGTTTTAGAGGCTCCTCCGGCTCCAGCACCGAGTGCACGGCGGCCCGGCCGCCGTCGATGCGCACCAGCACCACGCTCTTGGACGGATCCCCCGAGCCGCGGTAGACGATGCTGCCCGTAATCCCGGGATACGGCTCCAGACTCATCAGCGCCGCCCGGATGGCTTCCGGCTCCGCGCGGCCGGCCGCCCGCATGGCGGCGAACAGAAGGCCGAAGGCGTCGTAGGTGGTGGCCGCGATGTCGTCCGGAGGCTCGCCGAAACGGGCGCGAAAGGCCTTCAGGAAGTTCCGGGCCTTTTCCGTGGCGACGTCCGGGTGCCAGTGCCGGGAGGCGAAGGACCCGGCGAAGGCCGGCTCGGAGGCCAGTTCGTCGGGATTCCAGCCGTCCCCTCCCAGAAGCACTGCGTCGATGCCCAGCGCCCTGGCTTGCCGGCCCTGCCGGCGCACGTCGTCGTTCAGGTTGGGCAGGAACAGGACTTCAGCGCCGGCGGCGGCGATGCGGGAAAGCTGGGGGGTGAAATCCGTGGCTTGGTCCGTGGTGTAGCTCTCAAAGGCGGTAAGCGTGCCGCCCAGCCGCAGGAAGGTGTCCCGGAACACTTCGGCCAGGGTGCGGTTGTACTCGTTGGCCACGTCGTACAGCACGGCGGCGCGGGAGGCGGCCAGTTCCTGGCGGGCGAAGCGGGCCAGGGAATAGCCCTGAAAGGTGTCCAGGTACGGCACCCGGAACACGAAATGCTTGCCCGCGGTGGTTTGCGGGTTGGTGGAAAGCGGGCAGATCATCACCGTGCGCTCGCTCTCCGCCAGGCGGGCGGCCGGGATGGCGTTGCGGCTGAACTGCGGGCCGACGATGGCCGGAACGCGTTCCTGGTAGATCAACCGGCGCGCGGCCTCGATGGCCCCTTCGGGATTGTTCCGGTCATCGGCCACCACCAGGGCGACGCGCCGCCGCCCGGTCCGGTTGGCCTCCTCCACCGCCAACTGGGCCCCTCGCTGCATGGACCGGCCGCTGGCCTGGTCACTCTCG
>MIBK01000149.1:4201-6739 GCA_001829505.1 Spirochaetes bacterium RBG_16_67_19 | reverse complement strand
CATGGCGATCAGCCCGATGCGGATCTCCGCCCCCGACGATCCGCCGCCGCGGCAGCCGGGGAGGGACAGAGCCAATAGCAGGAAGAGAATAGCATTTCTGCGCATGCTGATCAAACAGACAATATAACCGCAACCCGGCGGCTCGTACAGACCCGTTCCGCTCTTAGCTGCGGTAGATGCCCAGGATGCGCAGTCCCTCGGTCACCCCTTTGAGCTCTTCCAGGGCCTGCCGGAAGGGCTCTTCCGCCTCGGGCAGGGCCACGTCCAGGTAGAACAGCTCCTCCCAGGGCTTGCCCGCGATCGGGCGGGATTCCAGCTTGACCATGTTGATGCTGCGCTCGGCCAGCACGCGCAGGGCCTGGAACAGCGAGCCGGGGGTGTTGGCCGTGGCGAACACCAGGGAGGCCTTGTTGGCTCCGCGGCCGGCCGCTATGGCGCCTGGAGCGCCGAGGGTCCCGGCGGCCTCTCCCAGGGCGATGATCACGAAACGGGTGTAGTTCTGGCTGTTGGTTTCGATGCCTTCCTTCAGCACCTTCATGCCGTAGGCCCGGGCGGCTTCCAGGCTGGCGATGGCCGCGGCCTCCGGTCGTCCCTCCCGGGCGATGAAGGCCACCGCCCCGGCGGTGTCGTAGAAGGGGGTCTTCTCCCAGGCGGGGAAGCGCTCCAGGTACAGGGCGCATTGGGAGAGGGCCTGGGGGTGGGAGTACACCTGCCGGATGCCCTCCAGGGAGGAGGAGGGCAGGCCGATCAGGTGGTGCAGGATGCGGATGATCTTCTCCCCCACGATGCGCAGGTCGGGGTACTGCAATAACAGGTCGTAGTTCTGGTGGATGGAGCCGGTGAGGGTGTTCTCCACGGGGACGATGCCGAAGGCCACCTTCCCGGTCAGCACCGCCTCGAACACGTCCCGGAACTCCGCGTGCGGCACCCCGACGGCCCCTTCCGGGAAGTAGGCCAGCAGCGCCTTCTCGCTGAAGGCCCCGCGCTCCCCCTGGAAGCCCACGCTCAGGTCCCCGGCCGGCGGGACTCGTCCGGAGGGGTCCGCCAGGACCAGCGGCTCACGCTCCGGAAGGCGGGCCACTTCCTTGCCCAGCACGGGGGCCAGGGCCTGGATGTCGCGCATCAGCTTCTCGAACTGGTCGGGGTACAGGGACTGGGGCCCGTCGGAGAGGGCGGCCTGCGGGTCGGTGTGCACCTCCACGGTCAGTCCGTCGGCGCCGGCGGCCACGGCGGCCAGGGCCATGGGCGGCACCTTCTCCCGCAGGCCCGTGCCGTGGCTGGGGTCCACCAGGATGGGCAGGTGGCTCAACTTCTTGACCACGGGGATGGCCGAGAGGTCCAGCGTGTAGCGGGTGTAGGTCTCGAAGGTGCGGATGCCGCGCTCGCAGAGCATCACCGCTTCGGTGCCGTGGGCCAGCAGGTACTCGGCGGACATCAGCAGGTCCTGGATGGTGGCCGCCGGCCCGCGCTTCAGCAGCACCGGCTTGCCCAGGGCCCCAACGCGCTTCAGCAGCTCGAAGTTCTGCATGTTGCGGGCCCCGATCTGCAGCACGTCCACCAGCTCCCGGAACAGGTCGGCGTGCTCCGGGCTGACGATTTCCGACACCACCGGCAGGCCCGTGGCCTCGCCGGCGGCCTTCAGGAAAGCCAGGCCCTCGGCGCCCAGGCCCTGGAAGGCGTACGGGGAGGTGCGCGGCTTGTAGGCCCCGCCCCGCAGCATGGCCGCGCCGGAGTCCTTCACGATGCGGGCCACCTCCAGGATGTGCTCCCGGCTCTCCACCGCGCAGGGCCCGGCGATGACCACGATGCGCGGTCCGCCGACCTTGATCGGGCCGACGGGGAAGGTGGTGTCCTCCTTGCGCACCTCCCGGGAGGCCAGCTTGAACGGGGAGGTGATGGGGATGACCCGGGCCACCCCGGGCAGCAGCTCCACCTGCCGCACGTCGATGGGCACGATGCCCACCGCGGCCAGCACGGTCTCCTGCTCCCCCTGGATCTCGCGCAGCCGGAAGCCCTTGCTTTCCAGAAAGGCGGTGAGGGCCTGCTTGTCCGCCGGCCGGATGTCCCTGGAAAGGACAATGATCACAAGGCGTTCACCAGCCCGGGGTTCTGCAGCAGGGCGTCCGTGAACTCCTGCTCGATCTTCTCCCGGTACTCCAGGATGCGGGCGATGTGATGGAGGGTGCTGTAGGGCGTGCCCTTGCGCACCTTGTGGGCGCCGGCGTTGTAGATGGCCAGGGCCACCAGCTCATTCTGCCCCTGGTTCAGGCAGAAACGCAGGTGCTTGAGGCCCAGGCGGGCGTTGACCTGCGGGTCGTAGAAGTCGTCGAGCTTGACGTTCGGGAAGGTCCGGGAATTGAGCTGGAACAGCCCGCGGTCCACGGATTGGGGGTTGCGGTTGAAGGCGCGCGCATCGAACTGGCTTTCCCCCCAGGCCAGGGCGAAGGCCAGCGGCAGGGGGATGTCGTAGGCGCTGGCCTGCTGGAGGATGATGCGCCCGAGCTGGGCGTCGCCGGCCACCCCGGCATAGAAGCTTTC
>MIBK01000149.1:200-4161 GCA_001829505.1 Spirochaetes bacterium RBG_16_67_19 | reverse complement strand
CCCGGGTCGGTCTCCCCCGCCCAGCCGGCCAGCACCGCGGCCGGGCGCTGCGGCCCGAAGAAGTACAGCTCCCCGCGCGGATACGTCGAGGAGCAGGCCAGCAGCAGCGTGGTGGCGACCAGAATTGTAAACTTCTTCATACACTCTCCCGAGCAGAGTACTTACCGCTTTTCCATGGCTGTCGTCAAGTGGGAAACGGGGCTTTACTTCTGGACCGTGACCCGGTTGCGTCCCAGTTCCTTGGACTGGTAGAGGGCCTTGTCCGCCTCGGCAATGAACTGGGAAGCGGTGCGCATGCGGTCCACCTTGAACTCCGCCACCCCGATGGACACGGTGACGTGCAGCCGGCCTTCCTCGCCGGCGAACTCGTGGCGCTCGATGCTCTGGCGGATGCGCTCGGCCACCACCGCCGCCCCCTGGGCGTTGACTTCCGGCAGGATCACCGCGAACTCCTCCCCGCCGTAGCGGGCCGTGAAGTCGATGGAGCGCACCGAGCTGCGCAGGATGTGGGCGATCTCCTTGATGATCAGGTCCCCCTGCAGGTGCCCGTAGGCGTCGTTGAACTTCTTGAAGTGGTCGATGTCCAGCATGAGCAGGCTGAAGCAGGCCCCGTAGCGCCGGGCCCGCAGGATTTCCTCCTCCAGGTTCTTCTCGAAGAAGTGGTGGGAGAACAGCTTGGTCATCCGGTCCGTGGTGGCCTGCCAGTACAGGTTGGCGTTCTCGATGGCGATGGAGGCGAAGCGCACGATCTGGGTGATGTACTGCACGTCCAGCAGGGTGAAGGGGCCGCTCCCGGCCTTGGCCGGCAGCAGGATCAGGCCGTTGACCCCCTTGTCCGTGCGCAGCGGCACGATGATGTCCGGCTGCAGCTCCGCGAGGCGGGCGACCACCTGGGGATCCGGAAAGTTCTCGGAAAAATAGGCGAAGGTGATCTGGTTGTACTCGTCGCGCTCCAGGAAGCCCAGGAGGGAGGTGATGGAGGGCAGGTCCAGCACCAGCTCCTGGCTCTTCATGCCCTGGAAGTGGTAGATGACCGGCCGGCTCTCGTCCAGGTCGTGGGGGACCAGGAAGGTCACCGTCGGGGTCTGGAACTTGGCGAACAAGCTCAAGACCACGTTCTTGATGATGTTTTCCATGTCCAGCTGGGCGGTGATCTGGGAGCCGACCTCGATGATCTCTTTGAGGTCCTGGTTGCCCAGCTCCATGTCCAGGTGCTGGAGTTCTTCCCCCTGGGGCGGCATTAGCGCTGTATTATATATAGTAGATACCGGGTTGCCAAGCTTCTACGCCCCCGGTTCCGCGAAACCCAGCAACTCCCGCAAATCCGCGATGGTCCGTTCCGGCGGATCCCCCGGGCCCGGCCAGGCGCCGCCGGCGGGATTGTACCAGCAGCCCGCGATGCCGGCCCCCCGCGCCCCGCCGATGTCCGCGGTGGGATTGTCCCCAACGCACAGCAGCTCGGATGCCGGCAGCGCCAGCGCCTCGCTGGCCAGGCGGAAGAACCCGGGATCCGGCTTGGCGATGCCCACTTCCTCGGAAATGAGGATGGCGGAAAAGAAGCGCCCCATGCCGGAGGCCCGGATCCTGCCCCTCTGGACCAGGGTCAGTCCGTTGGTGATCAGGCAAAGGGCGGCCTGGCGGGAAAGCTCTTCCAGCACCTCCCGGGCGTGGGGCAGGAAGAAGGCCTTGGCCGAGAGGGCCTCCAGGTACACGCGGGACAGGCCGGCGGGGTCGGCCTGAAGGCCGAAGGAATCCAGGAGCGCCTGAAACCTGCCCAGCTTCAACTGGCCCGCGGTGATTTCCCCGCGCTCGAACCTGGCCCAGTGTTCCGCGTTGATCCGGCCGTAGGCCAGGCGGGCCTGCTCCGGCGGCACGCCCGGCAGGGCCGGGACCACGGCTTGCAGAAACGCCTCGCGCTCCGCGCGGTTGTAGTCCAGGAGGGTGTTGTCCGCATCCAGGAGGAATCCGCGGAAGGTTTTCATGGGCAGCCCATCATTGCCCGCCTTGACATTCAGGGGCAATCCCACAATTCTAAGGACACCATGGCCCCCCACGCCCGCCGCTTCGTCTCCCAGGGACACCTGGTGGACTCCGGAGCGCTCACCCGCATCCTGAACCTGATCGTGGAGGAGGGGGCGGACTACGAGGTCGTCAGCTTCAAGCTGGGCAAGACCAACCAGGACGAGTCCCAGCTGGAGATGGAGGTGCGCTCGGGGGACGCGGCCCTGCTGGAAGGCCTGGCCGCCCGCCTGGTGGCCCTGGGCTGCTACGAGCGCAAGCCGGGGGAGGCCGTATTCCGGCCCGCGCCGCGCGAAGGGGTGGCCCCCGAGGATTTCTACTCCACCACCCACCACCGCACGGAGGTCTTCGTGCAGGGCCGCTGGCGGGAAGTGCGCCGGCAGCGCATGGACGGGGTGGTCGTCTTGGAGCATGGGGAGCCGGTGTGCCGCAAGCTGCGCGACCTGCGGGCCGGGCAGCCGGTGCTCTGCGGTTCCTCCTCCGTGCGCCTGACCCCGCCGGCCCGCGACCGGGACGCCCGCCTGTTCGGCTTCATGCAGAGCGAGGTGTCCTCCGAGCGCAGCGTGGAGAACGCGGTGCGCCGCATCGCCGAGGAGCTGAAAAGCATCCGCACGGGCGGGGGGCGCATCGTGGCCGTGGCCGGGCCGGTGGTGGTGCACACCGGCGGGGCTCCGGCCCTGGCTTCCCTGGTGAAGGCCGGCTACCTGCAGGGCCTGCTGGCCGGCAACGCCCTGGCCGTCCACGACGTGGAGTGCGCGCTGTACGGAACCTCGCTGGGCGTGGACCTGTCCTCCGGGCGCCCGGTGGACCAGGGACACCGCAACCACATGCGGGCCATCAACAGGATCGCCGAGGCGGGCTCCCTGGCGGCGGCCGTCCAGCAGGGGGTGCTGGGCTCGGGGATCATGTACGAAGTGATCCGCGCCGGAGTGCCTTACGCGCTGGCCGGCTCCATCCGTGATGACGGACCCCTGCCGGAGACCATCACCGACATGATCCGGGCCCAGGAGGCCTACGAGCGGATATTGGAGAACGCCTCCCTGGTGCTGATGCTGGGCAGCATGCTGCACTCCATCGCCGTGGGCAACATGCTGCCATCCTGGGTCAAGGCGGTATGCGTGGATATCGCTCCGCCGGTCATCACCAAGCTGGCCGACCGCGGCTCGGCCCAGACCGTCGGGGTGGTGACCGACGCCGGCCTGTTCCTGCGCGGGCTGGCAGCCGTTCTATTAGGGAGTAGCTGATGCCAACCGATGCCTTGCTGAAATCCCTGCACCCCCTGGAAATGAAGGTGCTCCTGGCTTACGGCCAGGGGGAGCCCTTCAGCGCCGCGCGTCTGGAGAAGGACCTGGCTTTCAAGCCGGGGCAGTCCAACCAGGCCTTGAGCTGGCTGGCCGGCAAGGGGTTGATCGAGGAGGTGTCCCGCCAGCGCCGCGTGGCCTACACTCTAACCGAGCTGGGGCGGCAGTACAGGGAGAAGGGCACCCTGGAGGAGCGGCTGGCGGCGCTGCTGAAGCAGGAAGGCCCCCTCAGCCTTCCGGAGATCGCCTCGCGGCTGGCCGTGGAAGCCAAGGAGATCGGCTCCGCCTTCGGGGCCATGTCCAAGGCGGGGTGGGCCGCCATGAACGAGGCCAAGAAGGCGGTGCTGGCCGCGCGCGCCGAGATGCGCGAGACCGGGCTGGCCACCATCCGGGCCCTGTTCGCCCTTTTCGACGAGAAGGAAGCGGTGGGCGAGCAGGAGCTGTCCCAGGCCCAGGCCGAGCTCATCAGTTCCTACAGCCGCAAGCGCGGCGCGGAGAAGGGAGCCTTCCGCACCCTGGAGCGGGAGGAGGTGGAGTACGCCCTCACCGCCGGCGGCCGGCAGGCCTTCGCCCAGCTGCGGGGCCAGGGGGTCACCGGTGAGGAGGTCGGCGTGCTCACCCCGGAGCTGCTGGCCAGCGGC
>MIBK01000149.1:0-184 GCA_001829505.1 Spirochaetes bacterium RBG_16_67_19 | reverse complement strand
GCTTCCGCCCCTACAACCTGGCCAGCCCGCCGCAGCGTGTGCCGATGGGCCGCAAGAACCCCTACGTGGATTTCCTGGAGGAGCTGAAAGACAAGCTGTCCTCCCTGGGCTTCGAGGAGTTCGACGGGCCGCTGCTGGAGACCGAGTTCTGGAACAGCGACGCCCTGTTCATGCCCCAGTTCCA
>MIBK01000148.1:14375-17436 GCA_001829505.1 Spirochaetes bacterium RBG_16_67_19 | reverse complement strand
AGACCCCGGTATTCATGCCCGTGGGCACCAACGCCACGGTCAAGGCCATCGACCCGGAGGGGCTGGAAGAGCTGGGCGTGCAGATCATCCTGGCCAACGCCTATCACCTGTACCTGCGGCCTGGAGCCGAGGTGATCCGCAGCGCCGGCGGCCTGCACGCCTTCATGGGTTGGCAGCGCAACATCCTTACGGATTCCGGGGGCTACCAGATCTTTTCCCTGGCCTCCCTGCGGCGGATCACGGAGGAGGGGGCGGAGTTCCGCTCGCACCTGGACGGGTCGGCCCGCCGCCTCACCCCCGAGGAGGTGGTGGCCTTTCAGCAGCTCCTGGGCAGCGACGTGCTGATGCCCCTGGATATCTGCACCCCACCCGGGATCGGGGAGCAGGAGGCCCGCCAGGCGGTGGAGCGGACCCTGGCCTGGGCGGGGCGCAGCCTGGCGGCCTGGAAGTCCGGGAAGGCCGAGAGGCCGGGCGGGCAGCTGTTCGGGATCGTGCAGGGCAACTTCTTTCCGGCCCTGCGGCGCCAGAGCGCGGAGCGCACGGCGGAGCTGGACTTCCCCGGCCTGGCCATCGGCGGCCTGTCGGTGGGGGAAAGCTTCGAGGTGTTCCGCGACCTGCTGGCCCTGACCGCGGAAAAGCTGCCGGCGGACCGCCCGCGCTACCTGATGGGGGTGGGCACGCCGGAGTACATCCTGGAGGCGGTGGGGAACGGCATCGACATGATGGACTGCGTCTTTCCCACCCGCACCGCCCGCAACGCGCAGGCCTTCACCCGCCGGGGAACCCTCAACCTGCGCAACGAGGTCCATCGCCTGGCCTCCGAGCCCATCGACCCGGGCTGCTCCTGCCCGACCTGCCGGCGCCATTCCCGCTCCTACCTCCGGCACCTGTTCAAGAGCCGCGAGATCCTGGCGGCCATGCTGGCCACCCGGCACAACCTGCACTACCTAATGAGCCTGATGCAGGACATCCGCCAGGCCATCCGGGAAGGGCGTTTCTCCTCCTTCAAGCGCTCTTTCCTGGAGACCTACCAAATGGGCCTGGACGAGGGTGCGCCGGATGCCGAACAATAAACCATGAAGCCGGCGGAGGGGGAAAGCCGCCCGGAGGGCAGGACCGCGGAGGTCCGGCGCAGCGCCCTGGTCACGGCCCTGCTCATGGGCTCCACGGCGACCTCCCGGGTGCTGGGCTACGTGAAGATCGCCCTGATCGGCGCCCTGTTCGGGGCCTCCGGAGCGGCGGACGTGTGGAACGCCGTTTTCACCGTTCCCAACAACCTGCGCAAGCTCCTGGCGGAGGGAGCCCTGTCCTCCGCCTTCATCCCGACCCTCTCGGCCAGCCTGCTGGAGGATCCGGGCGGAGCGCTGGCGCGCCAGCTCACCCGCCGGATCCTGGGACTGCAGCTGGTCATCCTCCTGCCGCTGACCGCGGCGGCGGGCCTGTTCGCCGCGCCGCTGACGCGGGTGCTGATGCCCTTCAGCGACCCGGCCAAGGCGGCGCTGGCCGCTTCCCTCTTCCGCTGGGTTTTCGGCTACCTGCTGCTGATCAGCATCGCGGCGGTGCTGATGGCGGTGCTCAACGCGCACAGCCTTTTCCTGCTGCCCTCCCTGGCGCCCATCCTGTTCTCGGTCTGCGTCATCGCCGCCACCGTGCTGTTCTACCGGCAGCTGGGGGTTTTCTCCATGGCGGTGGGCGTGCTCACCGGCGGCCTCACCCAGGTGGTCTGCCAGCTTCCGGCCTTCCTGCGCAGGGGGTACGACCTGCGCCCGGATTTCCGCTTCCGCTTCCCGCAGTTCCTGCGCATCCTCAAAGCCTGGCTGCCGGTGCTGGCCTCCGCCTCGGTCTTCGCCCTCACCGAACAGGTGGCCGTCCTGCTGGCCAGCGGCCTGGCCGACGGCAGCATCTCCGCCCTCAGCTACGCCCTGGTGTTCTTCCAGTTGCCCTTCGGCATCTTCTCCGTCTCCATCGTCACCGTGCTTTTTCCCAGGATGAGCCGGCAGGCCGCCGCCGGGGACCTGCCGGGCCTGCGCTTCTCGGTGAGCTACGGCCTCGAGTTCCTCCTGGTGCTGCTGGTGCCGGCCACGCTCCTGTTCCTGTTCATGGGCCGGGAGATCATCGCGGTGGCGCTGCAGCGGCGGGCCTTCGGCCTGCGCGGCACGATCTGGACGGCCGAGGTCTTGAGCGCCTACTCCTACGGCCTGTTCGGTCTGGGGGCGTTCACCTTCCTGCAGCGCTTCTTCTACGCCCGGCACGACTTCCGCACCCCGCTTTTCGCCGCGCTGCTGGTCAGCGCGGTGGACGTCCTGCTCTCTCTGTGGCTGCGCCGCACCGCCCTGCAGGTGCGCGGGCTGGCGGTGGCCAATTCCGTGGCCTTCACGATCGGTTTCCTGATCCTGCTGGCCGCCGCGCGCAGGGTGCTGGGGCGTATGGAAGGCCGGGCGATCCTGCGTACCTGCTGGCGCCTGGCGATTTCCCTCGTGCCGTTCACCGCCTTCCTCCTCGGATTCCGCTTCGTCACCCGGGCGGTCTGGCAGGCCGGCAGCTCCTGGGGCAGCCTGGCCCTGCTGCTGGGCGGAGCGGGGGCCAGCGCGGCCATCCTTCTGGGGATGTATTGGATCACCGGCGTGGAGGTGCTGCGCGACGTGATCCGGCGAAGGAGCGAAAAAAAGTGAGAATCTGGGCGCTGTTGACGGCCGCCTCGCTTCTGCTGGGCGCCGCGCTGCCCGCGGCGGCGCAGCAGGCCGGTGCACTCAGCCCCGAGGAGCGCATGCGGGAAACCCTCCTGTACGGGATCGAGGGCGAAGTGCTGCAGGTCATCGCCCGGCTCAAGGCCTCCGGGGACGACAGCCTGAACCCGGAGCTGCTCCGGACCTTCCAGGCCACCTCCAATCCCGCGGTAGCCGCGGCCGTCCTGGACCTGTTCGCCCAGGCCGAAGTGCGTGATGCCGAAAAGACCGCCCTGGAGAGGCTGGCCGACCCGGACGGGGATCCGCGCCTGCTGGTGCCCTGCATGCGCTACCTGGCGGCCATCCGTTCCGCGGCCGCGGCCCAGCCACTGGCC
>MIBK01000148.1:12744-14362 GCA_001829505.1 Spirochaetes bacterium RBG_16_67_19 | reverse complement strand
CCGGTGACGAGCTGGCCGCGGCCGCCATCCAGTCCCTGGCCGCCCTGGGTCAGCAATCCTCCGGGGAGGCCCTGCTGGCCCGCCTGCGCGATCCGGAGTATTCACCGGGCCTGAAGTCCCAGCTGCTCCTGGCCCTGGGCACCCTGAAGTACCAGCCGGCCGTGGAGGACCTGATCCAGGTGGTTGCCAATCCGGACGAGGAACGCGTCCGCCGCATGTACGCCGCCTCTGCGTTGGGGGAAATCGGCGACGCCCGGGCGCTGCCGGCGCTGCGCGAGCTTTTCGGCGCCCAGGACAGCCTGCTGCGGGCCTACGCGGCGGCGGCCCTGGCCGGGTTCCAGCTCTCGGAGGTGGAAGCGGCGCTGCAGGACGCCCTGCGCGACGGCAATGCCCGGGTCCGGCAGGCGGCGGCCAAGGCCCTGGCCCGCAAGGACGCCCGCAAATCGGTGGACATCCTGATCTACAAGGCGCGCTACGACCCGGAGCGGCAGGTCCGCCTGGAGGCCATCCGCTCCCTGGGGGCGATCGGGGAAGCGCGCTCGCTGGCCTACCTGCGCGAAGCCTACCAGGACCGCCTGCTGGGCAACCTGTACCGGGAGGAGGCGCTGGCCGCGCTGCTGCAGCATGACCCGGGCGGCTCCTTGGGCGCGGTGCGCGCGGTGGTGGAGGAGGAATGGAGCCGCAAGGACGCCGCTGTGCTGGAGTTCACGGCCCGGCGCCTCTCCGCCTTGAAACAGGCCGGCCTGGGAGAGCTCTTCCGCCGTTTCCTGGAAAGCCCCAACCTGGTCATTCGCCTTTACGGACTGCGCGGCGCCCGCCTGAACCGCCTGGGTTCGCTGCGCGAAAAGGTCCGCGAGCTGGCTGAAGGCGACCCGCACCCCTCCGTGCGCCGGGAGGCTCAGCTTGTCTTGGAAGCGCTCTGAGCCCGCACCTGACGCACCGAGAGCATCAGGCTGTTGATCTTCTCCAGCGGAGACACGTACTCCTGGAAAACCAGGCGCACACGCTGTCCTCGTTTGGTCAGGGCCACGATTTCCCGGCCCAGGCAGTCCGGCAGCGGTTTGTCCAGCGTGGCGAAGTACTGCGGGCGCTGAGGAATGAAGACGTACTGCTTGCCGTCATTGCGGATGGAGCCGATGCGCCGCGGCACGGGCAGGTAGTAGATCAGGAAAGTCGAGCCGTCCCCGCCGACGCTCTTCGAGCTGCCGGGCGGCACCGGATGGATGTTGCGCGTGCCGATGTACGGATTCTGATCTATGACCTTCAGGATCACCGGACGGTGCCCGCCGCGTCCCTGGGCGAATACGCGTTGATAGCCGCGGTCCCGGGCCCTGTTGCGGGCCAGGGCCAGCAGGCCGATCACCGCGGCCACCAGCACCAGCAGCGCGCCGGCGGCGATGAGCAGGTACAAAAGCACGGGTGAAATCGCGCCGCCGGATACGCAGTTGAAGGAGAGCTCTCCGGTCAGGGGAGAGATCCTTACCTCCGACTCGGCGAACTGCAGGTTGACCGGCAGGACCAGTTCCCCGGGGATCAGCCCGGGCGGCAGCCGGACCGCCGCCTCCAGCACCGCGCTCTGGCCTGGGGGCACCACGGCGACGGCGGGACGCAGGAGCAG
>MIBK01000148.1:0-12702 GCA_001829505.1 Spirochaetes bacterium RBG_16_67_19 | reverse complement strand
TTCGGTCTGGCCCGGATTGCGGATGGTGAAGGGTACGCTGAAGCGGCGCCCGACGTTGCCCAGGTGCCCGGGGAAGCTCAAGGTCGGGAAACCGGTGAGCTGTTCGGTCAGGGTGTCCGGCGTGGATTCGGAGTAGGGCAGGATGGTCGAGCCGGAGCGCTGGGCGAACTCCTCCAGAAGATTCGGGGCATCCTGCTCGGAAGCGGCGGCCCCCCCGGAAGCGGCGGCCCCCCCGGAAGCGGCTCCAGCCGAAGCGGCGGCCCCCCCGGAAGCGGCTCCAGCCGAAGCGACGGCCCCCCCGGAAGCGGCTCCAGCCGAAGCGGCGGCCCCTTCCTGGATCGCGGCGAGCCCCTCCGCGCCGGGTGCATCGCTCGCTCCGGCCGCGGCGCCGGGAATGCGCAGGATGTGGATGTCCCAGCCACGCTGGCGGATGCGGTCCGCGTTGCGGCGCAGCGCCTCCAGCACCTGCTCGGCGCCCCCCGTGTTGGGGCTGCCGGGAGGCGGATCATGCTTCCCATCGGTCAGGAGCAGCACCAGCTTTGGGCTGTCCGCGGGCAGGGCGTCCAGGTAGGAATAGAGGTAATCCAACGCGGCCACCAGGTCCGTGTACCGCCCCAGGGGGCGCAGAAGATAAATCCGCTCGATGATCTCGGTCAGCTCCCGCGGCCCGCTTACCCTTTCGGCGATCTCGGTTTCCGGCGTATCGGCGAAGCTCAGCAGATGGAAGCCGTCGCCCTTGTGCAGCCAATGCTCCAGCAGGTCCCGCAGCAGGTAGCGCTGCAGCTCGTCGTAGTAGGGGAACATGCTGGCGGAAGTGTCGACCATGGTCACCACGTCCATGCCCGCAGCGGTGGCGGCCAGCAGGACCAGCAACAACAGGGCCAGGCACCACTTCTTCATGCTACCCCCGCATCACTCCACTTCCGTCCTCTCGATCGCCTTTAGCGCGTAGTGGAAGTTCCGGTCGCCGATGGCGAACTTCAGCTCCTCGCCGACCTTGTGGTTCATCAACTCCACCCCGAGAGGGGAGCGGTAGGAGATGATATTCTTAACCGGATCGGATTCCCAGGGACCTAGTAGAGTGTACAGCTCCTCGCCCCCGGATTCCAGGTTTTTCAGGATCACCCGGGTGCCGAAGGAGACCACGTCGGTGTTGATCGGGGCGGCTGAGAAGATCTGGGCATTCTGCAGCTCTTCCTGCAGGCGGGAGGCTGTCGTTTTCAGCAGCTCCTGCTTTTCCAGCGCCGCCTTGTATTCCGAGTTCTCACGCAGGTCGCCCTTGGACAAGGCGAAGCCGATTTCCTTGGAGTTTTCCGGAATCTCGTTCTCGAGGATGTGGCGCAGCTCCTTCTGCTTGCCCTCGTAGCCCCTGCGGGTGACCAGCAGGCCCATGCTTACCTTCTCCTTTTCCTGGTCCCCGGCGAACTCGTAGCGAGGGTAGCGTTCCCTGATCTGGTGCTTGAAGTTGATCTTGAGGTTGGGGTCCAGCTCCTTGATGTCCTCCACCAGGGTATACAGCCTCATGATCGAATCCTCCCCGGATTCCAGGATGTAATTCAGCAGGCGCCCCTCGTTGAACAGGAAGTCGTGGGCCTGCTTGTTGATCTTGCGGTTGTAGCTCACGTCCCGCTTGTTGTTGATCTCCCGGAAAGTGATGTCCAGCAGGTGGATCATGCCTATCAGCACCTTTTCCAGCCTGACCTCCATGGTGGCGAACCAGGGCTCGGTGAGCAGGTTGCGGACCACCCAGACGAAGGATTCTCGGTACTCACGGTAGCGGCTCATGATCTGCCCGATCAGCCCGCGCAGGATTTCCCAGCTCTCGTGCTTGACCAGCTCGTCGATGATGAACTTGTTCTGGTAGTGATGGAACAGCTCGGCATAGATTTGCGGCCACTGCGGATGGTACAGCTTGACGTGCTGCAGGAAGCTCCTCTTGATCTCCCCGTCGTCCAACTTGACAAACATCTCTTCGTAGTTGTTGATCTCCTTCATCAAATCGACGAAGGTGAAATCCAGCCCCGGGTTGAGATAGGGGAAGACGGAGACGATCCTCTGCACCAGCAGGAAGCTGGCCACGGTATACTCGCTGAGCGTGGAGAAGGACTTCAGGAAGCCGGTGAAGTAGCCCAGCATCTCGGAGAAGTAATCGGAGTCCGGCTCGACGTTGTCCAGGAACTCGCGGATGGTCTGCACCCGATCGAAGAAATTCTTTTCCGCCTTGAACTTGTTGTAGGTCTTCTCCTCGAAGGGGATAGGCTTGTCGCGCACCGTGAAGCGGTCCAGCTTGTCGGGGATGTTGCCGAAGGCCGAGTCGGTCCGCAGCAGCCGCCGGGCCTCGGAGCTCCACTTGGACCACTCACTGTTGCTCAGAATGTCCGGGGTGAGCTGCTCCTTGATCAGCTTCATGTCCGCGGCGTTGTTGAAGCTGCGAATGATCACCTTCAGGGCCCAGGCATGGTCCGCCTTGATCCGGCTCTTGAGCTCCTCCTTGGGCATGGTGCTGGAAAGCACCCAGATGTGCTCGGGGGAAAGGATCTTCAGGGCGTTGACGGCCATCTTCAACGACATCTTGTGCCCCGCCTTGCCGGCGAAGTCGATGATGAACATGTCGTCCTTGATGCTGACGATCTTGCCGATCTTCCAGCTGGAGTGGTAGACGTAGTTGCCGACGTCGAAGGCGATGTGCTTTTCGAAATCGCTGATGGCCTCGTGCACGCTGCGCCAGCTCTGGCTCAGGTTGGAGATGCGCAGGTACTCCTCCAGCTGGCTGTGCTTGACGTACTTGTTGCGGAAGGCTTCGACGATCTGCTTGCGGGCCGCGGCGTTCTTGGGCTCGTAGGCCAGGATGCGCTTCAGCAGCTCGATGGTGGTGTTCCAGTCCTCCTTCTTCAGGAAATGGGGCACCAGGTAGTTGAGCAGGGCCGCGGCGCGCTCGCCGTTCAGGACCTTGACGATCTTGCGCTCGATGGCGAAGAAGAAGTCCACGTCGTCCGGGATGTAGGCGATCAGCTTCTCCCAGATCTCCTTGACGTTGCTGAACATCTTCTTGTTGATGAAGCGGTGCAGGGCCTTCTTGTAATACTCGATCGAATTGGGCAGGTCCCCGTCCTGCTCTTTCTTCTCGGCCAGCAGCTTGACGATGTCCGCGTCCTCGTAGTCGACCTTGATGTAGCGTTCCCAGATGCGGAACTTCTGCTCCTGATCGTTCTTGTTCTCGTAGCAGTCCGCCAGGGTTTTGAGGGCGAACTTGTTTTCGCCGTATTCCAGGATGCGGTTGCAGAGGAACTCGACGATGTTCCACTTATGGTTGTCCACGAAAATGTTGATCAGCACCACCAGGTTGGAGTCGTCCACCAGCTGCTTGCCCAGTGAGATGATGCCCGACAAATACAGGGCGATGATGCTGTTGCGGGTGTGCTTCAGGTGCTCCTCGCACATCTCCAGGACCTTGTCCTGCGCCTCCGCCTGGATGGTCTCCCGGATGCGGGTATCCAGCTCCTGGAAATGGCTGATGGTGTAGCTGTTCAGGGTGGCCCGCGTCCACTTCTCCTCGTTCAGCAGCTCATTGACGTTTTTCAGCAGTGTTTCTGACAATTGCCTTGCTCCTCGCGAAAAGGTTTCAGTTGGTGTATTCCTTGAAAACGACCGGGTCGAGGGCCTTGATGCGCTCCAGCACTTCTTCGATCTTTGGCCGCTCCTCGCCGCTGGCCAGGTAATGGTCGATCAGCCAGAAATAGTGGTTGATCAGCCGCGCCACCGGCGCAGTGGCGGCCGGCGAGCCCGGCCTGCCCGAAGCACGGCCCGGCGCCGCGCCCGCCGCGGCCTGCTCCACGTCCTTCTCCAACTGGTAGATGGCCTGCTTGAGCTTGCCCAGCTCCAGGGGCCGCAGCTCCCGCTTGACGTTGAAAAGACCGTAGATCGTGCCGTAAACGGGGATCCAGTCCCGGATCTCCGCTTCGCTGAAGCGTTCCCGCAGCTTGGCCACCAACCGCTGGATCAGGGGGGATTCCAGGTAGGCCAGCTCCACGCCGCGGCAGTCCAGGAAGAAGGCCTCGCGGAAGAACACCTTGGCCGCCCGGGTTTCGTTGACCAGGGAGTAGCAGTCGGCCAGCTCGGCCAGGATCACCGCGTCCTCCCGCCGCAGACGGCTGGCCTCCTCGAGGATGTTGATCGCACCCTCGAAGTTGCCGCGGATCTTGTGGCAGCGGCCGATGCGCAGCAGGATCTCCGGGTCCGGGTTGTCCGGATCGCCGGCCAGCGCCGAGTAGTGCTCCAGCGCCTTGCCGAACACGAAATACTTCAGCGAGAACAGGCAGCGCTCCGAGACGTTCTCCATGCGGGACACGAAGCCGCTGAACACCCGCCATTGCGCCTGATAATATTCCCCCCGCTCGTAGTCGCCTTCCACCGCCGCGGCCCTCTGCTCGATTTCCAGCCAGAAGTTCGCGCACTTCAATGCGTTGACCACGTCCGTGTACTCGAAATCGATCGAGAGGGCCCGCTCCAGCTCCTCGATGGCCGGGGGGAAGGCGCCCTCCTTGAGACGAAGGTACACCCGGTTGAGAATTTGCATGATCTCATTCTCTTTGAATGTGAGTTGGCGTTCCATCATCGCAGGACTCGACCGGGCTTGGGGAAACCGTTGCCTCCTGGCTCTTTATACTTTATTATACCATGATGATAACTTTAGTCAATCTTGGCGGATAAGTGTCGAAAAATAAGGAAGGAGTGAATCCTCGCATGGGTAGGAGTCATCTGGCCATTCTCGCCTTCCTTATCCTCGCCACGGCCCAGGGCCGGGCGCAGGCCCGCGACGCCCAGGCCGAGCTGCAGGCCGGCCTGGCGGCTTTTCAGCAGCAGCAGTACCAACAGGCGCTGCAGAGCTTCCGCCGGATCATCGACGAAGAGGCCGACCAGGCGCCGGATGCCGAGTACTGGTCGGCCATGGCCTACATGGCGCTGGAGATGCTGGACGAGGCCGACCGCGCCCTGGAGCACTACCTGGCCCGCTACCCCGGTCATGCCCTGGCCGGCGAAGCCCATTACCAGAAAACCCGCCTGCTCTTCCTGGAGAGGGACTACGAGAACGCATTGCAGGCTTCCTACGAGTTCATACGCTCGAACCCGGGTTCCGCCTACGTCCCCAATGCCTACTTCTGGATCGGCGAGTCGCTGTATTCCCTGGGCCGCCTGGAGGAAGCCGAGCGCATTTTCGCCAAGGTGCTGCGTGACTACCCGCAGAGCTACAAGGTGGAGGCGGCCAGTTACCGGCTGTCCCTGCTGGAGTTCAAGAAGCGGGAGGAGGAGCTGCTGCGCCTGCTGAAATGGAGCCATGAAGAGTTCCTGCGCGCGGTGGAGGAGTACCAGCGCCGGGAGAAGACCTACGAGCAGGCCCTGTCCGCCTACCAGCAGCGCACCGGCAGCCAGGAGCAGAGGCAGGCTGACCTCAAGGCGCTGGAGGAGCTGAAGGCCGAGAACGCGGCTTTGCGCGCCAGATTGCAGCAGATGGAAACCCAGGGCCTTGCCGCGACCCAGGAGCAGCAGGAAAAAGCCAGGCAGCTGGCCGACCTGGAAAAAGCCCTGGCCCTCAAAGCGGAAGCCCTGGCCCTGAAGCAGTCTCTGCTGCTGGGCTACGAGCGGACGGAGGGGCAGAACTGATGCGGCTGCGCCGTAGTTTGCTGGCGGCGCTGCTGCTCGGATCCTTCCTGGCGCGGGCCTGGCCGCTGGAGGTGAGCGAGGGCCGGTTGAAGCTGGTCCTGCACGCGGGCATCGGGCGCTTCTCGCTGTATCTGGACGGGATCGCCCTTTTCGTGGACCAGGATCCGCGCACTTCCGGGATGTCGCTGCTGCTGGACAACCGCGTTTACAAGCTGGGCGACAGCGGGGAATTCAAGGAGAGCTCGGAAGCGCTTCCCGGCGGCGCTCGCTTCACCTGGACTTCCAAGCGACTTACCGTGACGCAGACCTTCTCCTTTCAAGGTGGGGAGGCCGTGGCGGTTTCCGTGACGATCCGCAACAACACGGACCGCGAGGTGGCCGCGGGCCTGCGCTTCCTGTTGGACACCTATCTGGGCGAGGCGGGCTTTCCTCATTTCCGGACCGAACGCGACAAGGAGATCAACGGAGAGCTTTCCTTCACCGGCGCGGAGGTGCCGGCCTGGTGGCTGTCGCGCTCCTCCCGCGCTTCCCGGGCCCCGGAGAACCCCGGGCTGCTGGTGCCCCTGCGCGGCGAGGGGATCACGACCCCCGACCGGCTGATTCTGGCCAACTGGAAGAGGCTCGCCGAGGCCTCCTGGCTGTACGAAACCGCCCCTGGCAGGACCTTCAGCGAGCTGCCCTATTCGATCAATGACTCCGCCGCCTGCCTCTATTTCGGCCCCGCTCCCATTGCCGCCGGAGCCAGCCGGACCTACCTGCTGGCGCTCTCCGGAGGCAAGGAACCGGCGCCGGCTGGAAGCGCAGCGGCGGCTCCCGCGCCGGCAGCGCCCGCCACCGCCGCGCCTGAGAGCCCCGTGGCCGCGCCCGGCGCTCCGCCCGTGCCCGGCACTCTGCCCGTTCCGCCTGCCGCCGGGCAGACGACCGAGCCCTCGGCGCGCAAGCTGGGCATCGAGGGGGATTTGCGCGTGCTGGACGATCTGCTGCAGAAGCTGGCCCAGAAGATGGACTCCCGGACCGTGCTTTCGGAGGAGGAGCGGCAGCTCATGGAGCAGATCATCGCCGACATCAAAAAAAGACTGGAAAGCTACGGCGATTAGGCGGTAGTATCCTCGATTAGCATGCCCCAGAGTCTCCTCCAACAAGCCTCACGATCGTACCGCAGGCGGCGCTTCGATCGGGTCATCCGGCTGCTGGAAAGCCAGATTTTCCGCTTTCGCGAAAATCCCGTGTTCTTCTACCTGTTGGGCTGTTCCTGCCTGAGGATGGGCGATCTCGGGGGGGCCGAGTCCTACCTGCGCCGGGCCAGCCAGCTGCGGCCGCAGGACCCGGGCACCCTGCTCGGAATGGCGGCCATCCACCTGAAACGCGCCGAGACCGAACAGGCGCTGGAGCTCTGGCTGGAGGTGGCCGAATTGGACCACGGCAACCGCCTGGCGGCCCGGGGCCTGGAGCTGCTGCGCCGGGCGGCCGCCAGGGAAGATCCGCAGATGCTGCAGGACCCGCGGCGGGTCCAGGCGCTTCTGCCCGGAGTGCCCTTCAACCCGCGCACCCTGGTCCTGCCCCTGGCGGGACTCGCCGCCGCGGCGCTTCTGGCCGCAGGGGTCCTGCTGTTGCCGGGCTATCTGCCTCAGCGGGGGGGCGGAAGCGGTCGCCCGGAGGTGCGCGAGGTACGGCTGGCTGCCGGGCAGCCGACCATGGATCCCAGCCTCGCGGCGGCGCGCTATCCCCTGACCGAGAGGCAAATCCAGGAATCCTTCGAGAGGACCAAGCGCTACCTGCTGCAGTTCCGCGACAACCTGGCCACGCGCGAGGTGAACCGCATCCTGCTCTCCAATGCCTCCGCCTACGTGAAAGAAAAGGCCCGCCTGCTTTCCACCTTCACCCGCGTGCCGGACTTCACCACCGTCCGCGACGCCTTCAGCTTCCGCGAGGTGGCCGTGGATCCGCCCCTGCACGAGGGCTGCTACGTGGTCTGGCGAGGCAAGGTGGCAAATCTAACGATAGCCGCCGAATCGCTCTCCTTCGACCTGCTGGTGGGCTACGAGAGCCAGCAGCAGCTGCAGGGAGTGCTCAGGGTCCGGTCCGCCTTCGCGGCGGAACTGACGGACGGGGATGCGGTGGAAGTGCTGGGCCGGGTGGACCTGGCCTCCGGGGAGGTGGCGCTGGAGGCCGTTTCCCTGCACCGGCTGTACGCTACCCCATGAGAGCGGTGGTCCAGCGGGTCGAGGACTGCTCTGTTACCGTGGAGGGGCGGGTGACCGGCCGCATTGACAGAGGTCTGCTGGTATACCTCGGCGTAGGGCAGGGGGACGGGCAGGAGGACCTGGCGTATGTCGCCGACAAGGTCTCCCACCTGCGGATCTTTCCCGACGCCCAGGGCAAGATGAACCTCTCGGTGGCCGATCTGGGCCTTTCGATCCTGGTGGTTTCCCAGTTTACGTTGTACGGCGACGCCAGGAACGGCCGCCGGCCTTCCTATTCCAGCGCAGCGGAGCCGCAGAAGGCGCGCGAGCTGTACCTGCGGCTGATCCAGGAGCTGCGCTCCCGGGGCTTCACGGTCGGGGAAGGGGAGTTCGCCGCCTCCATGGAAGTGAGCTACCGCAACATCGGGCCGATCACCATTCTCCTGGATTCCCGGAAGCTCCTTTAGCCAGTTCCGCCGCTACGGCAGCGGCCCGGTGCGCGATGGGGGCCGAGCGGGAGCTTTCCTGCAGGCGGAGCACCGCATCGAGGAAGACCGGATTGGCGCTGGATTCGGCGTAGGCCAGCACCTCCAGGGCCAGCCCGGCCAGCTCCGCCTCGGCCCGCCCACCCTGCGCTCTCAGGCGCTCGCCCAGCCAGGCAGCCTGGAGGAGCACCTGACCGTCGTAGGCCCGGTTTCCGGAGTGCCGCAGCAGTCGCAAGACCTCCCGGCGCAGGGCCAGGCTGAAGCCTCCCAGCCCCGCCGCCAGCTCGTCCAGCCCCTGCGTGTTGGCGGACAGCCTCTCCGACAGGATCCGTGAGCTTTCGGCCGGGGGGAACACGGCTCGCAGCAGGAACAGGATCGGCAGCTCCTGCCGGCGGGAGAGCAGCCCGGACAGGATGTCCGCCACGTAGACATCCTCCCGCCTGCCCAGGGCCCGCGCCGTTTCCAGCGCATCGGCCAGATCTCCGCTCTGCATGGCCTCAAGAATGAGCGGATTCTGCCGCCGGTCCGTGAATACGGCCCAGTGCTCGGCGGGAAAGACGGCGGGGATCGAAAACAGGCCGGCCGCCAGGACGACGCCCAGGAGCGGGAGCTTCCTATGCATTCACCCTATTTATCGGCCGCGGGCGCCGGCTCGCTTACCGGCGAGCATGGCAGCGCGCGCTTGACCAGCCCAGGGGGGGCTTATATTATAAAAAGCAATGCGCCGGGACTCCCACCGGCGTTCTAGAAAACAAGGAAAACCCTGAATGAACAAGCCCCCCGAAATATCAGACGAAAAACAGAAAGCCCTGGAAGCCGCCCGCCTGCAGATCGAGAAGCAGTTCGGGAAGGGCTCGATCATGAAGCTGGGGGAAGGCACCGGACCGGCGGCCATCCCCGTGATCCCTACCGGATCCATCCTGCTGGATGCCGCCCTGGGCGTAGGCGGATATCCCAGGGGCCGGGTCATGGAGATATTCGGGCCGGAGTCCTCCGGGAAGACCACACTGGCGCTGCACGCCATCGCCGAAGCCCAGAAGCTCGGCGGCACGGCCTCCTTCATCGACGCCGAGCATGCCCTGGACCCCCTGTATGCCAAGAACCTGGGGGTCAACACCGATGAGCTGTGGGTTTCGCAGCCGGACAACGGCGAGCAGGCCCTGGAGATCGTGGAGTCCCTGATCCGCTCGGGAGCCATGGACATCATCGTGGTGGACTCGGTGGCCGCGCTGACCCCGCGGGCCGAAATCGAAGGCGACATGGGCGACTCCCACATGGGCCTGCAAGCCCGCCTGATGAGCCAGGCGCTGCGCAAGCTTACCGGGATTATCTCCAAGTCGCGGACCTGCCTGGTGTTCATCAACCAGATCCGCATGAAGATCGGGGTCATGTTCGGCAACCCGGAGACCACCACGGGCGGCAACGCTCTGAAATTCTACGCCTCGGTGCGCCTGGAGGTGCGGAAAATCGAGACCATCTCGGAGGGCACCGAGGACGCCATTGGCACCAAGGTGCGGGTGAAGGTGGTCAAGAACAAGGTCGCCCCTCCTTTCAAGCGCGTCGAGCTGGAGATCATTTTCGGGAAGGGCATTTCCTCCTCCGGCAGCCTGCTGGACGCCGCGCTGCAGCAGAACCTGATCGCCAAAAGCGGCAGCTGGTATTCCTACGGCGAGGAGCGCATCGGACAAGGCCGGGAGAACGTGAAGCTGTTCCTGGAAAGCAACCCCGACATCTTCCAGAAGCTGGAACAGAGCCTGCGCAAGACCCTTTTCGCCTCCCGTGAGGAGAACAAGGCGCCCAGCGAGCCCAAGGATTCCAAGGATTCCAAGGAGCCCAAAGAGCCCAAAGAGCCCAAAGAGTCCAAGGAGCCCAAGGAGCCCAAAGAGTCCAAGGCACCCAAGGCCGAAAACGCCGCCTCCCGCTCCACCTGAAGGCCTCCGGTAGGCGAGCCCCGGGCACTCGATGGGCTACCAGCAGGTCTTCCTGTCCCTGGGCTCCAACCTGGGCGACCGCCTGGCCTTGCTGGCCGACGCGGTAGGCAGGCTGGGACGGCATCTTCGGCAGCTGCGCGTCTCCTCGGTATACGAGACCGCTCCTCTGTACAATACTGCCCAACCCCGCTTCCTCAACATCGTGGTGGCCGGTGCCACGCGCCTGTCCCCTCGGGAGCTTCTGGCCGCCGCGCAGGCCATAGAGCGGGCCCTGGGCCGCGATCGGGCAGCCAGCGGGCCGAAGGGGCCGCGTCCCATCGATATCGACCTGCTGCTTTACGGCGACCGCCTGGTCCGCGAACCCGATTTATCGATCCCCCACCCGGGGATGCGGGAGCGGCGCTTCGTCCTGGAGCCGCTGCTGGAGCTGGAGCCCCGCCTGCGCGACCCCGCCAGCGGCCTACCGCTGGCGGAGGCCCTGGCAGGGTTGCCCGGGCAGGGCGTGGACAGAGTCGGCCCATGGGACTATACTCGTTCCGAACCGGAACATGGACGCGGGCACCCAAGGCGAAAAGCAGAGCTTTAAACTAGAAAAATTCGAGGGGCCGCTCGACCTTCTCCTTTTCCTGATCCGCAAGGCGGAGATCAACATCTACGACATCCCCATCGCCGCCATCACCGAGCAGTACCTGGGCTACCTGAAATACGCCACCCGGGTGGACCTGGACAACATCACCGAGTTCTACCTGATGGCCGCCACGCTGATCTGGATCAAGTCCCGCATGCTGCTGCCCGTGGAAGTCGACCTGGAAAGCGAGCTGGAGGACCCCCGGCGGGAGCTGGTGGAGAAGCTGATCGAATACCAGAAGTACAAGAAGTTGAGCGAGCTGATCACCGAGAAGGAGGAGGAGGCCGAGTGGATCCTGGAGCGCAAGCCCAGCCAGATCGTGCTGCCCTTCCTGGACGAGGAGGTCTGGGAGTCGATCAGCGTCTGGGACCTGTTCAAGACCTTCTACTCCATCATCTCCTCGCTGTCCTCGGAGAAGACCATCGACCTGTACGAGGAGGTTTCCATCAACGAGAAGATCACCCTCATCCACGAGTACCTGGAGGCCCGCGGCCAGTTCCTGTTCACCGATCTGTTGACCCGCACGCGCTCCCTGCTGGAGTTGATCTGCAGCTTCCTGGCGGTGCTGGAGATGGTCAAGGCCCGGGTGATCCAGGTTTTCCAGAACCGCCTGTTCGGGGACATCCTGATCCGGGCCCGGACCGCCGAGGTGCAGAATGGAACCTGATCGCCAGGTGGGCCTGGTCGAGGCGATCCTCCTGCTGGAGAACGAGCCGGTGGAGTTGGGCGCCCTGCAGCGCATCAGTGGGCTGCAGCGGGAGGAGGTGCTGCGCGCCCTGGACTTCCTGCGGGAGGAGTACCGCAAGGACTTCCACGGCTTCGAGCTGGTGGAGATCGGCGGCGGCTTTTCCCTCTCGCCCAAGCAGCCCCTCTGGGTGGATTTGCGGGAGCGCTACGGGCGGCGCTATGAGAGCCGGCTGTCCCGAGCGGCCATGGAAACCCTCTCCATCATCGCCTATTCCCAGCCCATCACCCGGCAGGAGATCGAGAGCATGCGCGGCGTCTCGGCGGACGGCATGATCAAGCTGCTGGCCGAAAGGCAGCTGATCAGGGAAGTCGGCAAGAAGGAGGCTCCCGGTCGTCCGGTGCAATACGGCACCACCAAGGAGTTCCTCAAGCTGTTCCGCCTGGCCAGCATCGCCGACCTGCCGAAGATGGACGAGCTGGACCAGGAACGTTTCGAGCCGGAGGAAGGAACGCAATGAGCGAAACCATAAGGCTGCAGCTCTTCATGGCCCGCTGCGGCATCGCCTCCCGCCGCAAATGCGAGGAGTACATCCTGGAGGGCCGGGTGACCGTGAACGGCAAGCGGGCCGAGATCGGCAGCAAGGTGTCGCCGGGCGACCGGGTGCTGTTCGACCGCAAGCCGCTCCGGCCGGAGGGCGACAAGGCCTACCTGGCGGTCAACAAACCCGTAGGCTACCTGTGCGCCAACGAGGATTCCCAGAACCGCCCCCTGGTTTCCGACCTGCTGCGGCGCATTCCCTACCGCCTGTTCCACGTCGGGCGCCTGGACATGCAGTCCAGCGGGCTGATTTTCTACACCAACGACGGCGAGTTCGCCAGGCTGGTGTCCCATCCCTCCTCGGACATCGAAAAGGAATACCGCGTGGAATGCGGGCAGGACGTGCCCGAGGAGCTGCTGCAGCGCTACCAGGCGGGCATCACGGTGCAGGGGGAGCGCTACCAGCTCAAGCGATACCGCTTCCGCTCTCCCCGCAGCCTCGTGCTCACCCTCATTGAAGGAAAAAACCGGGAAATCCGCCAGGTTTTCCAGAGCTTCCGCATCCCCCTGCGCAGCATCCACCGGGTGC
>MIBK01000147.1:27029-28376 GCA_001829505.1 Spirochaetes bacterium RBG_16_67_19 | reverse complement strand
TCGACGGCGGGAGGGATTGGAACTTCGAGGTTTCGCTGGCGGTGAACCTGCTGGCCCCCTTCGGGGTGATGAAGGACTACGACTGGGACATGCATCCCGGCTATCCCAAGACTATTTTCAGCTACACGGAATCCGACGCGCGCCTGGTCTGGTTTCTGGCCTCCGCCGCCTGGAAGCCGGTTCTATCCTCGGGCAGGTGGGGCAACCTGAGGGCTGTGCTGGGATACAGGCTCCAGTATGTGTATCAGGAGGCTTTAGGGTATGTCGGGTGGCAGTACCTGGATCTTTTCCCGGATAATGGGCCTCCGGGGCCCGATCCAACGGATGGGGATGGCCAGCCCGAGCTGTACCTGGTCAGCTATCCCGATGACACGGTTGTGCTCACCTACTGGGTCCTCTGGAACGTGCCCACCGCGGGGTTTTCCGTCACGCTGACCCCGGCGCCGGGGCTGAGCATCGTCATGGGGGCGGGTCTGGCCGTGCCCATCGTGACCGACCAGGACGACCATCTGCTGCGCAACAAGCTCTCCACGGCCACCGGGCTGGGTATCGGCGGGTATGCGGAGCTGGCGGTCCATTATTCCTGGGGAAAGCCGGAAGCACGGCGGCAGCCCTTCCTATCGCTGGCCATGGATCTCTTGGCCCAAAAGGCGAACACATTGCAGACCCAGACCTGGTATGGAGATGATCCGGCTTCTGACGATTATGTCGAACAACCAGGCGACTACATCTCGGGCGTGGACCACCAGATCTCCACCAGGCAACTGTCCGTGGTGCTGGCTTTCGGGATCAAGTATTAATCTTTTTTCTCATATTCCTTGACCCCTGCAAGAAGGGACTCTATAATGGCGCAAAGGAAAGAGGTATGAAGAACAGCAGAATAATACTCCTGGTACTGGGAATACTGCTTTTGCCAGCCTTCGCTTTCGCCAAGCCGCAGGTGGCCGTGCTGGCCACCATCCTGGCCGTGGGCATGGACAAGACCGTGGCGGCGCCGATCACGGACAAGATCATCGAGGAGCTGGTGAACTCGGGCAAGTACACGGTGATCGACCGGGCCAACGTGGAACAGGTGCTCCGGGAAAAGGAGTTCCAGCTGTCATCCGGCGTGGTCAAGAACGAGGAAGTGCGCCAGGCCGGTGAATACCTCGGTGCGGACCTGGTGATCGCCTCCAACGCCTCCCGGGTGGGTTCGACCTACGTGATCTCGGCCAAGATGATCGACGTGGTCACCGGCGAGATCGTGGCTCAGGCCTCTTCAGAACAGAAGGGCACCATCGACGTGGTGCTGGACGTGGCGCGCACCGTGGGCCGGCAGATCTCCGGGCAGAGCGTGGTGGTGGCGAC
>MIBK01000147.1:11285-27000 GCA_001829505.1 Spirochaetes bacterium RBG_16_67_19 | reverse complement strand
CCGCCGCGGCAACGCCGGCGGTGGGCAACGCGGCAGCCACCATGCAGATGCAGGCCCTGATCCGGGCCAAAGCCCACATGCGGCAGTCTGGCCAACTGCAGATGATGGCCGTGGCGGACCAGTTGAGTGATTCCGAGCGGCTGATGCTCTACTCGACCAACCGCAAGGACAACGCCGTCATGGGGCTTCTGCTGAACATTCTGCTGACCAGCCTCGGAAGCTGGGTCCAGGGGGATTCGGCCGGAGCCCTGGTGGAACTGTCCTGGATGGCCTTGGGGATCGTAGGCGTGACGACCGGCTGGGACTACGACTATTGGGGCTATGCCTATCCCAACTGGTTCTATTACGTCGGCATTGGCGCCATCGCCTTCAACGTCGTGTACATGTGCGTGCGTCCCTTCACCTACCAGCGCCAGTGGAACACCAATCTGGCCCGGGGTCTGAAGACCGTGACTCTTTCCGTGTTGGACGCGGATGCAATGACCTTCGACGTGTACAAGACTGAGCGCGGTCCGGAGTGGAAGATGGGACTGAGCCTGGTCAGCTTCGAGTATTAGATCAAAACGGGTGCCGAAAATGGCACCCGTTTTTTTCTGTCGACTATTTCGTCGGCTTGCTGCCCGGGACTGGGACGATCGAATAGACTTGGGTTGTGGTGGAACCACCTTGTATCGTGGCGGTATAGATGAAAGTGGTGTCGTAAAAAGTGAATTCGCCATCTGTAAACAAACCCACGTCCACCACTGCGGCGGTTCGATAATACTGGATACTGTCGGTGAAATAGAAATAGATATAGTTGGAACCGAAGCTGACTTGCCGCGAATCCATGCCAAGGACTGCAATACCATAGACCCAACCCGCCACGTCATCGTATACCAAGTCATCGCCAAAATCGTAAACTGTGCCGTCGTCGCTGGTCCAGGTCACAAAATCGATGTCACGGGTTGAGTAGTTCCGTATGGTGAGGGTCCCGGTCCCAAACAGGTTGCAGCTGGACATCGAGAGCAGGATAGCAAGCGCAAAGACCATGCCGATTACAGCAAAAACTATTCGTGGTCGACGCATGTTCCCTCCCTGATATAGTCTAATAATATATTACTGCGATCTGCGGATTTTTCAACCCAGGCAAAGCGGAACTAAGAAAGCAGTTGCATCAAATCTGGGTGGCGCGTCAGCTCCCGCAGCGTGTCCCGGCTGATACCCTTGTGGATGGTGTGCGGGGATGTGACCGAGGCGGCGGCCAGCAGGTTGCCCAGCTCCTGGGCGGAGGGCAGGGCGAGGCCGGCGGCCAGCCCCGCCAGGATGCCGGCGAAGTGGGCGTCCCCCGCGCCGCCGCAACCCCAATCCTGCCTACGGTCGCCAATCCCGAATTGACCGCGGCGTATTCCTGGGTTATACTTTCGGTATGAAAACTGCTGTTTCGCTTCCTGATAGGATATTCAAGGAGGCTGAACGTTTTGCGCGCCGGCAACGCAAGTCCCGGAGCCAGCTTTATGCTGAAGCCATTGCCGAGTACCTGGCCAGGCATGCCTCCAACGATATCACCGACTCGATGAACGCGGTCTGTGATCGAATAGGCAGGGTAGATGACGAATTCCCGCGTCGAGCCGCACGCCGGATAATATCCAAAGAACCATGGTAGCGGTGAGCTACGGAGACATATGGTGGGCCGATTTGGCAGAGCCATCCGGTTCTGCTCCGGGATACAGGCGGCCAGTTGTCGTCGTGCAGGGAGATGCGCTTAACAGGAGCAGGATCTCTACCGCTGTTTGTGTTGCACTGACCAGCAACCTGGAATGGGCGGATGCCCCGGGCAATGTAGCGCTCCCATCGGAGCTGACGGGACTTCCAAGGGATTCCGTGGCCAACGTCTCGCAGATCATTACTCTGGACAGATCTACTCTGACGGAGAGGATAGGACAGCTTTCGAGAAGCAAGATGGATTTGATACTCTCGGGGATAGACCTCATCTTAGGCAGGTAAGAGCAGAGCGAAATGCTGCAGGCCGTCCGGTCAGCAGCAGATTGCTTTCAAGTCCAGCCCGCAGCCCGCATCCTCCGCCAGCTCCCGCAGCATGTCCCGGCTGATGCCCTTGTGGATGGTGTGCGGGGAGGTGACCGAGGCGGCGGCCAGCAGGTTGCCCAGCTCCTGGGCGGAGGGCAGGGGGAGGCCGGCGGCCAACCCGGCCAGGATGCCGGCGAAGTGGGCGTCCCCCGCGCCGCCGGTGGACGCCACGCGCACGCGAAGGGCGGGGCAGTGGTGCAGCGCGGCGCCGTCCCAGCTCCAGCTGCCGGCGGCCCCGGCGGTGACCGACAGCCTCAGCGCGGCGTGTTCGCCGGCCAGCGCGGCGACCGCCTCGGCGGCCAGCTCGGCGCGCCCGGAGGGCGCGGCCGGAAGCGGGCGGCGCAGCCCGGCGGCGGCCAGGGCCTCTTCCAGATTCACTCCCAGCAGGTCCACCTGGGCCAGCAAGCCCCTCTCCCGCACCTCGCCCATCTCTCCCAGCGTGAAGCTGGCCGCGCGCAGGAAGCCGTGCCCGGCCCCCAGCTCCAGGAGGCGCAGGCGGGCCTCCAGTGGAACCTCCGGCTCGGCCAGGGCGATGCCGCGCCCCCGCCAGAAGGCGAAGTCGGGGGCCGCTTCCTCGACCGCGGCGCGGTCCACGGCGGCGCAGGCCGAGTCGGCGGTGGTCAGGTTCCCGCCCGTTCCGTCGGGGTACAGGAAGCAGAAGGAGGAGAGGGTGGGGCGGTCCGGAAGCTCGCGCACGTAGGACTGGTCCAGACCCGCTTCCTGCATTTCCCGGGCGAGCTCCCGGCCGGCCTCGTCCCGCCCAAGACGACCGATGGGCAGCACGCGCAGCCTTGGCCCGAGCAGGGCCCGCACGTAGTGGCAGACGATGTGCAGCTTGCAGTAGTCCCGGCGGTCCAGGAAGCGGCCGCCGCGGCTCTCCTCCCGCCCCAGGGTATGGTCCCCTTCCAGCAGGAAGAAGGTGCCGGTGCCGATGCCCCCGGTGCCGATCAGCGCTTCGTAGCGCAGGGAGGCGGGCTGCGGGAGGCGGAGGATGCCCTCGCCCGCGGGGACGGCCCCGTTCACAGCCCCAGGTCCCACTCGGGATGCAGGCTGATGGGGTGGGTGGCCGTGTCGACTGTGGCCGTGAGCAGGGCGTCCGGGTGCCGCGACAGAAGGGTGATGGGCCACTCCGGGTCCGGCTCGCTGAACAGAGCCACGCGCAGAGCGGTCTGCTTCCAGGCGCCGGTGTCCGAGAACAGGCGCACCGCTTTCGCCGCAAGGCACTCCTTCACTCCCAGGGTGACCGAAAGAGGGGGCACGAACTGCCAGGCCGTGCCGAAAGTGCGCTGGGCCAGGGCCAGCACCGTGTCCCAATTGTTCTCCTGGACGCGCACCGTGGAGGAGGCCACCTGCTCCAGGGTGAGCAGCGAGTAGGGCTGCCGGCGGGCCTGGTTGTAGGCGATGTGCCCGTCCTGCCCCCAGCCGCCGTAGGTCAACTGGACCGGGGCGGCGGCCACCTCTTCGGCGATGGCCTCCACGTTGTCCGCTCGAGGCCACCAGCGGTTGGCTTCCGGCACGGCCAGCGCCGGGTCTACCGGGCCGTAGAACTCCCGCTCCATGAAGCCTCGGAAGCTGTAGGGATGGGCGCGCGGCAGCTCCCGGCCCTGCCAGTCCAGGCACTCGTCCATGTGGAAGACCACGAAGCGCTTCAGGGACACCTTCTCCCGGTTCACCAGGGAGGTGAAGGGCCGGTACCAGCAGCTCGGGCCGCAGGGGATGATGGCCCGGAAATCCTGCCCGCGGGCGCCGGCCGCGCGGATGGCGTCGACCAGCTCGTGGGCCATCAGCTCGCCCAAGGCGGCGGAGTCCTTTACCAACCGAAAGGGCACCTTCCGGGCGGGGTGGCTCTCCAACTGGTCGTACGGAATGCGGCACCACTCGTATAGCTGCTTGGGCCTGATCATGCGCGCACCTCCAGCCCCGGGATGTAGCGCAGGGCGTTCTTGAAGTAGATCTTCTTCAATACTTTATCCGGAAGGCCGAGGCCGTAGATCCGCCAGCGGGAGTGACCCCAGCGGCCCACGTAGTCCGGGTATTCGAAGTACTCGTCGCGGGTCTCCAGGAAACGGAAGTAGCAGCGGTACACCGCCGGGTCGCAGGGCATGTCCGTGCCGAACAGGATGCGGTCCTGGTAGCGCACGAAGAAGTCGCGGGCGGTGAAGGGCTGGCGGCCCAGCTCGTCCATGCGCGCGGAGAAGTCCACCACGGCATTGGGGTGGGCCTCCAGGAAGCGGGCCACGTAGGCCAGATCCTCGGGAAGGTTGGCCACGTGGGCGCACTGGAAACGCGTGCGCGGGTGGGCGGCGACCAGGCGGTCACGCTGGGCCAGCAGCTCCATCTTGCCGAAAGGCGAGTCAAGGAAGCTCCAGCCCGGGGCATCACACAGGGTCAGGTAGTGCTCGTTGGCCGCGTCGATGGGCAGGAAGAAGCCCACCGGATCGGAGACGTGGATCAGCACGGGCACGCCCAGCTCCCCGGCGCGCTTCCAGATCGGGAACAGGCGCTCGTCGTCCACCCGGATCGTGCTCCCGTCGTTGTCGCGGAAGCGCAGGCCCAGCTCCTTGGTGATCTTCAAGCCCAGCGCCCCGGCGGCGAGGTCGGCTTCCAGGCGCTGGATGCACAGGTCCACCCACTGGCGCGAATCGCCGGAAGGGTTCTCGGGGGTTTTGAAGAGGGTGAAATCCTCCCAGCGGGCGAACTCCGCCATGGTGAAGCAGGAGAAGCGCCGCGGGTGCGGGCGCACCCAGCCCTCGAGATAGACGTCCAGCTCGCGCCGGCGGATGGAGTACCCGGTTTCGTCGAAGGGCAGGCTGACGTTGCCGGTCACGTTCAGGAACACGGCCACCCCGGCCGCGTCCATGGCCGCAAGCATCTCGGCGGCCGGGCGGTCCCCGAACAGGTGGTTGTGCGCGTCCACTACCGGGTAGCGGGCCTTCTCCGGCAGATGCTCGGGAACGTGCAGCAGGCTCTTCGGCCTGAACTCGCGCAAGGAAAGCTCGCTCATAACGCCCGCCCCCGCCTACAGCGCGACCGGGCGAATTCCGGTCTGCTCGCAGAAGGCCTGCAGGGCCGGGTACAGCTCCTGCCCGTACCCCAGGCAGGCGTACTCGTTGGTCCAGTTCTCCAGCAGGGCGTTCATATCGCAGTGGGCGGTCACGAAGCCGTGCGGCCAGAAGGGGATGCCGCATTCCTGCAGGCGCCCGGGGACCTCGGCCGCCGGGGGCTCGAAAATCGAGGCCCGGGTGAGCACCAGGCGGAACTCGCCGTCCACACGGCCCAGGCGGGCCAGCACTCCCTCGCCGACCTTGCAGATCAGCTTCACCGCCAGCCCTCCGGCCTGGCCCTCGGTGGGGATGCCGTGCACGGCGAAGCCCGCCGGACCCAGCTTCCCGGCCAGGGAGGGGGGCACCGCGCCGTCGCCGATGATTTTGATTTCGCTTTTCTTCACGTCGAGGTGCTGCAGGTCGCCGTAGTACACCCGTTCGGGGGAGAGCTGGGTGAGAAGGTAGACGCTCAGGGCGGTGTTGAAGTCCCCCAGGGTGGAAGTGCCCACCCCGTCCTCCAGCATCATGGACTGGGCGAAGCAGGTGGCCGCGTAGTCGTCGCCCAGCCCGGGGAAGGACTGGATGGTGTAAAACTCCCACCCCTCCTTCTCCACGATGCCCTTGATGGCCAGGTACAGGCGCTGGGAGCGTTCGTTGGCCAGGCCGGCCGGAGGCTTTTCCCCGAACAGCTTTACCAGGCGGGGCTCCAATGCGGCCAGTGCGGAAGCGGGCAGCTCCTGGGCCCGGCGGATCAGCTCCGTGGTGTCCCGCGTGTCGATGTCCACCCCGAACAGGCGCATCCACTGGGAGGGATCGGCTGCGCCGCAGGTCTGTCCCATGCCGCGGCCGCCGAAGGAGCCGATGGTGGCCATGTTCAGGCGCCGGCGCAAAGCCGCGGCCCGGCACCAGGAGACCAGGCGGCCCAAAGCCTCCGGGTCCCCGGCCTCGCCGTACACGAAGCGGTGGGGGATGCCCACCTCCAGCAGCGCGCCGTGCATGACCAGCCCGCCCACCGGGCGCCAGCCCTGGGAGCCGGGATGGGTCCACAGGGCCACCGCCTTGCCGCTCATGGCGAAATCCCGCACCGGGGCCACCAGGTGCGCGGCCCAGACCCAGGTGCCGGAGAAAAGGACCACGGCGTCCACCGCGTCGTTCTTCTTCATTTCCGCCAGCGCGGCGCGGGCCTCGGCCTTGCTGGCGATCACCAGGGAATATTCCACCAGGTGCAGGCCGCGCTGGCGCAGGGCAGCTTTAGAGGCGGCAACGATCTTTTCGTCGACGAAGGGCGCCCCCAGGGGGTCGGCGAGTCCGTCCTTGTGCACTCCGTACACGATGAAGCCGACAGTGGGCTGGATCACGGTGCTTCTCCTTTGCGATTCAGAAGGGATTGAAGCTCTGCTCCAGGGCGACCAGGTCCATGTTCCAGATCGAGAAGTGCCCGGGGGTCTCGATCAGGTACTGGACCATCAGGGCCAGGTCCTCCGGCTCAAGCAGCCGGGTCTTGGGGTCCAGGCTGATGCCGGCCTTGGCCTGCCACTCCGTGCGGATCGCGGCGGGGGCCAGGACGCTCACCTTGATGCCGTGGGCGTTCAGGTCGTTCACCAGGGACCGGGAGAAGCCCTCCACCGCGTGCTTGCAGGCCGTGTACACGGCCAGGTTGGAGCGCGCCCGCTTGCCCAGGAGGGAGGACACGTTGATCAGGTGCCCGCTGTGCTGCTTCTTCATGTGGGGTATGGCGGCGCGGCAGCCGTATAGCACCGTGTACAGGTTCACGTCCACACCCTGCCGGATCTCCTCCAGGCTGAGCTCGTCGAACGGGGCCGAACGGATACCCCAGCCGGCATTGTTGACCAGCACGTCGATGCGCCCGTACTCCCGCACCACCCGTTCGACGAAGTTTTCCGCCTCGTCCCACTTGCCCATGTCGGCGGGCACGGCCAGGGCCTGGCCGCCTTTGGCCCGGATTTCCCCGACCAGCTCCTCCAACGGGCCCTGGCGCCGTGCGCACACCGCCACCGGGTAGCCCCGCACGGCCAGGAGCAGCGCCATGGCCCGGCCGGCGCCCGAGGAGGCCCCGGCGATCGCAACGACTTTGCCAGGATTCATCGGCCCAGCATAGCGGGAATGTCCGGACGGAGCAAGGACGGGCGGGACGCGGATGGGTTATAATGGGAGCGATGGATGAGCAAGAGCTGAACCTTCTGGGCGGCTACGGGGACTGGGCTGCGCGGCTGGCCGGCGAGGCCGGCAGGCTGTCTTTCGCCCGAGTGATGAAAAGCGGCCGGATCCGCCTGGCGGAATGGAAAAAGCAGGGCCGGGCGGCCGTGCGCGAGCTGCTCGAGCCCCCGGCTCCAGCAGAGGTGCGGGCCCGCACCGTTCGCAGCTACTCCTTTGACGGCCTGGACGTGGAGGAGCTGACCTGGCAGCTTCCCTTCGGGCCGCCCACCGAAGCCGTGTTTCTCAAGCCCGAGGGGGCCCAGGGCCCGCTGCCCGGGGTGCTGGCCCTGCACGACCACGGCGGGGTCAAGTATTTCGGCCGGCGCAAGATCACCCGCGCCGGCCTGGAAACGCACCCCTTCCTGCAGGCGCACCAGGAGCGCTACTACGGCGGGGTGGCCTGGGCCAACGAGCTGGCCCGCCGCGGCTATGGAGTGCTGGCCCACGACGTGCTGCCCTTCGGCAGCCGCCGCATCCTGGCCGCCGGCGTTCCGGCCCACGTGGCCGACCGCCTGCTGGCCGCCCCCGAGGCGGTGCGTGAGCTCACCTTCGACGGGCTGAAGCCGGCGGAAGCCCGCGCCGAGCTGGACGTGCCTCCCGAGGAGCCCGCCGAGCGGCTGGCCCGCTACGAGGCCTTCGCCGGGCGGCACGAGGAGGTGCTGGCCCGCTCCCTGTTCGCGCTGGGCACCACCTTCCCCGGTGTGGTCCTGGCCGAGGACCTGGCCGCCCTCGGGGTCCTGGCCGCCCGGCCGGACGTGGACCCGGACCGCCTGGGCTGCTGCGGCCTGTCCGGCGGGGGGCTGCGCGCCTGCCTGCTGGCCGGGTTGGACGATTCCATCGACTGCGCGGTGACCGCCGGTTTCCTGAGCACCTGGAAGGATTTCGCCCTCTACAGCGGCTTCACCCACACCTGGGCCCTGTTCGTGCCGCGCCTGGCGCGCCAGATGGACTTTCCCGAGGTGCTGGGCCTGCGCGTGCCGCTGCCCAGCCTGGTGCTGGCCTGCGAGCAGGACCCCCTGTTCCGCCGCGAGGAGTCGCTGCGGGCGGGGGCCATGCTGGAGGGAATCTATCGTCAGGCCGGTGCGGCGGAGGCCCTGCGCGTCAGCCGCTACCCGGGAGAGCACCGCTTCAGCCGGGACATGCAGGCCGAGGCCTTCGCCTGGCTGGACCGCTGGCTGGGCGCCTGAGGAGCTCTTATGCCGACCACCGTGTTCGCCTTCTCCTGCCATCCGGACGACATCGAGTTCATGATGGGCGGCACCCTGTTCCTGTTGAAGCGGGCGGGCTGCGCCCTGCACTACATGAACCTGGCCGACGGAAGCTGCGGCAGCACCGAGCTGGGGCCGGCCCAGACCGCGGCCAAGCGGCTCGCGGAGGCCCGGGCCGCCGCCGCCCTGTTGGGAGCCGAGTTCCATGAGCCGCTGGCGGCGGACCTGGAGGTGTTCTACACCCCGGAGCTGGTGCGCCGGGCCACGGCCGTGATGCGCCGCGTCAAGCCGGACATCCTGCTGCTGCCCTCTCCCGAGGACTACATGGAAGACCATATGAACACCAGCCGGGTGGGGGTGACCGCGGCCTTCTGCCGCGGCATGCCCAACTTCACCACCCTGCCCCCGGAGCCGCCCATCTTCCAGGACGTGGTGCTCTACCACGCGCTGCCCTACGGGCTGGCCGACGGAATGCGCCGCCCCGTGAACCCGGATTTCTTCGTGGACATCGGCCCGGTGATCGAGGAAAAGCAGGCCATGCTGGCCTGCCACCAGAGCCAGCGGCAGTGGCTGGACACCAGTCAGGGCCTGGACAGCTACCTGGCCACCATGCGCGAAATGAGCGCCGAAGTCGGGCGCCGGTCCGGGCGCTTCGCCTTCGCGGAGGGGTGGCGGAGGCACTCCCACCTGGGCTTCTCAGCCCTGGAGCGGGACCCGCTCGGGGAGCTGCTAGGAGCAGCGAAAATCGCATAATTAGGCAAAAGAGGGCCTGGACCCTTCGCGGCATCGAGAACCTCATGATGGATTTCTACGACCATCCCGGCTTCGTCCGGGAGCTGCTGGGAACCATCGCCGAGTACAATATCAGCCAGGTGGGCCGCGCGCTGGCATATGACATCGACGCGGTCTATTTCGGGGACGACTGGGGCGCCCAGCACGGCCTGCAGATGGGCCCGCGGCTCTGGGGGGAGTTCATCCAGCCGGTTCTGCGCCGCATGTACGGCGTCGTCCGGCGGGCCGGGAAGTTCGTCATGATCCACTCCTGCGGCGACGTGGACGAGCTGTTCGAAGAGCTCGTCAACATCGGGCTTTCCAGCTTCAATCCCTTCCAGCCGGAAGTCATGCAGGTCTACGAGCTGCTGGGCCGGTACCGGGGAAGGCTCTGCTTCCACGGGGGACTTTCCACCAGAAGCTTCTGCCCTACGGCAGCCCGGAGGAGGTTCGCCGGGAATCACGGCGCCTCCTGGCAGCCGGCGGCGCCGGCGGCTACATCTTCGCCCCGGCCCACGACGTGGAAGGGGACGTGCCGCTGGCCAACATGCTGGCCTTCATCCAGACCGCGCGCGAGCAAATCCAAGCTTGACAGCCGCATCGGCAGGGATCTAGACTGAAACCGTACCCGTCGGGTATTTTGTCAGAAACTCTTATAAAGGGGGATGCACATGCGAAAAAGAATCCTCTGGATTCTGGTTCTGGTGCTTCTGCTGGCCGGCGGCCTGGTCTGGGCGCAGAAGGCCAAAGTGACCTTCTTCTGGGCGCTGTACGACGGCCTGACCGAAGAGTACCGGGCGAGCCTGCAGGACGCCTTCATGGCGGCCAACCCGTCCATAGACGTGGACATCGTGCCGATCCAGTGGGACCTGATGCAGGAGAAGATGACCACCTCCGTGGCCGGCGGTCAGCCGCCGGAGCTGTGCGTGATCGGCACCCGCTGGCTGCTGGACCTGATGTCCACCGACTCCGTGCTGGAGGTGGATAAGGTCGTCTCCAAGAAGACCCTGGACAACATCGCCGCCGGGGCCATGGAGGCCAAGATCCAGGGCAAGCTGATGGGCCTGCCCATCGCCGCCGGGGCGCGCATCATGACCGTGAACAACGACATCACCCGGGTGGTGCCCAAGACCATGGAAGAGCTGCGCGCCGAGGCCAAGAGGGTCAGCAAGCCGCCCCAGACCTACGGCCTGATCATGCCGGGCAAGAAGCACACCGAGCTGACCGACTTCTGCTACTACCTGTACGCGGCCGGCGGTGACTACTTCGCCAAGAACGCCGACGGCTCCTGGGGCAAGGCCGTGTTCAACAATCCGGCCGGGGTGAAGGCCCTGCAGTTCATGGTCGATATGGCCACCAAGGACAAGATCACCCAGGAAGGCTACCTGGGGTTGACCCGCATGGACAGCCACCCGATCTTCTACGAGGGCCGGGCGGCCTATGTCATGATCGGGGCCTGGGTGGAGAGCGCCATGAAGCAGGCCAACTCCAAGTTCAAGGCCCAGTACGTGCAGATCCCGCCGTTCGCGGGCCAGAAGCCGGCCTCGCTGATCATCACCGACTCCATCGCCATCTTCAAGAAGGCCAGGTACACCAAGGAAGCCGGCCAGTTCCTGGACTTCTTCTACCAGGACCAGTGGAAGGCCAAGTTCGACGAGCTGGTGGGCTTCCCGCCGGTCACGGTTTCCGCGGCCAAGCTGCCGCAGTTCCAGAGCCCGCTGTACCAGGCCCTGGGGCAGGCGGCCATGACCGCCAAGGGCTGGCCCCTGATCGAGGAGTGGGCCGAGGTGTCCGATATCATCTGGGACGCCAACGTGAAGGCCTTCCTCGGCCAGATGTCGCCCAAGGCGGCGCTGGACGAAGCCGCGGCCAAGGTCAACCGCGCGCGGGGAATGTAGGCACCGCAGGATCGTTCGGGATGCCCGGCCGGCTGGCCGGGCATCCCGGTTTTGGGGAAGAGCATTGAGAGATTTCAGAGCGGCAGCGACGATTCCCCTGCGGCAGCGGCTGTGGAACCCGGAGGCCCGGCTGGCCTACCTCCTGTTGGCCCCCGCGGTGATCCTGCTGCTGGGCTTCATGATCTACCCGGTCGTCTACGTTTTCCTGATTTCCCTGTTCCGGACCAACAAGCTGGCCCAGCTCAAGGAGTTCGCCGGCCTCAAGAACTTCGTCTACCAGTTCACCGACAAGGAGTTCTGGCAGATCACGGCCCGCTCCCTGTACTGGACGGCCATCGCCGTAGCGGTGAAGGCGGTGCTGGGCATGATCGTGGCTCTGCTGCTGAACGTGAAGTACGCCGGGCGCAAGGTCGCCCGCATGCTGTTCATCGTGCCCTGGGCCTCCGCCGTGCCGATCAGCTCGATCCTCTGGCGCTGGGTGTATCACCCGGAGTACGGCCTGCTCAACGCCACGCTCAAAGCCACCGGCCTCTGGGCCAATCCGCCCACCTGGCTGGGCATGCCCCTGCCGGCCTTCACGGCCTGCATCTGGGTGGACATCTGGATCGGCATCCCCTTCATGGCCCTGGTGTTCCTGGCCGGCATGCAGGCCATCTCCGAGGATCTGTACGAGTCGGCCTCCCTGGACGGGGTGAACGGCCTGCAGAAGTTCTTCTATATTACGCTACCCGGAATCCGCCACCTGGTGCTGATCGCCACCCTGCTGTCCTGCCTGTGGACCTTCAACGATTTCAACACGATCTACATCCTGACCCGGGGAGGGCCGGCGGGAGCCACGGACATCCTGATCACCAAGCTGTACAAGAACGCCTTCGAGTTCCTGAAGTTCAGCCCGGCGGCGGTCATGGCCGTGGTCACTTTCTTCATCCTCACGGGCCTCGCCATCGCCTACGCCCGCATCTATTTCCGCCAGGAGCAGGGTCAATGAAGTGGCGCAACCGGGGCAAGCCGCTGGCCGTCATCCTGACCGTGGTCTTGCTGGTCGTCCTGCTTTTCCCCTTCTTCGTGATGATCTCCTCGATGCTGAAGAGCGCCGAGGAGGTGTACACCAACCCGGCCTACTGGATTCCCAAAAGCTGGCAGTTCTCCAACCTGATCCGCTTGTGGACCGAGTTCCAGTTCGCCACCTACTTCAAGTCCAGCGTGATCATCTCCGTGGGCTCCATGCTGCTCAACACCCTGCTCACCGTGCCGGCTGCCTACGCAGTGGCCCGCCTGCGCTTCGTGGGCCGGGGGATGATCCTGTACCTGTTCCTGGTCATCCAGATGTTTTCGCCGGTGATCGTGGTCATCTCGCTGTTCAAGGTCGTGGCCTCCCTGCGCCTGCTGGACACCTACCTGTCGCTGATCCTGGCCAACGCGGTGTTCACCATCGCCTTCACCACCTGGATGATGAACGGCTACTTCCGCTCAATTCCGAAGGAGATCGAGGAGGCCGCCCTCATTGACGGCTGCTCGCGGGTGCAGACCATCACCCGGATCATGCTGCCCATCGCCGTGCCGGGGCTGGTGACCACCATGATCTATTCCTTCATCGCGGCCTGGAACGAGTTCCTGTTCGGCCTGACCTTCATCCAGTCCAAGCAGAAGATGCCCCTGGTGCTGGGGCTGTACAACTTCGTGGGGCGCTGGACCACCCAGTGGGAGCTGCTGAACGCGGCGGCCTTCGTGGCCCTGATCCCGGTGCTGGTGCTGTTCTACATCATAGAGAAGCGCCTGGTGGCCGGTCTGGCCGGCGGAGCGGTGAAGGCCTGAGTCAAAGCTGCGCTATCGGGACTTTCACCCGCCTGGCGTTGGCGATCAGCTTTAGGTCAAGAGTAAGGAGCGCGGCGCCTCGCGCTTTGGCCGCAGCCAGATATGCCGCGTCGTAGGCGGGACAGGCGACTTCGCAGGATATACGGAGGGCTTCGGCGCTCAATACGTCGGCCGCGATGAGTTCATTGGCGAGCGCGATTGCCTGCTCCAGAGCAAGTTGCAATTCCGTCAACTCGACTCCTGCCAGCCGGTGGTACTTCCAAAGGGCGTTTGTAACCTCGTAGACAAAGAGCGAAGGCGCGAGCACCCAGTCGCTTTGCTTTATCACCGCGCCTATGGATGACCGGCGGGGCCGGGCCAAGACTAATTCTACCGCTGCGCTGGCATCCAGAACCAAGCTCACCGGCGGCGATCCTCGCGGATAAGATCGACCGGATCGGGGATTTTCTTCGGGTCCGCCGGAGGTTTTTTCAGGATTCGCTCGAGCAACTCTTGTCGGGCTACCTTTTTTTCCGTTTCCATTTCCAGGGCCTTTTCTAGAAGGACGACCGTTTCCTGCGCGATGCTTCGATGTTCGGAGGCGGCTTTTTCCACGAGCTTTCGATAGAGGTGTTCCGGCAAATCACGAACCTGCAGGGAGGGCACGGCTTTGCTCCTGATGCATCATACTCCAAATCGTTCGCGCATGCAATATGCATGCAGAGGGTTGGCCGGAGGGCCTGAGCTACAGAAGCTCCGCGGCCAGCTCCGCCAGGGGGCTTCGCTCCGAGCGCTCCAGGGTGACGTGCCCGAAGATGTCCTGGCCCTTGAAGGCCTCCACCAGGAAGGTCAGCCCGTTGGAGTTGGAGTCCAGGTAGGGGCTGTCGATCTGGTAGGGGTCGCCGGTCAGCACCACCTTGGTGCCGGTGCCCGCCCTGCTGACGATGGTCTTCACCTCGTGGGGCGAGAGGTTCTGGGCCTCGTCGATGATGATGAACTGGTTGGGCAGCGAGCGGCCCCGGATGTAGGTCAGGGCCTCGATCTCGATGAGGTGCCGGTTGATCAGCGAATCCACCGACATGTCCCGCAGCTTCTTGTCCGCCCCCAGGATGTATTCCAGGTTGTCGAACACCGGCTGCATCCAGTGGGACAGCTTCTCGCCCTTGGCCCCCGGCAGGTAGCCGATGTCCCGGCCCATGGGGATGACCGGGCGGGCCACCAGCACCCGGGAAAAACGCTCCTCGGTGAGCACCTTCTTCAGCCCCGCGGCCAGGGCCATGAGGGTCTTGCCGGTGCCGGCCTTGCCCACCAGGGTCACCAGGGAAACCGAATCGTCCAGCAGAAGCTTGAGGGCCATGTGCTGCTGCACGTTCAGCGGCTTGATGGCGCTCACCGAGTAGATGTCTCCGACCAGCTCCAGGCGGCCCTGCTTGGCGTCGAAGCGGGCCAGGGCGGTATCCTCGCTCTTGGCTTCCTTGAGCACCACGAACTCATTGGGCGCCAGGCGGGTGTTGGCGGGGACCCAGCCGTCGGCCCGCAGGGACTTGAGGGTCTCGTGCGAGGCGTCCTGCTCCACGAAGCCGCGGTACAGGGTCTGCAGGTTGACCTTCTGCTTTTCGTAGTCCACCGCCTTCAGACCCAGGGCGGTGGCCTTGAGGCGGGCGCTGATGTCCTTGGAAACGAAGAACACCCGGCGGCCGGCCCGCTGCAGGGCGTAGGCCGTGGCCAGGATCTTGTTGTCGGTCTTGCTGTCCGCCAGGCCGGCGGGAAGCTGCTCCGCCCCATCGTGGCGGCCCAGCTCCACCCGCACGGTGGAGCCGTTCTCCAGGCGCACGCCCTCGCGCAGGTCCCCGTGCCGGCTCACCTCGTCCAGCAGGCGGATGGTCTCCCGGGCGTTGCGCCCGCGCTCGTCGCGCTCCTTCTTCAGATTGTCCAGCTCCTCCAGCACCCACAGGGGGATGACGATCTCGTTGTCGCGGAAGGAGTGGATGGCCTCGGGGCGGTGGATGAACACGTTGGTGTCGATCACGAAGGTCTTCACTGCTTCGCTCATGTGTTGGCCGGTCCTCCTCGACGCTTCGGGATATATATAGTATAAGAGGTTATGCGCGTCGGATTCTACCAGTTCCAGCCGCGCTTCGGCCGCCCGCGAGAGAACGCCGAGGCGGTGGCCGCCGCGGTGCGGCAGGCCCGGGCCGATCTGTTGGTGGCCCCGGAGCTTGCCACCTCCGGCTACGTGTTCGCCAGCCGCGAGGAGAGCGCGGGGCTGGCCGAGACGCTGCCGGGACCTTCCAGCGAGCTGCTGCAGCAGGCCTGCCGGGAAAGCGGCGGAAGGGTGGTGCTGGGCATCGCCGAGAAGGCCGCGGACGGGTTCTACAACAGCGCGGCGCTGATCGGGCCCGACGGGGTGGAAGGGGTATACCGCAAGACCCATCTTTTCGGGGAGGAGAAGATGCATTTCACCGGCGGGCGCACCGGTTTTCCGGTCTTCACGGTCCAGTCCGGCGGGGCCCCGGTCCGCCTGGGGATGCTGGTCTGCTTCGACCACTTCTTCCCGGAGGCGGCGCGCTCGCTGGCCCTGGGCGGCGCCCAGATCATCTGCCACCCCTCCAACCTGGTCCTGCCCGAGTACGCCCAGCTTTCCAGCCGCGTGCGCTCCATCGAGAACAGGGTCTTCTGGATCCTGGCCAACCGCTACGGCTCCGAGGACCGCGGGGGC
>MIBK01000147.1:9836-11160 GCA_001829505.1 Spirochaetes bacterium RBG_16_67_19 | reverse complement strand
CGCAACCATCTCTGGGAGGATCGGCGACCGGAGCTGTATCGCCTGCAATAAATCGAGCTCAAGGAGTTTTCATGCCTGAGTTGGTGCTTCTGGGCGACGAAGCCCTGGCCATTGGGGCGCTGCACGCCGGCCTGTCGGCGGCCTACGGGTACCCCGGCACCCCGTCCACCGAAATCATCGAGTTCCTGCAGCGCCAGCCGGGGGCGGGGAAGGGGCCGTCCGCCGCCGGGTCCTTCATCGCCTCCTGGTGCGTCAACGAGAAGACCGCCTACGAGGCGGCGGTGGGCACTTCCCTGGCCGGCCGCCGGGCCCTGGTGACCATGAAGCACGTGGGCCTGAACGTGGCCGCCGACCCCTTCATCAACTCGGCGCTTCTGGACATCCACGGCGGGCTGGTGCTGGCCGTGGCCGACGACCCGGGCATGCACTCCTCGCAGAACGAGCAGGACAGCCGCTTTTTCGCGGACTTCGCCCGCGTGCCCTGCTTCGAGCCGCGCAACCAGGAGGAGGCCTACGCCATGACCATGGAAGCCTTCGAGGTGTCGGAGCGCTTCCACGTGCCGGTGATGGTGCGCCTGACCACGCGGCTGGCACATTCCCGCGCCGTGGTGCGGGTGGGGGAGGGCCGGCCCCCGAAGCCCCTGGACAAGTCCGCCAACCAGGTGGGCTGGATCCTGCTGCCCAACGTGGCCCGCCAGCACTGGGAACGCCTCCTCAAGACCCAGGAAGAGCTGAGAGCCTACAGCGAGGGCTCGCCGTACAACACCTTGTCCCTGTCCGACCGGGAGCTGGGGGTGATCACCACCGGCCTGGGCCGCAACTACTACGAGGAGAACCTGGAGGAGCTCAGCTCCAGCCGGGAGCGGCCCTCGCACCTGCACATCGGGGTCTATCCCATCCCGGTGGCCCGGGTGCGCGCGCTGGCCGCGCACGTGCGCCGCCTGCTGGTCCTCGAGGAGGGCTACCCGCTGGTGGAGCGTCAGCTGCGCGGGCTGCTGGAAACCCCCGTGGCCGTGGAGGGCAAGGAGAACGGGGCCGTCCCGCCCACCGGGGAGCTCACCCCGGATAACGTCCGTCCGGCGCTGGGCCTGCCGGAGCGTCCCGGCCTGGCCTACAGCGGACCGGCCCTGCCGGGCCGGCCTCCCCAGCTTTGCGCCGGCTGCCCGCATCGGGATACCTTCGAGGCCTTGAACCGGGCCCTGCAGGGCTACGAGCGCAAGCTGGTCACCTCCGACATCGGCTGCTACACCCTCGGATACCTCCCGCCGCACCAGGCCATCGAGACCTGCCTGTGCATGGGGGCTTCGGTGGGCATGGCCCGCGG
>MIBK01000147.1:9085-9816 GCA_001829505.1 Spirochaetes bacterium RBG_16_67_19 | reverse complement strand
ACCCGGGGGTGGCCACTATCGGGGACTCCACCTTCCTGCACTCGGGAATAACCGGCCTGGTGGACGTGGTGGCTTCCAAGGCCAACCTGACCCTGATCATCATGGACAACTCCACCACCGCCATGACCGGCACCCAGCCCACGATCCTGCCCTCCGCCCAATTTCCGGAGCTGATCCGCGGCCTGGGCGTGGACCCGGACCATATCCGGGTCATCAACCCCCTCAAGCGGCACGCGGAGGAGAACGCCCGCATCCTGCGCGAGGAGATCGAGCACCGCGGGCCCTCCGTGATCATCGCCCTGCGGGAGTGCGTCCAGACGATCAAGAAGAAGAGCCGGCAGGAGGTGGCCGAATGAAGTACGACGTGATCCTGGCCGGCGTGGGCGGGCAGGGCGTGCTGTCCGTGGCCGCCTGCATCGCCGCCGGGGCCCTGAAGGCCGGCCTCCAGGTGCGCCAGTCGGAGGTGCACGGCATGGCCCAGCGGGGAGGGGCGGTGCAGGCCCACCTGCGCCTGTCCGACCGGCCGATCGCCAGCGACCTGGTGCCCCGCGGCTCGGCGGACATGATCCTGGGCATGGACCCCCTGGAGAGCCTGCGCTTCCTATCCTACCTTTCTCCGGGTGGCGTGCTGGTGACTGCCGTGGAGCCTTTCGACAACATTCCCGATTACCCGCCGGCCGGGGAGCTGCTGGAGGCCATCCGTAGGCTGCCCCGGCACCGCCTGGTGGAGG
>MIBK01000147.1:6947-8989 GCA_001829505.1 Spirochaetes bacterium RBG_16_67_19 | reverse complement strand
TGGAAAAGGCCATAACCGAGCTGTTCGCCGGCAAGGGACAGGCCGTGGTGGAGGCCAATCTCCAGGCCTTCGCCGCCGGCATGGACGCCCGCTCTTGAACCGCCTCCCCGCCTGGGTGCCCCGGGTCGAAGCCATCATCGCCGGGGCGGCGGCCGCCGGCCGGCGCCAGCTCTACGAGCACGAGGTGTATGCCGTGCTGGCCGAGTTGGGCCTGCCCATACCGCGGCATGTGCTGGCCTCCGGCGAAGAGGACATCCAGCCGGCCACCCTGGGCCAGTTCGGCTCCGAGCGTATCGTGGTCAAGGTGGTTTCCCCTGACGCCCCGCACAAGCAGAAGCTGGGCGGGGTGAAGGTGGTGTACAAGGACCTGGAGTTCGTGCGCTGGACGGCGCGGGAGATGCGCGAGCGCTTCGAGAGCCGCGGGCAGCGCGTGGAGGGGGTGCTGCTGGTGGAGTTCGTGCGCTACTCACCCGCCCTGGGCAACGAGACCCTGCTGGGCTTCCGGGAGAGCGACGCCTTCGGCCCGGTGCTCTCCTTCAGCAAGGGGGGGGAGGACGCGGAGCATTTCGCCACTCATTTCTCCCCGCCCAACCTGGTGCTGCTGCCGGTGGACCGGGAATGGGCCTCCGCCCTGCTGGCCTCCACCCACATCTACAAGAAGTACCTGGCGGAAGGCCGCCAGGCCCACATTGACAGGATCGTGGACGCCGAGGTGCGCCTGAGCGGCCTGGCCACGCATTTTTCCTCGTTTGGGCCGGGGGCCGGCGGCTGGGTGTTGAGCGAGTTCGAGGTGAACCCGTTCGTGTTCGACGAGCACGGGCAGTTCGTCGCCCTGGACGGCTACGCCACCTTCCGGGAGCGCCCGCCCGCGCCGGTGGACCTGCAGCTGCAAGCCAAGGACACCCTGCGCCCCCTGTTCGAGCCCCATGGGGTGGCCATCGTCGGGGTGAGCGCTTTGGACCACGGCAAGTCCGGGAACATAATACTAAGGAACCTGCTGGAGCTGGGGCGGGAGGACGTGCATTGCGTGAACCGCCGAGGCGGCGATGTCGAGGAGGCCGGCCGCCGCTTCCCGCTGGCCCGCTCCCTGGCCGAGCTGGAGGCCACCGTGGACCTGGCCATCATCACGGTGCCGGCCGAATCCAGCCTGCCGGTGGTGGAGGACTGCGCGCGCCGGGGGGTCAAGGCCATACTGCTGATTCCGGGGGGCTTCAGCGAGATCGACAAGAACCGCGAGGCGGAGCGGCGCATCCTGGAGGTGTGCCGCCAGGCCCGCATCCGCCTGATGGGGCCCAACTGCCTGGGGGTGGTGTACGCCGGGGACCGCCAGCACCCGGGCTTGAACACCTTCTTCATCCCGGAGGAGAAGTTCAAGGTGGACCTGTCCCGCGAGCGCAACGTGGCCATCCTGAGCCAGAGCGGGGCCATGGGCATCATGGAGCTGTTCAACCTGCGCAACGCCATCTCCCCCAAGGTGGTGGTGAGCTACGGCAACCAGCTGGACATCGACCCGGCCGACCTGGTGCAGTACTTCGAGGACGACCCGATGGTGCAGGTCATCGGCCTGTACATCGAGGGCTTCAAGGAGGGGGCGGGGCGGAGGTTCTTCGAGGTCACCTCCCGCTGCCGCAAGCCGATCATCGTGTACAAGGCCGGGCGCACCGAGGCCGGCCGGCAGGCGGCCCAGTCCCACACGGCCTCCATCGCCGGGGAGTACGAGGTGGCCAAGGCGGCCATGAAGCAGGCCGGGCTGATCGTGGCCGGCTCCATGATCGCCCACGGGGACTACGTGAAGACCTTCGCCCTGCTGGCCGACTTCCCGGTGTCCGGGAGGCGGGTGGCGGTGATCGCCAACGCCGGCTACGAGAAGACCTCCGCCGCCGACAACCTGGGCGAGCTGGAGCTGGCCGAGCTCGACGACCAAACCATCGGAATGCTGCGCGAACACATCCCCCCCATGGTGGAGCCGGGCCCGCTGCTGGACCTGACGGCCATGATCAGCGACGAGCAGTTCGAGCGCTGCATCGACGTGATGTTGAGCT
>MIBK01000147.1:5799-6807 GCA_001829505.1 Spirochaetes bacterium RBG_16_67_19 | reverse complement strand
GTGGTCTCGGTGAACGTGGTGTCGGGGGCCGACGCGGTCTACAACCGATTCGGCCAGGTCATGGACTCCGGCGGGGTGCCCACCTACCTGACCGCCGAGCGGGCCATGGTCTGCCTGAACGAGTTCATCCGCTACCGGCTGTTCAAGGAGAAGCGGGTCTTCAGCGAGTGGCTGCGCTGAGTCGGCTGCGTTGAAGGACTGTGCCGCCGGCTAGCTCTCGGCTGGCTCCATCATCCGTAGCAGGCTACTGCGATTCGCGTCGAAGGAAGGCTGCTCCAGAACAGGACAATGGCCCATCTTCGTTTCTCCTTCCCGCAACGCGGCCGCGAAAGCCATGCAGGCGGCATAGCCGCACTTTGCGCAGTTGGAGCGCGGCAGCAGGCGATAGAGCTGCATGAGATTCGCCCGAGGTCGCTTGTCACAGCGCGGTTCGATGCGCTCCCGCTCGAGCCAGGTCTGGTTGACCATGGCCACCGCCCGTTCGATAAGATCTCGGGCCTCCTCACGGTCATGCGCGGGCGCCGCTTTGATCTCCCGGGACCGGAAAGCGAAGCTTCGACCCTGATCCTTCCAAATCAGAGTTTTCGCCTGGTGGTCGTAATCGGCCCGCTGCAGCCGGGAGTTGAGATAGGGCAGGACCGCGTCGATATCGGTGTCCAGCGAAGCCAGGGCGCTCCAGGTGGCGGCCCCCGGGTGGCACGGCGGTGAAACCAGCTCCAGATCGTAGCGCAGAACCAGCGACGGCTTATTAGATTGGCTTTGTTCTACAAAGCAACGGCGCCTTCAGGACTGCGCCGGCTTGATGTCAGAGGCCGCCTCTGGTAGCCTGCAAGGCGTCATGCCCAAGCCGAAAAAGGACAGGTTCGTGCTCCAACCCCCCTCGGTGGTGTATTTCAAGCCCCAGGGCATTCCTATGTTCCAACTCGAGCAGGTCGTGGTCGGCGTCGATGAATACGAGGCGCTGCGCCTGGTGGATTTGGAGGGGCTGCAGCAGCAGGAGGCGGCCGA
>MIBK01000147.1:2932-5747 GCA_001829505.1 Spirochaetes bacterium RBG_16_67_19 | reverse complement strand
CAAGGTGGCCGACGCCCTCACCACCGGCAAGGCCATCCGCATCGAAGGCGGCAACTTCGTGCTGGGCAGCAACCGTTACCGCTGCAAAGAGTGCAGCACCTTCTGGGAGATCCCGTTGCGCGGCGGGGAGCCGTCGCCTCAAGCGTTGAGCTGTCCGAGCTGCAAGAGCGAAAAGATCACGGACCTGGGCCGGCAGGTGGGCCACGGGGGGGCCTCAGCGGCAGATGGGGACCTTCCGGTCAGAGACGCGCCACCGGGGCGGCGCGCCAGGCACGGCCGCGGTCGCGGAGGAGCGCATTGATGCGACCCGCATTGTGTGCCCTGAGCCTGCTCTGCGCTGCTTGTTGCGCCTCGTTCCGGGCGGGCGCCCAGTCCACGACAGAAGTGATCTTGATCGAGATCCGCGCGGCGGGAGACTCGTTCACCATGGGGGATGGAGCGCTGGGCCCCAACGCGGCACAACTCCTCTCCTATGACTTCTTTATCTCCAAATTCGCGGTTACCAACGCCCAATTCGGAGGGTTTGTCGAGGCTGGCGGCTACTCCGAGCGCAAGTATTGGTCGGCGAACGGCTGGGCATGGAAGGGCAAGATCGTGCAGCCCGCCTTCTGGAGGGATGCCAGATTCAACGGCCCGGACCAGCCCGTCGTGGGTGTCAGCTGGTATGAGGCGGTGGCCTTCTGCAACTGGCTTTCCCTGCGCGAAGGCCTGACCCCGGTCTACGACGACAAGGGGTGGGCAGACCTCAGTGCTTCAGGATACCGCCTGCCTACGGAGATTGAATGGGAATACGCGGCGGCCAAGGGCGCGCCCGGTCAGGAGGAGCGCATTTACCCGTGGGGTGACACATGGGATCCGCAGAACGTGGTCAGCGGGCTTTCGGCGCCCAAGGCCTCGAAGACGGGCGCCGCGGGCAGCAGGAGCCCGCAGGGAGACACGCCGCAAGGACTGGCCGACATGAGCGGCAATGTCTGGGAGTGGTGCAGCGACAACGCCCAGGCAGACGGCGAGATCCTGGATTCCCCACGCCCGGATCGCTACTTCTTCCGCAGCGATTCCAAGCTCGAGTACATGGTGCTCCGGGGCGGCTCTTGGATCAATGTTTTCCAGAATGGATTTCGCTCGGCATTTCGCGGCTTCAACACCGCGCCCGGCAGCAGGCACAACGTAAGCAGCTTCCGGATCGTGCACCGCTGAGGCCAGCAGAGCCTTCCCTTATATGGCCGGCGCTGCTTCCTCAAGCTCTCCACGCTCGTAAAGCTCGATAGCCTCTCGCACTGTAGTCCCCTGGGGCGCGATGTAGGCGGCAACGGACAGCGCCTGCAGCGCCATGCAGCATCCCGCCGATAGCTGGCTCGTGATGACCACACTGGCACCGCTTTGGACGATAGCCCGGACGCCCTCGATGTTCACCTTGTGAGCGGGGCCGCTGTGTTCAACCCGGATCAACTCCCATTTCTTCGTTGCCGGGTCCACGATCGTGAGCGCTATGCAGGCGTCCAGTCCGGTTTGCAGGCTGGCATCCAGACCCTCGCCGCTGGCCGCCACTGCGATGCGGGCGAGCGTGCCCTGTCGTGATTCGGGAGTCGCCAGGCGGGTCGATTTATAACGTTCAATCGCCTCAATGACGGTCATTCCCCTGACGCCGGAGATGACTTCAATGCCCATTTCGATGAGAGTCTGCCGGCAGATGTCCTTTATGTCTCCGGTGATGACGGCTTCGACATCCTGCCTGGCAATGGTCCGGATGGCCTCGAGACTGAGGCCTTCCGCCGGCTCCCGGCTGGGCAAAACGCTCACGACCACATGGCCCATGGTGTCCAGGTCGAAGACCAGGAACTGGGAGCAGAAGCCGAAGCGAATGCCGACCAGAGCATCCGGCACGATTCCCAGGGACGCCACGGCGATTTTCATCCTGCTGACACCATCCTATTGCGTCCATCATAACAGCTTGCCCAGGTGCTGGAAAGCTTCTGAATTCCCTTCCCCCTCTCCGGCATCCGCGTTACATTGTCGCATCATGGCTGACCAGAAGCGCTACCACGGCGGGGCAGGGCGGTTGTCCGCTCCCGAGCGGCTGGCCTTGCTTGACCTCGACGCGGTTGTGCGTCTGAGCCTGGAAGGCGCGACGATCCGCAGCGTCCTGGATGCGGGAACGGGCACCGGGATTTTCGCGGCGGCGTTCGCCTCGCGAGGACTGCGGGTGGCGGGCCTCGACGTGAACGCGGAGCTGCTGGAACTGGCCAGGGCAGCGGTTCCCGGCGCGGAGTTCCGGGCGGGGGCCGTGGAAAACCTGCCCTACGAGGAACGGTCTTTCGACCTGGTTTTCCTGGGACATGTGCTCCACGAGGCGGACGACCCTTTGGCGGCGCTGCGCGAAGCCCGCAGGGTCGCCGCCGCGCGGGTGGCCGTCCTGGAATGGCCTTATCGCAGCGAGGAGCACGGGCCGCCGCTGGCCCACCGCCTGCGGCCCGAGCGAATCCGGCAACTGGCGGAGAAGGCCGGCTATGCATCGGTGCAGAGGCTGGAGACGGAGCACATGGATCTTTTCCGACTGGTTCCGCAGCAGCCATAGTCCTGCCCTGACCGGAAATTACTATCACTGCCGTGCATCCCATGCGGCGAAGCGCCGTGGGAGGGCTGCTCAGGCGTTGCGGCGCGGACTGGTTGGTGGTCCAGGGTCTGGTTGACCAGGGCCGGCTGGCGGAAAGCAGCTACGAGGGAGAAATCTTCTACCTGCGGCTGTTCCCGAAACTGCCGGAGCAAGAGCGGCGGCGGGGAAACCGCTCTCTTGCCTGATCGCTCCGCTCCAACG
>MIBK01000147.1:895-2913 GCA_001829505.1 Spirochaetes bacterium RBG_16_67_19 | reverse complement strand
GGGTTTTTTCGTCGGAAAGGATCGGAGCGATCAGCGTTTGCCATTGTTCGCTGTTCCAGGTACCCAAGCGCATGTGGCTGGTGAGGTATTTCTGCGGGATCGGGTATGTGCCGATCCTGACCTCTACCCCGTATTTCTCTAAAGCCTGGGGCAGGGGGGGTAGCCCACCACCAGGCCCGTGGCCAGATCCGTCTGTTACGATCCGGCCCTTGCTGGTAATGGGAATATTCTCGATTGTCAATGAGAGAATCCCCATGGCCAAGAGCACCACTGCGCCGGTTGGCAGGGCGGCGAGATCCATTGCGCCTGTCTTGCCCGGCTCGTACGGTCGTCTTAGAATGGGCATCCTGTGGCCGGCAACCCTTCTGCTCGCTTCTCGACCGATCCTCGCATCCGGGTTTTCGACCGGATAGCCTGGATATACGGACTGCTGTTTCACGCCCAGCGCCTGGCCTTTCGGCGCAGCCTCAGGACTTTGCGGCATTATCTGGATTTGCCCAGGAAGGCCAGGATACTGGATATCGGCTGCGGCACCGGGGCCAATATCTCCGTTCTGGCGGAAAGGGGGCACGAGGTCTGGGCGGTGGATGCCTCGCCCGGGATGATCGCCACGGCGAGGCGGTTGCTGCGTCAGGCGGGGCTCGACACCCGGATGGTCCAGGTATCCGAGGGCGACCCGCTGAAAGGCCTGGATTTTCCCGATCAGCACTTCGATCTGGTCCTCGCCACACACGTGTTGCACGGCCTGCAAACGGCCGAGCGGCGGCGGTTCTACAGCGAGGCGCGCAGGGTTTCGCAGGGTCTTGTATTATTCCACGACTATTCCCCTCGGGAGTATCAGGGTCCTTGGCTCTTCACCAGGACATTGGAGGCTCTGGAGCGCAGCGACTACCGGCGCTTCCGGCGCCGCGGGAAGCGGGAACTGCAGAGCGTCTTCGCGGAGGTCGAAGTGCTCGTCACTCCGTCTGGTTCGGCCTGGTACCTCTGCCGCACTTGATCGCCGGCCGGCGATGGCTTAGGCTTACTTCGATAAGGAGGCCCCGCCATGCGCCGTGCAATCGCAGCAGCCGTTTTCGCGGTCCTCTTCGCCGCCACCCTGAGCGCCGAGGCCAAACGCTTCACCATCCTGCATACCAATGACCTGCACTCGCACCTGCAGGGAGTTTCCCCGGAGCTGGACTACACGCCTCTGTCGCCGGGGGATGACGCCACGCTGGGCGGCTGGTCGCGCCTGGCCGCGGCTATCGAGGCGGTACGCATCGAGCGCAAAAACCCGGTGCTGGTGCTGGACGCCGGGGATTTCCTGATGGGCAGCCTGTTCCACCTGGTGGCCCGCGAGCAGGGCCTGGAGCTGGGCCTCCTGCAGGCCATGGGCTACGACGCGGTGGCCCTGGGCAACCACGAGTTCGACCTGATGCCGGACGGCCTGGCGCGCATCCTGTCCGCCGCGGCCGCTCGCCGCTACCTGCCGCCGGTGCTGTTCGCCAGCGCCGTGTTCGATCCTGAGGATCCCGAGGATGACAGCCTGGAGAAGGTTTGCGCCGACGGGCTGGTCCAGCGCTACCGGATCATTGAACGGGGCGGGGTGCGCTTCGGGCTGTTCGCGGTCATCGGCAAGGATGCCGCCGAGGTGGCCCCTTTCGCCTCCCCGGTGAACTTCCGGGACCCGATCGAAGTCTCCAAGGAAATGGTCGCCCTGCTGCGGGGCGAAGAAAAGGCGGAGGTGGTGATCTGCCTGTCGCATTCCGGGCTTTCCAAGGACCCCGGCAAGTCCGAGGACCTGCTCCTGGCCCGGGAGGTGCCGGGCATCGACATCATCGTGAGCGGGCATACCCATACCTTCCTGGAAGCCCCGCTCCAGGTCGGGGAGACGATCATCGTGCAGGCCTGGGAATACGGCAAGGAGCTGGGCGCCCTGGATTTCGAGGTGGACGGGGGCCGGGTGCGCCTGCTGGAATGGAAGAAGGTGCCCCTGGACGACGCGCGGCCGGGGGATCGGCTCATCCAGGCCCGTATCG
>MIBK01000147.1:0-852 GCA_001829505.1 Spirochaetes bacterium RBG_16_67_19 | reverse complement strand
CGGCTGGTCCTATGGCCAGGTGCTGGCCGAGACGGACTTCGACCTGAAGGCGGCCGAGGCCGAGACCGGCCTGGGCAACCTGGTGGCCGACAGCATCCGCTGGTATGTGGACCGGGTGGGCTCGGACGCCGATAATCCCGGGAGCCAGGTCACCCTGGCGGTGGAATCCGGCGGGGTGATCCGCGACGAGATCCTCAAAGGGCGCACGGGCCGGCTCACGGTGGCCGACCTGTTCCGGGTCCTGCCCCTGGGCGTAGGCCTGGACGGCAGCATGGCCTACCCGCTGATCAGCGTCTGGCTGACGGGCGCGGAGCTGCGCAAGGCACTGGAGATCGTGGCCAGCGTGCACCCCCTGAAGGGCAGCGACTACTTCCTGCAGGTTTCCGGGGTGCGCTTCACCTACAATCCCCGCCGGGTGCTCTTCGACCGGGTCAGCCGGGTGGAGCTGGGCAGCGCGGAACGGGGCTGGAAGCGTCTGGACACTTCCAAGGGCAACACCACCCTGTACCGGGTGGTGGCCAACTACTACAACTCCGCCTTCCTGAAGCTCATCGGAGGGTTCACCTTCCACATCCTGGACATCGTGCCCAAGGACCGGGAGGGCAGGCCCATCCAGGACCTGGCCGACGCCCGGGTGGACGCCGACCCCGCGCGGCCGGGCGTCCAAGAGCTGAAGGAGTGGGTGGGCCTCCTGGAATACGCGCAGGGCTTCCCGGATACCGACAGCGACGGCATCCCCGAGATCCCGGCCCGCTATGCCGGGCCCGAAGGGCGCATTGTGCGCGCGCCCAGCCTCAACCCGGTGGCGCTGCTGGCGGGGGCTGGCTGGGTGACCTGGGCGGCAATCGGGGC
>MIBK01000146.1:10667-11108 GCA_001829505.1 Spirochaetes bacterium RBG_16_67_19 | reverse complement strand
CGGAGGCGGCCACCTCCGGGTAGCTGCCCTGGTCCTCGCCGTCGGAGATCAGGATCAGGTCCTTGAAACGCTTCTCGCGCGGATCGAAAACCTCCGCGGCGATCTTGCGCACCGCGTCCCCGATCAGGGTGCCCTGCACCTGCACGCTGCCCGGGGAAAGCCCCTGCACGGCCCATTTGAAGAAGCCGTAGTCCCGGGTGAGCGGGCAGACCACGGCCGCGTCCCCGGCGAAGGCCACCACGGCCACCCGGTCGCCCTGCAGGGCGGGCAGCGCGTCCAGGATGGCCAGCTTGGCCCGCTCCAGGCGGCTGGGGGCCAGGTCTTCGGCCAGCATGCTGCGGGACACGTCCACCGCGAACACCACGTCCCTGCCCTCCTGGCGCACCACCAGGGGCTGGGGATCCCAGCCCGGCCGCAGGAGGGCCACTCCGATGGCCGCCA
>MIBK01000146.1:10265-10629 GCA_001829505.1 Spirochaetes bacterium RBG_16_67_19 | reverse complement strand
CGCCGGTCCAACTGGGCCAGCCGGCCGCCCAGGGCGGTGAAGCGGGCCAGGGCCGCGCGGGCCCGGCGGCCGGACAGCCACAGCAGCAGGCCGGCGGCGGGCACCACCCACAGCAGGTGCAGCAGGTCCGGGGCCGCGAAGTGCACGTTCACGGCAGCCTCCGCAGCACGGTGGCCGACAGCAGGATCTGCAGGCTCAACAGAGCCAGGGCGGCCAGGGCCAGCGGGGTGAACAGCTCGCGCACGCTCAGATACTGCAGGGTGCGCACCTCGCTTTTCTCCAGCCGGTCGATCTCCTCGTAGACCGCGCGCAGGCTGCGCTCGTCCCCCACCTCCCGGTAGATCCCGCCGGTGGACTCCGCGGC
>MIBK01000146.1:9013-10238 GCA_001829505.1 Spirochaetes bacterium RBG_16_67_19 | reverse complement strand
GGGCAGGCTGCCGCCCGAGCCGGCGGAAACCCCGATGGAGTAGATCCTGATGCCCCACTCCGCGGCCAGGGCCGCCGCCTGGGCCGGGCTGCGCTTGCCCGCGTTCTGCTCCCCGTCGGTGAGCAGGATCAGGATCTTGCTCTTGATCCGGAAGGCGTCCCCGGCGGCCGTCGCCGCCTCGGCTTCCTCCTGGGCGCTCTGCAGCCGCGCCGCGCCCAGGGCGATGCCGTCGCCGATGGCCGTGCCGTCCTTGCTGGCGTCGCGGATGATGGCAAGCTCCTTGAGCAGCCCGGACAGGGCGTCGCGCGAGTTGGTCAGGGGGCTGATGGTGTCCGCGAAGCCGGCGAAGGCGATGATCCCGATCAGGTCGTCGGGCCGGCCGCGCAGGTCCCTCCCGTCGCCCAGCACGAAGTCGGCGAACACCCGCTTGACCACCTCGAAGCGCGGCAGCGTCTCGCCCTTGTAGTCCATGCCGATGCCCATGCTGCCCGAGCGGTCCACCACCATCTGGATGGCCACCCCCTCGGTCACGTTGCGCACCGGGTCCCTCCCGCTCACCGGCCGCGCCAGGGCGGCCACCAGCAGGAGCAGGGCGGCCGCGCGCAGGGCCAACGGCAGCCGGGCCAGGCGCAGGCGCCAGGAGGCGGGCAGTGAGCGCGCCCCGGCCGTGGAGCTGAAGCGCAGGGAGGCCCCCGGCGGACGGCGCAGCTCGTGGTACAGGAGCGCGGGGATCAGCAGGAGGAAGGCGAACATCCAGGGGCTCTGGAACTGGAAGCTCATGCCGGGAGCTCCTGGTTGGAGGTCCGGGTGATGAAGCTCCGGCAGGCCTCCACCGCGGCGGAAACCTCCGCGGGCTCCGGCTGCAGGCGCGCGAACTTGACCAGGTCGCAGTGCCGCAGGAAGCTCTTCAGCAGCTCGCTGTGCCCGGACAGGGCCGGGCTGTCCTGGGCCTCGCGGAGGAACTCTTCCGTGGTCCGCTCGGGGGCGCGGATGGCGTAGCGGTTCTCTACGTACCGGCGGGCCAGGTCGCTCAAGCCCTGGTAGAACTCGCGGAACAGGCCCTGCTCCGCGAAGCCCCGGGCCAGCAGCGCGGCGAGCTCGGCCAGCGCCGCCTCCGCGCTGCCCAGGGGCCTGGCGGGGGGAGCGCGGCGGCGGGCCCGGCGCAGCAGCAGCACCGCGCCCGCGGCCAAGCCGGCGGCGACCGCCGCCCCGCCGCCGATCCACA
>MIBK01000146.1:0-8996 GCA_001829505.1 Spirochaetes bacterium RBG_16_67_19 | reverse complement strand
AGGCGGTCAGGCCCGGCGATTTCCTCCAGGTCCTGTTCGCCCAGCGTGGGCGGCAGCACCGAGGAGACCTCCACGACGATCGGTTCGGAGGAGAGCGAGAAGGAGAACTCCTCGCCGGCCTCGCCGAAGTCCAGGGTGAGCGGGGGGATCTGGTAGGCTCCAGGGAGGAAGGGCTCCAGGGTGTAGGCCCGGGTGACCGTGAGGGAGCCGTCGCGCTCCAGGCGCCGGCGCTCGGCCTCCCGCGCGCTCACCCGGAACTCCCCGAGCTCCTCGGCGATCTCGGGGAAGGCCACCCGCCAGGCCTCAGCGGCGCGGCTCTCCAGCTCCAGGGCCACCTGCTCGGCGGTGCTGATCTTCAGGCGCGACACGCGCACCGCGAAGCTCACCGACCGCCCCTGGCCGTAGGCCTTCTCCAGCTCGAAGCTGTCGCGCCCGGCCGCGGGGCCGTCGCACCCCAGGCTCAGCAGCGGCAGCCAAAGAAACGCCGCCCCGCAGGCCCGCAGGAACCGGTTGCCGCTCATTGCCTCCCTCCCCGCTACAACCGCCTCTCTCTGGCCAGAAAGAAGCGCACCAGGATCCGCGCCGGATCCTCGCCCATGGTGATCGGGATCAGGTCGATGCCGGCGCCGGAGCACAGCCGGGACAGGGCGGCGCGCCCCTGGGCCCCGGCCTGCTCGTAGGCGCGGCGCACCTCGCGGCTTCCGGAATCCACCAGCACGCGCGCGCCGGTCTCCGCGTCCTCCAGCTCGAGCAGGCCCACGTCCGGGAGGCCGAGCTCGCGCGGATCGGCCAGCAGCACGGCGATCAGGTCGTGCCGCTTTCCCGCGGTCTTCAGCAGAGCCTCGTAGCCGCGGTCCTGGAAATCCGAAACCAGGAACACCACCGCCCGGCGCTTCAGCACGGCGGACAGGGCCTGCAGGCCCGCGTTGATGCTGGTGCGCTCGCCGGCGCTTGCCGGCGCGAAGGCCAGGATGTCGCGGATCAGGCGCAGCACGTGCCGGGAGCCCTTGCGGGGGGGGATCACCTTCCGCACCCGGTCGGTGAAGATGATCAGGCCCACCCGGTCGTTGCTGCGGATGGCGGTGAAGGCCAGCAGGGCGCAGATTTCCGCGGCCACCTCGGCCTTGCTGCGGGTCGTGCTGCCGAAGGAGCCTGAGGCCGACAGGTCCACCAGCAGCAGGATGGTCAGCTCGCGCTCCTCCACGTAGCGCTTGGTGTGCAGGCGCCCGGTGCGGGCCGAGACGTTCCAGTCGATGGAGCGCACGTCGTCCCCGCTCTGGTACTCCCGCACCTCGTCGAACTCCATGCCGCGGCCCTTGAAGGCGCTGGTGTAGCGCCCGGCGAAGGTGGCGGTCACCGCCTTGCGCGTGGTGATCTCCAGAAAGCGCACGGCCCGGGCCAGCTCGGTGGCGGTCACGGCACCTCTACCCCGTCCAAGAACCACTCCATCACGGCACCTCTACCCCGTCCAAGAACCACTCCATTACGGCACCTCTACCCCGTCCAGGATGCGCTCCACGATGGTGTCGGAGCTCAAGCCCTGGGCCTCCGCCTCGTAGGACAGCAGGATGCGGTGGCGCAGCACGTCCGGGGCCAGGGACTTCACGTCCAGGGGCGTCACGTAGCCGCGCCCGGAGAGCAGGGCGTGGGCCTTGGAGGTGAGGGTCAGGTAGATGGTGGCCCGGGGGGAGGCCCCGTACTGGATCAGCTCGGCCAACGGCAGGCCCCGGCGCTGCGGGTGCCGGCTGGCGTCCACCAGGTTCACGATGTACTCCTCGATCTTGGGGTCGACGTACACCTGGTCCACCTCCTCGCGCAGAGCGCGGATCTGCTCGGGCCCGATCACCGCCTCGGCACGCGGGGGAGGCTGGTTGCGGGCCATGCGCCGCAGGATCTCCAGCTCTTCCTCCTGCGAAGGGTAGGTGACCGCCAGCTTGAGCATGAAGCGGTCGGTCTGGGCCTCCGGCAGCGGATAGGTCCCCTCCTGCTCGATGGGGTTCTGGGTGGCCAGCACCATGAACGGGTCGTCCAGGGGATAGGTGGTGTCCCCGATGGTGACCTGGCGCTCCTGCATGGCCTCCAGCAGGGCGCTCTGCACCTTGGCCGGGGCGCGGTTGATCTCGTCGGCCAGGACGATGTTGGTGAAGATCGGGCCCTGGCGGGGCACGAACTCCTGGGTCTTCGGGTTGTAGATCAGGGTGCCGGTGAGGTCGGCGGGCAGCAGGTCCGGGGTGAACTGGATGCGCTGGAAGCCGGCCCGCACCGTGCGGGCCAGGGTGGTTACAGTCAGGGTCTTGGCCAGGCCGGGCACCCCTTCGATGAGCACGTGGCCGTTGCACAGCAGGGCGATCAGCAGGCGCTCGATGAGGCGCTCCTGCCCGACCACCACTCGGGTGATTTCGGCCTTCACGGCCTGCAGCACCCCCTGACCCGCCGGCGCCCGCCGCTCCATCTCCTGCCGCAGCGGTTGGCTTGCCGGCGACGGCCGCTCGTCCACGGCCGGCAGGCTCGATGACTCTCCACCCAAATAGGACATGAGGCCCTCCGTAATATGACAATAGTAGTCAAGATTAGAAGCCGGAATCAAGCGATAAGTTGCCGGTGAGAGGGCGAGAGGGCGAGAGGGTGCGGGGGGCGCCCGAGCGGCGACGGTCTACCAGGCCTCGCGGTGGACGATCTGTTCCAGGGGCAGGCGGCTCTTTTTCAGCGGTTCCGTGTTCTCGCGGGGGTATCCCAGGAGCATCAGCCCGACCACCTGGACCTCCGGCGGAATCCCCAGGATGCGCCGCACCTGCGCGGGATCGAAAGAGCCGATCCAGCAGGTGCCCAGGCCCTCGGCCACGGCGGCCAGGCTGAAGTGGTCCAGGGCGATGGCCACGTCGATGGGATAAGCCAGCTGCCCGCAGCGCATGACCCGGCCGTCGGTCTGGGCGCAGGCGGCGATGATCAGCGGGGCCTCCAGCATGAAGGCCTGCGTGGAGGCCTGGGTGGCCAGGGCCTCCCTCTTGGGCAGGTCGCTCACCACCACGAAGCGCCACTCCTGCTCATTGCGGGCCGAGGGGGCCAGGCGGGCCGCCTCCAGCACCCGGGCCAGCTTGGCCGGCTCCACCGCCCGGTCCCGATAGGAGCGCACGCTGTGCCGCGCGCGGATCGCCTCGTACACCTCCATGGTCCTGCCTCCTACATTCTCAAGAAGCGACCCCGGCCCCGGGCCACCGCCTGGCCCTGCGGCCCCAGGATCTCCGCTTCGGTCTCCACCACCCGGCCCTTGACTTCCAGCACGCGGCCGCTGACCCGCACTTCCTGGCCCACCTCCACCGGCTTCAGGAAGCGCACCGTGAGCTCCACGGTGACCGCGTTGCCTTCCCGGCTGATGCAGGCATGGGCCATGGCCTCGTCCAGGAGGGTGGCCAGCAGGCCCCCGTGGGTGAGCCGCTCCCAGCCGCTGAAGCGCTCCGGGATGACCAGCTCGGTCTCCGCGCGGCCGGCTTCAGGATAGGCGAAGGCCAGGCGCAGCCCGTGGGGGTTGTCCTGGCCGCACACGAAGCAGCGATTGTCGCGGCGCACCTCGTCGGGCATGGCTCATGATAGCGGCCGGGCGCAGCCCTGTCCACGCCTGGCGCGCCACCGCCCGCCTGGCCCCCGCGCTTGCGCGCGCCGGCCGGAACGTGTACGGTGGGCGCATATGGGCATCAGGATCGGGATGACCTTCGACCTGCGCAGCTACTACCTGTCCCAGGGCTACTCCGAGGTGGAGACCGCGGAGTTCGACCGGGAGAGCACCATCGAAGGCATCGCCGACGCGTTGAGCTCGCTCGGGCACACTCCCGAGCGCATCGGCGCGGTGACCCAGCTGGTGCCCCGCCTGGCCGCCGGCGAACGATGGGAGCTGGTGTTCAACATCGCCGAGGGGCTGCATGGCTTCGGCCGGGAGTCCCAGGTGCCCGCGGTGCTGGACGCCTACCGCATCCCCTACACCTTCTCCGACCCGGTGGTGCTGGGCCTCAGCCTGCACAAGGGCTGGGCCAAGCGCATCATCCGCGACCTGGCACTGCCCACTCCCGACTTCGCCGTGGTGGAAAGCGAGGCGGACATCGCCGCCGTGCGCCTGGCCTACCCCCTGTTCGCCAAGCCCATCGCCGAGGGCACGGGCAAGGGCATCACCGCCGCCTCCAAGCTCGCCGGCCCCGCGGAGCTGGAAAGTCGCTGCCGCGAGCTGCTGGAGCTCTACCGCCAGCCGGTGCTGGTGGAGCGCTTCCTGCCGGGGCGCGAGTACACGGTGGGCATCACCGGCACCGGAGCCGAGGCCAGGGCGGTGGGCACCATGGAGGTGCTGCTGCGGCGGCAGGCGGAGGCCGAGGTGTACTCTTACGCCAACAAGGAAAAGAGCGAAGAGCTGGTGGACTACCGGCTGGTCACCGACGCCAAGGCCCGCGCGGCGGAGGAAACGGCGCTGGCGATCTGGCGCGGCCTGGGCTGCCGGGACGGGGGCAGGGTGGACCTGCGCGAGGACGAGCGCGGGGTGCCCAACATCATGGAGCTCAATCCCCTGGCCGGACTGCACCCGGAGCACTCCGACCTGCCCATCATCTGCAACCTGGCCGGCATCCCCTACCGGGAGCTCATCCGGCGGATCGTGGACTCCGCGCTTCTTCGCGCACGGGGTTAGAGAGCGTCCCGATCCCCTCGATCTCCACCTCCACCGTGTCCCCGTGGCGAAGCGGGCCCACCCCGCTGGGCGTGCCCGTGCTGATCAGGTCCCCGGCCTCCAGGGTGAAGTTGCGGGAGACGAAGGCCAGGATCCGCGGGATGGAGAAGATCATGCCGCTGGTCCGGGATTCCTGCACCACCCGGCCGTTCAGCCGGCAGCGGATGGCCAGGTCCTGGGGATCGCCCAGCTCCCGCCCGGCCACGATCCGCGGCCCCACCGGGCCGAAGGTGTCCAGGGACTTGCCCCGCCACCAGCCGGAAGGCTCGCTGCGCTGCAGGTTCCTCTGGCTCACGTCATTGAAGCAGGTGAAGCCCAGGATGTGCTCCCAGGCCTCCGCTTCCGCCACGTGGCGGCAGCGGTCGGCCACCACGAAGGCCAGCTCCGCCTCGTAGTCCACCCGCGGGTCCTCGAAGCGGTAGTCCTCCAGGAAGGCCGGGATCACGATCGCCTGCCCGGGCCCGATCAGCACGTTGGGGGACTTGGGGAACAGCACCGGCTCCTTGGGCGTTTCCTGGCCGAAGCCCTGCACCTTCACCGACTGGCTCTCGGCGATGTGGTCCCGGTAGTTCAGCCCCAGGGCGATGATCTTGGTCGGGGCCAGGCGGTAGGGGGCCCCGTCGGGCCCGCTCAAGGTGACCATGCTTGCTCCTCCTCCAGCTCCGGGCGCCCGACCAGCTCCAGGTGGTAGCTCACCACGTCCCCGTTGCGCTCGCAGGAGGTGCTCATCCGCTGCACGCGGTAGGCGATCTGCCGGGTGGTGGCCAGCTCCAGCGGATAGCCGTTCAGGTCCACCAGCTGGTTCACGGACAGGGCGTGCTCGATTTCCTGCCGGTCACCCTCGGGAAACACGATCTCCCGGGTTGTCAGGCGCATAGCGCAGGCTATAATGATTGGCGGTCCGGCGCAATATGCTCGATGAAAACACGCTGCGCGTGCTGCCCAAGGCGGAGCTGCACCGCCACCTGGACGGCAGCGTGCGCCTGGGCACGATAGCCGAGCTGGCCCAGCGCTACGGGCTGGACGTGTCGGAGCAGGAGCTTTCCACGCGCGCCCGGGTGCTCACCCCCCTGGCCGGCCTGGAGGAGGTGATCGCCCGCTTTGCGATCATCCAGAAGGTGCTCTGCTGCTACGAAGCCATCCGGCGGGTGGCTTTCGAGAACGTGGAGGACACCTGGCGCGACGGGGTGAAGCTGGCCGAGCTGCGCTTCGCCCCGCCGTTCATCGCCGCGGGCAAGCGCCTCGGCAACGACGAGATCATCGAAGCCGTACTGGACGGGGTGGAGGAAGGTTCGGCGCGCTTCGGCATCGAGGTGGCGCTGATCGGCATCCTGCCGCGCACCGCTTCCATGGAGGCCAACCGCTCGGCAACCGCGGACCTGCTGGCCTGCGCCCGCGGGACCCATCGCGGGGCCTGGCGCCTTCTGGGTTTCGACCTGGCGGACTCGGAAACCGTCCGGCCGGCGGAGGAATTCCTGCCGCTGGTCCAACAGGCCCGCGAGGCGGGCCTGGGCATCACCATCCACAGCGGCGAGAACACCAGTGCCGGACAGGTGGTGAACACCCTGCGGGTGTTCGGCCCCTCCCGCATCGGGCACGGCATCCAGGCCTGGAACGACCCGGAAGCGCTGCGGCTGCTGCGGGAAGGCGGAGTGACCCTGGAGGTCTGTCCCACTTCCAACTGGCTCACCCACTCGGTGCCCTCCCTGGAAGCGCACCCTTTGCCGCTGCTGCGCCGGGCCGGGGTGCGGGTCACCCTCAATTCCGACGACCCACAGCTCATGGGCATCGACCTGGTGCACGAGTATGCGCTGGCCGCCCGCCTTTACGGCTTCGGTCTGGCCGATTTCTTGGAGATGAACCGGGACGCAGTCCGGGCTTCGTTTCTGCCAGAGGAGCTGCGCCGGCGGGTGCTCGCGCGCTGGTTCGCTTCCTGACCCGCGCGCGGTACCTCCCCCTACTCCGCCGGCGGGAGCCAGAAGGTGGAGGCGTAGACCTCCAGGCTGGTGCCGCGCAGGTCCACGTAGGCCGCCTGGTCGCCGTACAGGTTGACGAGGAACTGATCCGCCGTGTCAGGCGTGACCTGGAAGATTCTCCCGTCCGAGATGCGGTACAGGTAGATGTCGAGGTTCCCGCCCGCAGCCGACTCGAAGGCCACGAGGTCTCCAGCGACGCAAGGGCGAGCCACATTGGACCCATCGTCCACGGCGGCGAAGGAGCTGACGGGCTTGACGGCCAGGTTGGCCAAGCGGATGGTGGTCGATCCCGAGGCATCCTCCGCCTGCCAGGCGACCCAGTTTCCGCTCGTCGTGGGCAGCCGCTCGACCAGAGCCGGGTCCGCACTAACCGAAATCCACGCACCCGTTAGCCTGTCATAACCCACGATGTCCTTCTGGCCGTCGCCGGCTCTCTCCCAGACAATATAGCGCGAGCCGATTTCAACATTGCTGGCGGCCGGGGTCGGTCCGCCCAAGGTAACGGTCACACCCGCGGCCCAATTCAGATCACGATACAGAATCCGCGTGGAGCCGTTCTGCCCCTGGGTCCAGACCACGACATCGCCGTCGATCCGGACCTCGCGGAACGTATCAGCTCCAGGCATTACCAGAACGGTCGTTCCCTGCGCGATGTCGTAGAGCATCAACTGGCCGAGCGCCGAGGTCGGGCTGTCGAAAGCGGTGTAGACGATCCGGGAGCCGCTGACGTCGTTGAACTTGTCGTCCGTGGCAGAACCGCTGATCAGCACGGGCGATCCCCAGGCTTTCGTGGCACTGTCGTACCGCTGGAAGAGGATGTCGCCGATGTAGCTGCCATCGGCTTGCAGCGCCTGGGAAGTGTACACGACCAGATCGCCCATGCTGTCGCTGCCCAGGCGGGGGTTGGATTCTTGCGCAGCGGATGCCGTCACCTGGGATTCTTCCGCCACGATGTCATCCGGTGGAGGCACGTACGGATCGTCGTAGTGCAGGTACCAGTCGGTGTGCTTGGCGCCGAAGCTCTGCCGCCAGTTGGCGAACCGCGGGTAATGCAGCTCGATGCGCTGGGCCTCCGCGGGCGGTGTCCATTTCAGCGGGACCAGGAGCCCCCAGGGGAAGCCCTCGCCGTCCTGGTAGCTGTGCGAGACCCCGCTGAGGTCCTGCTCGCCCATCAGGTGGATCTCCTGGCCCGTGTTCAACACATAGAGGTAGGGGTTGTAGGGCGGCCGGTCGACGGCGGAGCTCTGCGCCGTATCGAACTCCAGCACGAAGCTGGCCTGCTTATGGAGGGCGGCGCCGGACTGCTTGAACAGGTCGATGTTCGCCCAGGAGGTCTCAGTCCGGTCCATGCTGACGCTGTTGCCGTATTGGTCGATATAGGAACCCGTAAGGCTGGCGGAACCCTCGAAGCCGTCGATGCGGATGCCGAAGCGATGATTGTAGCCGGCGAGTTTCACCGTCTCCTCGGCGGTCACCTCGATGCGGTGCAGCTCATTGAGGCCGTTGGTCACTTCCGTGATTGAATACTCGGCGATGAAGTCGTTGTAATCGGCGTCCCCGGCCTGGGCCAGGCCGTAGAGGTCCTCGTAAGCCACGGTCAGGTTCCCGTCCGCGGGAATCTTGTAGGCGAAGGCGGACTGCGGATCCTCGGGAAAAGCATCGTAGACGTCGGGCACCAGGTCGCCGTCACTGTCCGCCAGCAGCGGGTCCACGGCTCTTGCCCCATCCCCCTGGGAGAGCAGGCCCATCGTGCGGTTCACCTCGGAATAGCAGACCATGTCCCGGATCCTCACGACCCGATCGGCGAAGCCTTCGCTCTGGAGAGTGAGTTCGATGTCTTCCGGCGCCGAAGGCAGCATGACCCGCGCGCTCAAATGTCCGTCGGCGACGCGGCCCGCGTAGACTACATTGCCCGGGATATCCCGCAGCGTGGCGATGATGACGGCCCCCGCGAGGGACCGCGTTGCGCCGCCGGTCGAATCGTAAAGCTCGACGTCCAGGGCGAGCTCCACGGGAAGCAGGGTCTGGAAGGTGAAAACAGCGTTCGGGGGTCGAAACACGTCGCGGATGGCATCGGAGGGAAGCGCGGACCCTGATCCGTTCGGGACTTGGGAATACGGCAGGCTGCAGCCAAGCACGCCGAGGATCGAAATCCCGAGGACGAGCAGCACCCCATTTTTCATGGAAACCCTCCTGGAACGGCGGATTTCCCAGTGTAGTGCCCACCCTGCCTGATGTCAAATTGCCGGAGGAGGTTCAAAGGAGGTTCAGGGAGGTTCGCCGCCGGGTCCTTGCACGGCATTTCCCGTCTT
>MIBK01000145.1:25278-28390 GCA_001829505.1 Spirochaetes bacterium RBG_16_67_19 | reverse complement strand
CATGTTGAAGATGTGCAGGTGCTTGCAGCTCACCCGGTGGCGGTTGAGCAGCCAGGCCAACTTGACGTACTGCGGGTGCGGGTTGGGAAGAATCAGCACCAGGGGCCGGCGGTTCTCGGCGGAGTCGTGGATGCGCGAGAACAGGTCCCAGACCCGGCGGAAGGCCAGCTCGTCGTCGGCCAGCACTTCGAGGTGGAAGCCAGGGTTGGGGTGCCGGCAGAAATCCTCGCGCCTGACGGCGCGGGCCCGCTCGCAGGCGGCCCGATCGCGCAGCGGCGCCCAGGGGCTGGGTTCGTAGTGGAACTCGCTCATTGGCTCTCCTCCCGGATGATGATCGGCGGCGGGTTGAAGGCGACCTCCCGATACCCGCCCTGGGCCCGCTCCTGGATGGACTGCAGCCGGGCGGCCATTTCCGCGACCATGGACTCCACCAGGCCGGCGCCCAGCTCGCTGCCGGCCCGCTCGGGGTGGCCCATCACCCCGACCCGGATGTCCGGCCGCTGAGTCAGGCGCGGCACCACCAGGGGGTCGTCGACGATCTTCTCGGCGCGCTGGTAGTTGTCCGGGTGCCGGATCTGCAGCTCCAGCAGGTCGGGCGGGTCCAGCTCCAGCTCCTGCATCCGGACCAGCTCCGGGGCCAGGGCCATCATCAGCGAGGTCTCCAGCCAGCCGGCGTGCCAGTCCCCCTCGGCGAAGGCCCTGCGCCAGCCGGTGCCGCGGGCGTCGAACTTCCAGACCGGGAACAGGGCGATCAGTGCCTGGGCGAAGAGCGGGTTGGAGCGCAGCAGGATCTTCAGGGCGTCGCCCAGGGCGGTGAGGTTCTCGCTGCCCCCGTGGGCCAGCACCAGGTAGAAGCGGCGGAAGCCCTGCAGCGCCAGGGAGCTTAAGACGTCCTGGACCAGCAGGGACATCACGGCCGGGGAAACGTTGATCGTGCCCGGCAGGCCCCCGCCCGAGAAGGTGAAGCTGATGGCCGGGGCCACCAGCGTGCCGGTGCGCTCGCCCACCTGCCGGCACAATTCCCGGGCGATGAGCGTGTCGGTGCACAGCGGCAGGTGGTAGCCGTGCTGCTCGTTGCTGCCGATGGGCACGAGGATCGCGCTGTTCCCGGCCAGGTACTCCCGGACCTGCCGGACCGTGAGCCGCTCCATGAGCACGTTCATGCTCCGGCCTGGGTGCCCGCCGCCTGGGCCTGCAGCCTGCGGATGCGCTCCTCGATCGGGGGGTGGGTGGAGAACAGGGCCTGCAGGCCGCCGGTGAAGGGATTGACGATGAACATCTGGGCGTCCGTGGTGTTGCCGCGGTGCAGGGGCAGCTGGGGCACCGCCTTGGAGATCTTGCGCAGGGCGTCGGCCAGCGACAGGGGCCGGCCGGACACCTGGGCCCCATCCCTGTCGGCGGCGTACTCGCGGATGCGCGAGACCAGCAGGCGGATCAGCAGCGCGGCCAGCGGGGCCCCGACCAGCAGCAGCAGCAGGGCAATCGGGTTTCCGCGCCCGCGCCCCCTGCCCCCACCCCCGAAGCGCGCCACGTTGGCCACCATGGCCAGGGCCCCGGCCAGGGTGGCGGCGATCGCGCTGGTCAGGGTGTCCCGGTTCTTGACGTGGGCCAGCTCATGGGCCAGCACGCCCTCCACCTCGTCCTCGTCCAGGTTCGCCAGCAGGCCGGAGGTGACGGCCACCGCGGCGTGCTGGGGGTCGCGCCCCGTGGCGAAAGCATTGGGGGTGTTCTCCGGGATCACGTACACCTTGGGCATCGGCAGCCCGGCCTTGGCGGCCAGCCGGCTGACGATGGCGAACAGGCGGGGCTGTTCCTGCTCGCTCACCTCCTGGGCCCGGTAGCGGGCCAGCACGATCTTGTCGCTGGCGAAGTAGGCGATGAGGTTGACCGCCAGGGCGATCAGGAAGGCCAGCATCGCCCCCTGCGCGCCGCCCAAGTATCCGCCCGCAGTTACAAACAGCACCGCCAGCAGCACGAGCCAGAAGCCCGTGCGAAACCCGCTGCGCATTTCCCGATTCCTCCTGTTGCGGCCCGTCAAAAGGCCGGTGTTGTTCCGCCTCGTTCGTCGCGCCAGTACGGGGCCCAGCCCAGGCTCAAGACCCGCACGGAGACGTCCGTCTTTTTCGGCCTGACCTCCAGCGATTCCAGCTCCTCGCTCAGGGGGTCGACCGCGGTTTTCAGCGCCTCACTTTCCCGGGTCGCCTGAGCCTCCAGCTCCGCCAGCTGCTGCCGCAGGGCCTGCACGTTCTCCTCGGCCCGCCCGGCGTCCTGGCCTTCCTTCAGGATGCGGCCCGCCCCGCGCGCGGCCGTGGTGGCCCGCCCGATCGTGCCGCGCCGCACGGTTTTGCGGCCGCCCAGGAAGGCATCCAGGATCGTCACTCCGACGGAAATGGCGGTCTGCATTTTCTGCTGTTTGGCCTGCTCCTTCTCGCGGTCCACCGCCTGCTCGGCGCGCCGGATGCGCTCCTCCAGCGAGCCGATCCGGGCGGTATAGCGCTGGCGGATGCGCTCCAGGAGCTGGTCCCGGCGCTCCCGGCCGCTCTGCTGCAGGCGCAGGCGGAAGTCCTTCTCCGATTCGCCCGGCTGGGAGGAGACCTCCAGCGCAGGGCTGCGGAACACCCGCAAGGCCTGGCTGCGGTACAGCCATTCGCGGAAGTCCGCACCCCAGGCCGCGTAGCTCTTCGGATCCCCCAGGGCGGCGGAGACCCCGGCGAACAGGGCCCCGGGCTCCGGAACGGTTTCCAGGTCCCGGTCTCGCACCTCCGCCTGGGCGGCTTCCTCCCATAGCGGGCGGGAAAGCTGCGCGTCGATGTCGGCCAGGACCGTGACCTCGCGCTCCGCGGCCAGCCCGGCCTTGGCGTCCGCGTAGTAGAGCTTGGCGATGCCCAGGCACCGGGGCTCGTACGCCAGGGTCGCGGCGCCCGGGGGATCCCGGCGCTGGGGGAGGAAGAACTGGGCGATCGCCGGGGTGATCGCCGGCCGGTCCTGCACGGCGCCCGCCGCGCCCGCCGCGCCGGGCCCCGCGGCCGCCGTCGCTCCGGCAGCGGGCCGGGCGGCGGCTGTCGAGGCGGCCGCGGAGGCGGCCGCGGGCGCGGCCCCAACGCCGGTCCCG
>MIBK01000145.1:10787-25271 GCA_001829505.1 Spirochaetes bacterium RBG_16_67_19 | reverse complement strand
CCAGGACCGGCCGCAGCGGCTCCAGCAGCTTTCGGATCTGGTCGCGGGTGAGCGGCCCCCGCAGGTAGGACATGGCCCAGCGGCTTTCGAACAGCACCGGCTGGTCCTCGTGCACGTTGTTCATCAGGAACACCCGGTTGCCCAGGCCGGCCAAAATTTGCCCCATCTTCTTGCGATCGAAGCGCGTTTCCCCGGAGGCGCCGGCCAGGCCGTCCAGCACGCGCTGCTGGTCCCTGGCGGTCTGCAGCCGCCCGATGAACCAGGTGCCGGCGTTGGACAGGGCCTTGTAGTCCAGGTCCACCGGGTTCTGGGTGGCCAGCACGATGCCCACCCCGAAGGCCCTGGCCTGCTTGAGCAGGGTCAACAGCGGCGCCTTGGAGGGGGGATTGGCCACCGGGGGCAGGTAGCCGAAGATCTCGTCCATGTACAGCAGGGCCCGCAGGCTGGTGGTCCCGGACTGCGAGCGCATCCAGCCCACCACCTGCAGCAGCAGCAGGGAGACGAAGAACATCCGCTCGGCGTCCCCGAGGTGGGAGATGGAGAAGATGGCCACCCGCGGCTTGCCCTTGGCCCCGTAGAGCATGCGGTCCAGGTCGATCGGCTCCCCCTCGGTCCAGGCCTTCATCGCCGGGGCGGCCAGGAAGTTGTTGAGCTTCATGGCCAGGGCCTGGCGGTCGCCGGCGGGAAAGAAGGACTCCAGGTCGAACACCCCGATGCGCTGGAAGGGCGGCGACTGGACCGCCTGGATCAGGCCGGCGATGTCCAGGCTGCGCCCCTGCCGCCAGGTTTCTTCCAGGACGGTGGAAAGCAGGATGTGCTCGCGGCTCTGCAGCGGGTCGGTGTTCAGGCCCAGCAGGTCCAGCAGACTGGTCACCGTGGTGATGACCCGCTCCCGCAGCAGGTCCGGATCCTCCAGGATCGTCGCGGCCGGCGCGTCGAAGGAGCGCAGGATCGAGACCGGAATCCCGGCGCTGCTGCCCGGGGTGTAGATGACGAACTCGGCCGACTCCCGCAGCCGCCGGATGCGTTCCCCGTCCTGACCCCAGTCGGCCAGACCCCTGCGCCACAGCTCCGCCTGCTGCGCGGCGTACTGGGCCGGCGAGAGCGACTTCTTGCGGGCGTCGTCCTCGTTGATCCAGGGCAGGAAGTCCTCCGCCTTCAGGTCCGGAAAGGTGAGCAGGAGGTTGGCCAGGTCGCCCTTGGGATCGATGACCACGGCCGGGATGCCGTCCAGGGCCGCTTCCTCCAGCAGCCCAATGCAGAGGCCCGTCTTGCCGCTGCCGGTCATGCCCACGCACACCGCGTGGGTCAGCAGGTCCTTGGAGTCGTACAGGAGCAGCGGTCCGGCTTTGTCGGCGGCGGACTGCTGCTGCCGGCCCAGATAGAAGACCCCGAGTTTTTCAAACTGTTCCATAGAAGCGCTTACTTTTCCTTCTTCGACTTGCGCTTGATGTCCGCCGAATGGGCGCGCTGGTAGGTCTGGATGTCCTTGAAGCGGCCCTTCGAGTCGCGCACGGCGTAGAGTTTCTTGCCGGTGGAACTGCGATGGGTGGTTCGCTTTGCCTTTGCCATGGTTGCCTCCCGTTGAGACTTGTGTCGACTCGTTGCGATCAAGTTGCGCGCTACACGGCCGGTTGTCAAGTTGCGGCAGGAGGCGGGGCATAGCGCGAATCTCCCAGCACGGCCCGGACCTCGCCGAAAAAGAAGCGATGCGGGCGGCCGGAGCGTTCGCCGCCGGCCATGGCCTCCAAAAAGGCCAGCTCGGGCCGGTAGTCGTCGGCGTAGGCCTGCACGCACTCCAGCACCAGGTCCGCCTCGGCGAAACAGGGCGCGGGTACGGCGGTGGAGGCCATGGGGGTCAGGCCGCTTTCGGCCAGCTTGTCCCCGTCGCGGCCGGAGCGCGTGCCCAGGAGGAGCAGCTTCTTACGGAACTCCGGGGAGAAATGGTTGAGGGTGAAAGCCGGAAAACGCTGCAGGAAGCCGAAGGTATGCCGCGAGGGTTTCACCGCCACCAGCGCCACCGGCCGGTCCCAGAGCCGGAGGAACCCTCCCCAGCCCAAGGTCATGCAGTTGTACTGCCCGGCGGCGAAGTCTCCCGCGGCCAGCAGGAACCAGTCCCGGCGCCAGGCCTGGAAAACGGGCAGGACCAGCTCGTCGGCGGGAATAAGCCGGCGCGGCGCCGCGGGCCCGCTCACCGCGCCCCTTCCGGCGGCAGGAAGCGGTCCGGGAACATGTCTGCGAGTTGCACGGGGCGGTCCATCAGGCCGCCTTCCAGCAGGATGCCCTGCAGCCGCGCCAGCGCGGCCGGCTCCTGGACGAACAGCCGTCCCTCCTCGAGGATCAGGGGCCGGGTGGCCTGCCACACCGCCTGCTCCTCCTCTCCGTTCCGGCCGGGGATCGCGCCGGCATAAGCCGCCCACTGCGCCGGCCCCCATCCGCTGACCCGCTGGAAGCTCTCCGCGGTCACCCGGAAGAAGGAGCGCAGCAGCCCGGCCTGTGCTCGGGCCCATTCGGCCCGGGCGGCGAACACCAGGAAGGGGGAGTCGGGGATGCCGTACCGGGCGTAAGGGAGGAAGCAGACCGGGTGGCCCTTGCGCTGGGTGCGGGCCACGGCATAGGCCACCGCATCCAGCGCGTCGATGGCGCCGGCCAGCAGGAGCTCTTCGCCGTCGAAGCCCACGGTGAGCACCTGCAGGCTTTCCTGGTCCACCCCGTTGGTCCGGCAGAACACCTCGAACTGGGCGCGGCTCACCGGGCTGGGCCCGATGCCCACGCGCCTGCCGGCGAGCTCGCCGGGGGCGCGAACGGGACGGGCCTCCAGCGAGAGCAGCCCTTCCGGATTGCGCTGGACCAGCGCGCCCGCGGACAGCAGGCCCGGGTACCGCCCGGCGGACAGCAGCAGGTTGTGCGGGTAGTTGATGGCCAGCTCGGCCCCGCCCCGGTGCAGGAGCTCCAGGGCCTGAATGGACTTGGCCTGCGGCTCGTTCAGCTCCAGGGCGATCCCCGCGCGGGCGTAAGCCCCCCGTTCGAGGCCCTCTATAAACAGGGCGTGCTTGGCGTCCAGCTTCCAGTCCAGCAGCAGGCGCAGACGCTCAGCCACCCAGAGCCTCCTGGAGGAGGGCGCGCTGCGCGGCCAGGTCCGCCGGCGCGGGGTCGATCAGCACGGTCTCCAGCGAGACGATAGCCGCCTCCCGGGCTCGGGGGTGGGCCAGCAGGCCCCGCAGGTCCAGGCTGCCCCGGCCCAGGCGCAGGTGCTTGCGCGCCGTGCCATCCGCTTCCAGGCGGGCGTCGCTCAGGTGCACGTGGTCGACGCGGGGAACGGCCTCCAGGAACTCCAGGTTGGCCTGGGTGGTGATCAGGTGCGTGGAGTCCCAGCACACGCCGGCATTCTTCCAGCCCGCCGGGGCCAGAGCCCGGGCCAGGCCGGCGGCGCTCTTCACCACCTCGTTGTCCTTGTCCGCCTCCATGTTTTCCACCGCGAGCAGGGTCGGCGCCCGATTGGCCGCCAGCACCCGCTGAAGGCACTCGGCCAGCCGCCGCCAGTAGGCCTCCAGGGGGTCGAAGGAGGAGAAGAGGTTTCCGGGGTGGAACACGAACACCCGGGCCCCCAGCTCCGACGCCGCCTCCAGGGCCCGCAGGTAGAGCCCGAGGGAAGCCTCGGCCATGACCGGGTTGGTGGAGCAGATGTTCACGTCGATGATCGGGCAATGCAGGGTGCAGGCCAGGCCGCTGGCCGACAGGGCGGCGGCGACCGCCGCGGTCCGCTCCCCGGAATGCAGCAGGTGCTCGTACCAGATCTCGATCGCCTGGAAACCCGCTTCGGCCAGCAGCCCGACCGCATCCGCGACGGGCCAATTCCACAGCACCATGGAGGTGCAACCCAACAGCGGCGGGCGAGGCTTCGGGGCCGAGGATGGGGCAGGGGCCGGGCGGAGGGGAGAGCGGAGCCGTTGGGCCCCGCCCTCCCGGGTTGTTTCGGTCACGCCTACTTCTTGAACAGGGCGTCCACCTCGGCCTTGGCCTTGTCCAGCAGGGGCTTGGGATCCTGGTCGTTGATCATCGCTTCCTCCACGGCAAAGGCGATGATGCGCGAGGCGTCCCCGTACTCGGGGATGTTGGGCCGGATGAAGGCGTCCTGCAGCGTGGCGATCATCGCGTTGCCCTTGGGGTCGCTCATCAGGTAATCGCTGTACTCCGGAGTGCCCAGCACCGACTGGCGCACCGGGATGGAGCCGGTGGACAGGGCCCAGCGCTTGTTGACCTGGGTGGAGTTCAGCCAGCTTAAGACCGCCCAGCCGGCCTTCTTATCCGGGCAGGAGGAGAACATGGCCAGGTTGCCCCCTCCGGTCACCGTGGCGCTGACCTTGCCCTTGGGCAGGGCGGCGAGGCCGAAGCGGGCGTTGCCCATGTTGTCCCGGTAGCGGCCCATCACCGAGGAGGATGAAAGCTCCATGGCCGCCAGCTCCGCCTCGAAGTCCGCGGAGCCCGAAGACATGGACATCAGGCCTTCCCGTGCCAGCTGCCGCCACAGGTCGGTGGCCGCCAAGCCGGCCGCGGAGTTGAAGGCCCCCGCGTTCAGCGCGTCGTTGAACAGCTTTCCTTCCTGCTGGAAGAAGAAGGCCAACCAGTACCACACCGCGCCCATGTTCGCCTTGTTAGGGAAGGTGAGGCCGCGCTGGTCCGGGGTGCCGTCGCCGTTCTTGTCCACGGTGAGCTTCTGGCAAAAGCTCACCAGTTCGCTCCAGTCCGCCGGCGCCCTGGCCGGGTCCAGGGCGGCGGTCTTATACAGGGCTTTGTTGTAGTACATCACGATGGTGCTGAGGTTAAAGGGTACCGAATAGCTGGCCCCCTGGTACTGGGTGCTCTGCAGGGAGGCCCGGGCCAGGTCGGCCTTGTTGAACCTGGCGTCCGCAGCAATGTACGGCTCCAGGTTGACCAGGGAGCCGGGCTTGGCGAAGATCGGGGTCCAGTAGGAGTCGATCTCGGCCAGGTGCGGGCCGGCCCCGCCGGCGATGGCGGTGAGCAGCTTGTCGCGCATGCTCCACAGGCTGCCGCCGTACTCCGGCTTCACGTTGATCGCGGGATTGGCCTTGTTGAACTCCTTGATCAGGGAATCGAACAGCTGCTGCCGTACCCCCGAGTAGGAGTGCCACAGCACCAGAGTCGCCTTCTGGGCCGGCGCCAGGGCGGCGGCCAGCACGACAAGCAGGGCGATCAGCAGGATTGTCTTCTTCATTCGTTCCTCCTTCGCAAACGTGGCCTGCCCGGCCGCAGCCGAGCGGATGTCCGCAATCCAGGTTATCCCTTCAGCCCGGTCATGGTGATGCCCCGGACGATCTGCTTCTGGGCGAACAGGTAGAAGATCAGCACCGGCACGATGGAGATCACCGTGGCGGACATCAGCAGGCTCCAGTCCGCGTCCCCGGCCGAGACCAGTTGAGTGCGCAGCATGGCCAGCCCCACCTGGATGGTGAAGTGTTCGCTGGTATTGGTGACCAGAAGGGGCCAGAAGAAGGTGTTCCAGGTGAACATGAAGGCCAGCATGCCCAGGGTGACCATGGCCGCGCGCGACAGCGGGGCGATGATGCGTACCAGGATCCGCAGGCGGGGGCAGCCGTCCACCAGGGCGGCGTCCTCCAGTTCCCGCGGAATGGTCAGGAAGAACTGTCGCAGCAGGAAGGCCCCGAAGGGGTAGGCCAGGAACGGCAGGATCAGGGCGCCGTAGGTGTCCACCAGGCCCAGCCGCCGGACGATGATGAAAAGCGGGATCACCGTGACCTGGGTGGGGATCATCATCACCGCCAAGTATATCAGGAAGATGAGGTTCCGCGCCGGGAACTGCAGCCGGGCGAAGACGTAGGCCGCCATGGCGGAGGTCACCACTTGCGAGAAGGCCACCACCCCGGACACCAGGATGCTGTTCAGGTAGAAGCGGGCCAGAGGCACCACCTGCCAGGCCCGCAGATAGTTCCTCCAGATCACCGGCTTGGGCAGGAAACGCGGTGGAAAAGCGAAGATCTGGGCCGTGCTCTTCAGCGAGGCCAGGAGCATCCACAGAAACGGCCCGATGAACACGGCGGCCAGGATGATCAGGGCCGCGTACAGCGCCGTCCGCCGGACCCCCGTCCCCAGGCTCACCACACCTGCTCCCGTTTGCGCGCCAGGCGCATCTGCAGCACGGTCAGGGCGATCAGGATCAGGAAGATCACCCAGGCCACCGCCGAGGCGTAGCCCATCTCCTGGAACTCGAAGGCCCGCTGGTACAGGTAGTACACGATCACCGAGGTCGAGCGCACCGGCCCGCCGCCGGTCATCACGTAGATGGGGCCGAACACCTGGAAGGTGAAGATGGTGTTGGTGACCAGCACGAACACCGTAGTGGGTGCCAGCAGCGGCCAGGTCACGTAGCGGAAGCGCTGCCTTGGAGAGGCCCCGTCGATCGTGGCCGCCTCGTGCAGCGAGGGCGGGATGGCCTGCAGGCCGGCCAGGAAGACCACCATGTGGTAGCCGGCGTTCTTCCACACGGTCATGATGATCAGGGACAGCAGCGAAGTCTTGGGCGAGGTGAGCCAGCGCACGGGCTTCAGCCCCACCAGGCGCAGCAGCATGTTGGCCAGGCCGTTGGCGTCGTCGTAGACCCACAGCCAGACCACGGCGATGGCGATGATCGAGGTGATCGTGGGCAGGAAGAAGGCCGTGCGGAAGAAGCCGGAGCCGGCCGCCGTGCGGTCCAGCAGCAGGGCCAGGCCCAGGGAGGCGGCGGCGCCCGGGAGCACCACCCCGACGGTGTAGAGGAAGGTGTTGCCCAGGCACTCCCAGAACTCCGGGGAGGAGAACATGCGCGCGTAGTTGGCCAGCCCCACGAAAGGCTTCTCGGGGGTGAGGATGGCCCACTTGTGGAAGGACAGGTACAGGGAAAAGAAGATCGGAAAGACGACAAACACCCCGATCACCGCCAGGGAGGGAAGGAGGCAGATGATCCCGGTGGAAAGGTCGCCCCTCCGCAGCGGGGAGCGCAGATAGTCACGAAACCTCATGGGGACATCCCCACTGTAAGGGCGGGACCGTCCGCTGTCAACCGAAAGGGGCCGGGCGGCGGGTCGTAGCGGCGGGCCGCCCGGCAGCGCTGCTTCAGTCCTCCGGGCACCCGCCGTCGGAGAGGTAGCCGCGCACGGCGCGCAGGAACTCTTCTCCGTAGGCTTCCAGCTTCCGCTCCCCCACGCCGGGGCAGGCCAGGAAGGCGGCGGGGGTGGCCGGCTGCGCGGCGGCGATGGCCCGCAGGGTCTTGTCGCTGAACACCACGTAGGGAGGAAGGTCGCGGGCCGCGGCCAGGCGCCTGCGCAGACGCTTCAGGCATTGAAACAGCCCCTCGGCGTCCACCGCCGGACCGGCGGAGGCCAGGCCCAGCTCCCCGGCCGCGGCCTCCGGGGCGCCGACCGCGGACTTGCGCCTGCCCGCCGGCGCGCGCTCGGGCCGGCGCGCGGCCTGGAAGCTCTCCTTGCCCGCGAGCAGGAGTCGGCCGCGCGGGGTCAAACGGAATCCGGCCGTGCGCTCCTCGCCCCGCGCCAGGTAGCCGGCGGCGGCCAGGTCCTGGGCCAGCGCGAGCCAGAAGGGCCTGGGCTGAGCGGCGCCCGCCCCGAAAGTGGGCAGGCGCTGGTGCCCGCGCTCCAGCACCTTGTCCGTCGTAGTGCCGGTCACGATGTCCGCCAGGTGATGGGCCCCGAAGCGCTCCCCGGTGCGCACCGCGGCGGACAGCAGCTTGCGGGCCTCCTCGGTGGCGTCCTCCAGGGTGACCTCCCCCGTGCACACGTCGCAGCGGCCGCAGTTGCCCTCGAAGGATTCGCCGAAGTGGGCCAGGAGCTGCCGGCGCCGGCACACCCCGGATTCCACGAAGGCCAGCACCCGACGCAGGCGCTCCTCGGCGCGCTCCCGTTCTAGCGGGTTCTCGACGCGCTGGATGTGCCAGCGCAGCGTGGCGATGTCCGCGGGCCCGTAGAAGAGGGCGGTGTCGGCCGGCTCCCCGTCGCGGGCGGCGCGTCCGGTTTCCTGGTAGTAGCCCTCCAGGCTGCGCGGCAGGTCCCCGTGCACCACCCAGCGCACGTTGGACTTGTCGATGCCCATGCCGAAGGCGATGGTGGCCACCACCACGGCCACCTCGTCGCGCACGAAGGCCTCCTGCCGCGAGCGCCGCAGCGCGTCCTCCAGCCCGGCGTGGTAGGCCACGGCGGAAAAGCCGCTGCCCGCCAGGAGGCTGGCCGTGGCCTCCGCGGCCTTGCGCGTGCCGCGGTACACGATGCCCGCCTCCCCGGGATGAGCGGCCACGAACTGCCGGATCTGCTCTTCCACCTCCAGCTTGCGCACGACCCGGTAGAAGATCTCGGGACGGTCGAAGCTGGCGCGGACCTGCAGCGGCTCCCTCAAGCCCAGCAGGCGCACCACGTCCTCCTGCACCTGGGAGGTGGCGGTGGCGGTGAAGGCGGCGATGGGCACCCCGGGGAACTGCGGGCGCAGCAGGCCCAGGGTGCGGTAGTCGGGGCGGAACTCGTGGCCCCACTCCGAGATGCAGTGGGCTTCGTCCACGGCGATGAAGGACAGTCCCAGCCGGGCCAGGGCGGCGCGGAACTCCGCCACCGCCAGGCGCTCCGGGGACACGTACAGCAGCTTCACGCGCCCGGCGGCCAGCTCCCGCCAGGTGGCCCGCGCCTCGTCGGCCCCCAGGGTGCTGTTGAGAAAGGCGGCCGGCAGGCCGTTCTCCCGGGCCCCATCCACCTGGTCCTTCATCAAGGAGATCAGCGGGCTGACCACGACGGCGAATCCCTCGCGCAGGAGGGCGGGAAGCTGATAGCACAGCGACTTGCCTCCCCCGGTGGGCATGGCCGCGAACACATCCCGCCCGCCGGCCACCGCCTCGACGATCCGCTGCTGGTTGGGGCGGAAGGAGTCAAAGCCGAACAGGCGCTTGAGCGCGGCCTGCAGGTCGGGCGGGGAGCTCACGAGGCCCGGCGCGGAGGCGCGGCGGCAGGCGGGAACTCGGGTACGAAGCACCAGCCTGGCTCCTTGCGCTGGCGTTCGCGGATCGTCAGGATCCGGCGCCAGCCGGTCAGGAAACCGCGCGGAGGCTCGGGCGTATCGCCGGCCAGCGCCTCATGCAGCCGCGGAAGCTGGAAGAAGGGCACCGCCGCGTACATGTGGTGCTCGGTGTGGAAGTTCATGTTCCAGTACAGGAAGCGGGTCAGGGGGCCGAACAGCACGGTGTGACAGCTCACCCGCCAATCCGGCACGTCCGGGCACAGGCCGGAGTGCTGCTGGAGGGTGGCCAGCCTGCCCAGGACCGTAGCGAAGAAGTAGCCGAAGCTCACCACGCCGATCAGCACCCAGAGCTTCAAGGCGATGAACAGGGCGATCAGCGCCAGGTGCCCGAGCAAAATGATCCTGGCCCAGGCGCACATCCGGCTCCGGCGCTCATCGCCCACCGGGAACAAGGGATCCCAGAAGAAGAAATCCACGTCGGCCCTGCCGAAGAAGTGGGCGATCGTGGGGAACATGATCAGCCTGAACCAGCGGAAGTCGAAGACGAACCAGCTGATGGCGTCCAGGCGGCTGAAAGCCAGCTTCTCCGGGATGACTTCCTTGTCCAACCCCCGGTGCAGGGTGTACTGGTGGTGCAGCATGTGGCTGGCCCGGAAGTGGACCGGGTTGTTCCAGGTCAGGAAGCAGAACAGGTGGTAGAAGATCTCGTTCAGCCACTTGCTCTTGAACGGCGTGAAGTGGCTCAACTCGTGAACGGCGGACTGCATGCCAATGAAGCTGTAAAAAAGGCAGTGCACGTAGCAGGCGGCGGCCATCGGGATCCACAGCCGGCGCAGGAAGAAGAACAGGCACAGCGAAACCGTGGCCGCGAAGATCAGCAGAAAGCTCCCGGCCCGCAGCAGGCCCTTCGCGTCGCTGCGCCCCGTGAGCTGGCGCAGAAGGTCCTTGTCGAGCGGCGTCCGGTACCAGTCGATTTTCCGTTCCATCGCTCCACCATAGTGCGGGCCGGCCGGCCGGTCAATCACGGACCCCGGTCCCTATCATCCGGCCATGAGCGCCTTCCCCCTGCAGGTGGTCGGCTGGCCGGTCCGCACCCAGGAGGAGCTGCGGGAGCTCCTTCGCCTGTCGATCCAGCGGCGCCAATCGGACCTGGTCGAGGCGCTGGAGCATGCTGTGGCGGCGGGCGAGGTCCCTGCATGCCGTGGAGGCGTCCCCCGAGCTGCGCGCGCGAATCGAGGACGCGTTCGCCTGAAGCGGCGCTCAGCTGCCGTTTCGGGAGCGGCGCCTTTCCCGCTGTTGGAGGAGCTGTTCCCGGTACTCGTCGCTCAAGTAGATCAGCCGGGTTTCCTTGAACTGGTGCCCGGGGATGGCGGGACCCAGCAGGTTGTAACGGAAGCCGACGGCCGCATCCAGTTTCAGCCAGCCGCTCTGCCGGTTCTGGATGTCCAGGTAGAGCCCCAGGCGCAGGAAAAGGGCGCGCAGGTGGTAATTGTCCGGCCGGGGATCCTCGTGGAAGTCCCCCCGCTTTCCGAAGCCCACCCAACGCGACCCCCAGCCGAAGAAATCCCGCTTTTCCAGCTCGACGAACAACCCGGGCATCCAGACCGGGGCCGGGGTGGACGGGTCGCCGTCCGCATCACCGAGACCCAGCAGCAGGTCCGCTCCGGCGCTCCAATGCGAGAACAGGAACGGCAGCTGCACCCCGGCGCCGAGGTGCAGCGGGACGCCGTAGTAGGGCAGCGGGGCCAGGGACGGCGCCTGCATCCCGCCGAACAAGTTCACCCCGATGCCGGCGTAGCCGAAGTACTTCTCCTGGTGCACGTAACGGGCCTCAGCCAGCAGGCCGGTCAGGCCGAGGGTGATCCCGAGGTACAGGTCCCGCAGCGGGAACAGGCGGTAGGCTTTCTGGTTGTCGCTGACGTGCGGCAGGAGCAGACCCTCCACCTGGGATATGTACACCTCGTTGGTCTTGAGCGCCCCCTGGCCGCGGGGGATTTCCCGCAGGCTCCCGTCTGGCCCGGGGTCCAGGATGGTCCCGTTTCGCGCCAGGAACACCCCGTCCCGCTGCCGGTTGGCGAACTGGGCGTAGAGCAGAAAGGCCTCCGGGTTGCCGCGCATGCTCACCCAAAACGCGTCACCTTCCCGGTAGGCCACAAGCAGCCCGCGCGCATCTTCGGGGAAACCGCCCGGGTCGTAGCGAGGCTCGAGGGGCTGCTCCGGGAGCCGGGGCAGGTTGCCGGCCTCCGGGCGCAGGTCCTCGGGAATCTCCGGAAGAGGCTCTTGGGTCCAGGCCAGCGGCCCCAGCCATCCGCCGGCGGCAAGCAAGGCCAGGATCCACCAGAGTTCGCGGCGTGGAGTCATTCGAGCTCCACCCCCAGCCACTTCGAGAGGTCGGTCTGGGAGGAGTCGATCATCCCCAGTCCCACTTTGGCGGTGGTCTCGGCAACCAGGTACTCCTTTCCCTGGAAGGGGAAGCGCTGCCCGCCGCCGGGAACATCGACGGCGAGCATGGCATGCGAGTACTCGCGCGAGAGCATGAGCACGCAGTCGATACCCGAGGCTTCGAGGATGGCCGCCATGACCAGGGCCCGGGAATCGCAATCGCCCCTGCGCCCGAAGGCGGCGGCCAGCGGGGGCACGAAGTCCAGGCCGGAGGGATCGCGCTCGTAGAGGAAGTCCTGCACCCAGGCCAGGACCCGCCGGGCGCTCTCCGTCGGATCCGCGGCGGGCAAGGCGCGGGCGAACGCCTCCGTGATGGCGTCCAGCCGGGCGGCCGATTCGCGGTAGACCATCCGGTAGAAGCGCGCCCAGGCGTCCTTCCAGAGCGTCGGGCTGGCCAGATAGGTCTGGAGGATGCGGTATTCCCTCTGCGCGGTGTACAGCTCCTGCTCCGCCTCCTCGGGGCTCCAGGGCAGCTCGCTGCGGCCGCTGGGGAGGTCCACGGTCTGCGCTCGGGCCGCGGGGCGGGCCAGGGGAGCAGGAACTGGCTGACCGGACCCGGCGAGCGACGAGCGGCCCGGTCGATGCTGAAGGCGTCCAGGCAGGACATGATGAAGTCGGCGGCGGAATCGAAGCGGGAAGCCGGGCTGTGGGCGAGCAGCGCATAGCCGCTCCCCGAGGCCGCCGTGAGGAAGAGGGCATAGCCCTTGCGGGGGGAGCCGTTCAGGGTGAAGGCAAGCTCGGCGATCACCGCCTGGCGGCCTTCGTACGCGAAGCTCGCGCTGGGCGCCTGCGAGCCGAGCTTGGCCAGCATCGCCGCGGCCAGGCCTTCGACCGAAGGGAACTCACCCGGCTCCCGGATCAGGACGTCGAACTGGATTTGCCCATCGGGGCTGAGATAAGAAAGGCGCGCCTGGCCGTCGCCTTCCGCGGGAACGAAGCCCGACGGCAGGTCGATGACGATGCCTTCCGCCGTGAGCTCTTCCGCCGCGACGGGCCCAGGCGCCGCCGCGCCAAGGGCCAGCAGGACCAGCGCGCGAGCGACGGCGCGATGGACGACACGAAGAAGGGGGGGCATCTGCACAATGTACCCCCGGGCCCGGTTTTTCACCACGGAGCCGTCGACCCCGTGGGGCCCTTCGTGGTAGCCTATCTCCCCCATGACCACCCGCACCTTCGACCTGCTCACTCCCCACGTGGTCCTGGCCGCCGTGGAGTCCGCCTTCGGCCTGGCCCTGGACGGGACCCTCTCGGCATATCCCAGCTACGTCAACCGGGTGTACGGCCTGGCCGCCGAGGGAGGTCAGGCCTATGTGGCCAAGTTCTACCGCCCGGGCCGCTGGAGCGAAGAGGCCATCCTGGAGGAGCACACCTTCGTGCAGGACTGCGCCGAAGCGGAGCTGCCGGTGGTGGCCCCCTTGCAGGAACGGGACGGGGCCACCCTGGCCTCGGTGACTTCCGACGACGGGGGCACGGAAGAGACCTTCGACTTCGCCCTGTACCCGCGCAAAGGGGGACGCTCCTTCGACGCGGAGAGCGCCGGGGACTGGGTGCGGCTGGGCGGGCTGGTCGGACGCCTGCACGCGGTGGGCGAGCGGCGGCAGGCGGAACACCGGCTGGCCTGCACCCCGCAGGCCTCCACCTCGGAGTTCCTGCGGGAGCTGGAGAGCGCCGGGGTGGTGCCGGCCAAACACGCCGCGGAGTTCTTCGGCCTGGCCCGGGAAGCCCTGGCCGGCATCGCGCCGCTGTTCGACGGGGTGGCCCTGCAGCGCATCCACGGCGACTGCCACCGCGGCAACATCCTGGACCGCGCCGGCGAGGGTCTCCTGCTGATCGACTTCGACGACATGATGCGCGGGCCGGCGGTGCAGGACCTATGGCTGCTGCTGCCGGACCGCGCCAGCTCCTCGCGCCGCGAGCTGGAGCTCATCCTGGAGGGCTACGAGGCCTTCCATCCCTTCCAGCGGGCCACCCTGGGGCTGATCGAGCCGCTGCGGCTGATGCGCCTGGTGTACTACCTGGCCTGGTCGGCCCGCCAGCGCGACGACCTGCGCTTCCGGCAGTCCAATCCGGGCTGGGGCGGCGAGGCCTTCTGGAGCAAGGAGATCGAGGACTTGCGCGACCAGCTGGCCGCGATCTAGTCGCGCCGGTACAGCCGGTCCACGAACGGGGACAGGCGCCCCTCGAAAGCCATGAAGGCCTTGCCGTAGGCGTCGTCCTTCATGGCCTTGGCGGCGAAGCGCTCCTCGTCGGCCAGGCTTTCGAACTCCACCACCCAGTGCAGCTGGTCGATGGGTCCGGCGATGTTGGAAAGGAAATAGGAGGCCTTGACCTCCTTGAACTCCTTGCGGACGTGCTCCGAGAGGCCGGCGATGCTCTCCCAGGCCTTCTCCCAGTCCTTCAGGAAGCTGCAAGTGCGCACCAGATATACCATGAGCCAATATACTGATAGCCGCCCGGCGGAGGACAGCTGGTCGCGGCCCGTGGTATAGTTCCGGCATGCAAGAGCTGTTTGAGCTGCTGGCCGAATACAACGAAAAGACAAACCGGGAAATGCTGGCCATCCTGGCGGGGTTGTCCCCCGAGCTGCCGGGCAAGCCGGCCGGCGCCTACCACGGATCGATCCTGGGGGTGCTGAACCACCTCCTGCAGGCGGATGTCCTGTGGCTGCGCCGCTTCGCCCATCAGCTCCCGGAGCTGGGCCCGGTGGCCAACGAGCTGCCCGAGTTCAAGCTGCGCAGCCTGAAGGACGTAGTCTGGGACAGCCTGGCGGCCTTCCAGCCTGTGCGCGAGAAGGTGGACGGGCTGCTGCGGCGCGCCGTGCAGGCGATCCCGCCGGCGAGCTACCCGCAGATCCTGGAGTACCGCAACATCAAAGGCGAGCCGCAGCGCAAGGTAATCTGGCGGACCCTGCTGCACCTGTTCAACCACCAGACCCATCACCGCGGCCAGGTGGCCGCGCTGCTGGACCAGTTCGGGATCGAGAACGACTACTCCAACCTGATCTGGATGTTC
>MIBK01000145.1:6829-10741 GCA_001829505.1 Spirochaetes bacterium RBG_16_67_19 | reverse complement strand
CCTTCGATCAGCAGGCGGTAGCCGGGGCCGGTGCGCTCAAAGCGGTACGGCTCCGGGTGGTCCAGGTCGAAGCGCGACGCGTCGACCGTGCCCGAGCTGATCTGGCGCGGCGAAGAAGGCTGAACGCCCAGCGCCGCGGCCCGCGCCTGCTCCTTCGCGGCCGGATTCTCGCCGGCCGGGTGGGGCTGGACCAGGCTCAGGGACTGGGAGAGCTCCACGTAGCTCAGCTCCGGCCCCGTGGAATACAGGTACATGGTGTAGAAGCGGTCCGCGCCGTCCGCGCCGGGAAAGCCGCCGATACCCCAGTCGCCCGGGTCCACTGCGATGCGATAGTCGAACACCCACCAGTTTCCGTCCCAGGCGACGTATTCGCCGTAATACAGGCCCTCGGGGTGCCAGTAGTAGGTATCCGGGACCACGACCGCGGGCAGCTGCGGGAAGTCGATCGTGAGGGGCTGGTAGGTCCAGTCCAGAGCCAGGTAGGAGGTTCCGTCCTCGCCCTGGGGACCGCAGCCGACCAGCAGCAGCAAGGCCAGTGCCAGCGCGGCCAGCGCCGGCACCCGTAGCTTTCGAAGTTTCATGCCTATGCAACCCCGCGGGCGGCTCGAAGTGACACCGATTTGAGCGCGGGATCACTCCGCGGCGGCGAACCTCTTCCCGTGCTTCTTGCAGAGGATCCTGGCCAGGGCACGGCCGTTGAAGCCCGCGGGCGGCAGGCCTCCGCCCAGGGCCACCCACTGGCCGTGCATGTAGAAGTTGGCCAAGCCCGGCAGGGTGAAGCCCAGGTTCTTCATCAAGGTCTTGCGGGTGGGCAGGAACCCTTCGTAGCTGCCCTGCCAGTTGCCGGTATAGCGGTGCCAGGTGTGGCCACGCCCACCACCTCCACGGCCGGCTTGATGCCGCCCAGCTCTGCTTCCAGGGCTTCGACCACCAGCTCCCCGACCTTGCGCATTTCTTCCTTGTATCGGGCGGGATCGCCATCGCGCAGGGCGCTCCACCAGGCCAGGTTGCGCGACTCGATCATCACGATCGCCGAGGTCTTGCCTTCCGGCGCCATGGTCGGGTCGAAGCTGAACAGGCGCACGCCCAGGCGCCGGACCGCGAGCGCCCTGTCCTCCAGCACGAGCGGTTTTTCCAGCGGGAACACCGAGCCCACCGGCTTATCATGCAGGTCCCCGCCTCGTAAGCGGTACGCTGCGCCGGGCTCAAATAGCGGCCTCCGAGCATGTCGAAAAGGGTGGCGTGCCCGTCCGCGCAGGAGATGACCTCCTCGGCCCGGTGCTCCTGGCCCGCGCAGACCAGGCCTACAGCCTGGTCCTCCTCCACCAGGATGCGCTCTACGCGCGCGTTGTAGCGGAGGCGCCCTCCCAGCTCCCGGTAGCGCCGCTCGATGGCCCGGGCGAACTCCAGCGAGCCGCCGATGGGGTAGCCGCAGCAGCTCTTGTGCATGAAGCCCAGCATCATGATCAGGCCGGACACGGGGAAGTCGGGCATGCTGCCCTCCCCTCCGTACAGGGCGCCCAGGGCCTCGGCCAGGGCGCGGCTTTTCAGGCGCGAGCAGAAGGTCTGCACGTTCATGCAGCTCCAGGTCTTCAGCAGCGGCGCCAGGCGGATCCAGGGCAGGATATAGCCCAGGCGCTCGAAGAGGCCCATTTTCTCGGTGGCGACGGGCAGATCCGCGGCGGACAGACTGCGGATCGCCTGACAGAACCGCCGGATGAGCTTCCCGTCCTCGGGAGCCAGGCGCAGCATCTCCTGTTCGAGCCTGTCGGGATCCGTGTAGATCGTGAGGGTCTGACCGCCGGAGGTGCGCGCGCGCAGGTACTCGTCCCACTCCACGAAGCGCCGCCCCTGCACGGCGTGCAGCTCGCGCCACATGCGGTGCAGGTTGGTGGCCGGGCCGGAGCCCATGAGCCAGTGGATGCAGCCGTCGAAGGTGTAGCCCTGCCGCTTCCAGGCGGTGCAGAGGCCGCCGGGCAGGCTGTGCATTCCGAAGATCTCGGTGTCGAAGCCGTTCATCTGCAGGTAGCAGCCCACGGAGAGTCCGGATACGCCGGCCGAACAACGGCGGGGACCGAAACTGCCCCTGCCAGACCGGAGTGCAGGTGGGACGGCCGCTTTCAAGATTCTATGGGCAGCCGTATGGCGAAGATGTCCTCCTTGAGCTCGACAAAGGCGGCCACCAGCTCGGGATCGAAATGGATTCCCGCTCCCTGAGCCACGAAGCGAAAGGACTCCTCCAGCGGGCAGGCCTCCTTGTAAGGTCGCTTGCTGCTCAGGGCGTCGAATACGTCGGCTACGGCAGTGATGCGGCCCGGAAGAGGGATCGCTTTTTCCCGCAAGCCCGCCGGGTAGCCGCTGCCATCCCACTTCTCGTGATGGCTCGAAGCGATTTCTCGGGCCATCTTCAGGAAACCGTCATCCTCGTCCTGCACCGCCAGCATCTGAGCGCCGAAGACGGTGTGTTGCTGCATGATCTTCCATTCGTCGGGGTCGAGCTTCCCGGGCTTGAGCAGGATCCTGTCGGGAATGCCGATCTTCCCGATGTCGTGCATGGGCGTGGCGTACAGAAGCATTTCCTGCTCGCCATCGGACAGGCCCAGCCTCTTTCCCAATGCCTCGGAGTACCTGCCGATGCGCTGGATGTGCGATGCGGTGTCCTCGTCCTTGTATTCCGCGGCCCGGGAGAGGCAGAGGATGGTATTCAGGGAGCGTTGCTTCAATCGCTCGGCAGTCCCGGCCAGCTCCGACATGGTCATCCTCAGATCCCGGGTGCGGCGTTCCACCCGCGATTCCAGCTCCTGCTGGTAGTGCAAAAGATGATCGTGGTAGGCCTTGACCTTGACCAGCGAGCGCACCCGGGCCAGAAGCTCTGCCATGTGAACGGGTTTCAGCAGGAAGTCATCCGCTCCCAGGCCCAGGGCTTCCAGGCGGGCCCGCGTGTCATCCAATCCGGTGACGATGACCACGGGTATGTGTTTCAGGAGAGAATCGCCCTTGATCCGCCGGATCGCCGCCAGCCCGTCCATCCGCGGCATGCGGATGTCTAGGAGGATCACGTCCGGCTGGTCCTGGTTGATCAGCTCCAGGGCCTGATTCCCGTCGCCCGCCTGTAGAACCCGGAAACCCTCGGCGCTGAGGATGTCGGAGAGCACGGCGCGCATGCGGGCGTCGTCGTCTGCCACCAGGATCGTGGCTGCCGCCTTCACGCGGTTCCTCCGGCCGGGTCCAGCGGGGGCAGGACTTTCCGGATGGCCTGCCGGAGCCCGGCAATCGTTGGAGGCTTGCTGAGCACGCAATCCACTTCCAGGTCGCTTTCCTGGTTGGGCTCAAGAAAATTTCCCCATCCCGACAGCAGGATGACCGGAGTGCCAGGGCTGGAGCTTTTTATCCGGCGCGCGAGTTCCTTGCCGTCCATGTGGGGCATGCCCAGGTCGGTGATTACCAGGTCGAATCCCCTTCCTTCGGCTTTGGCGCCTAGCAAAGCCGCCAGGGCTTCCGCGCCGCTGCCGCGGGATTCCACCTCCTGCCCGGATTGCGCCAGAATTTCGGCGAGCACGGCTCGAACCGCCGGATCGTCGTCCACGCAGAGAATGCGCAGGCGAGGCAGAACCACGTCGGAGCCTCCCAACTCTGTGGGGCTCTCGCGGGGCTGGCCGGGCAGGATTGGAAAGGCCAGACGAATTGTGGTTCCTTGGCCCTCTTCGCTCTCCACTTCGATCTCGCCGTGGTGCCTCTGCATGGTTCCGTAGGCTACCGACAGTCCCAGGCCGCTCCCCTCCGCCCCCTTGGTGGTGAAGAAGGGCTCCAGGCAGCGCTGCCGCAGCCCCTCATTCATGCCGGTCCCGGTATCGATCACTTCCAGCAGCAGGCGGCCGGCGGTCTTGCGCGCCTTCAGTGTGATGACTCCGC
>MIBK01000145.1:225-6819 GCA_001829505.1 Spirochaetes bacterium RBG_16_67_19 | reverse complement strand
TGGCGTCCACCGCGTTAAAAATCAGGTTGATCAGCGCCTCCCGGACCTCGGTAGCGTTGCCCACCAGGGGGGGCAGCTTCGTTTCGGTCTCCGTTTCCAGCCGGATTTCCAATCCCTGTCGATTGGGCATGTCCTTCCAGCGGGGCCGGGTCAGCTCGGCCACGGAAGCCAGGAGCTCCTTGAGGTCGATGGCCTGCAGCTCCCCCTCCTCCTGGCCTCCTTTGTAGAAGGAGCGCAGGCGCATGGTGATTTGCTCGATGTCCGTCACTGCTTCCTGAATGGTACGCAGGTAACGACTGGCCGGCTGGGCGCGGCCCAGCTCGCTTCCGGCCAGCGCTTCCGCGTATAGGGCGATCGGGGCCAGGGTGTTGTTGATGTCGTGGGCGATCCCGCTGGCCATCTGCCCCATGGCTTTCAAGCGCTCCTGTTCCATCATCGCCGCCTGCGTTTTTTTCAGGAGCGCGTAGGATTGCTCCAGCTCGCTGTAGACCTTGCAGTTCTGGACGGCCAGGGAGGCGTATTCCGCCATGCCTCGTAGAAATTCCCTCTCGGAATCGCCGATCACCACCGCTTTCCGATAGAGCATGAAAACGCCGCCGATCTTGACGGGGTCGGCGGACAGAGGCAACATGACCGCTGTTTTCAGCCCCGCTTTCCGCAGGCGGCTCAGCATCTCCACGCCCGGCTCCGCGAGGCTCGCCGCGTTCACCTCCCCAAGCACTATCATCAGGGGGCCTTGTTCAATTCCGCCGTCGGGGCGCAGGCCAAGGCATTGGGGAATGCGGCTGCCCTGGCCGACACCCAGCGGCTCGGCAAGGGAGCGGCCCCTGGCGCTGATCGTGACGACCGTGGAGGAGCCGTCTTCAGGGTTGCGCAACCCGATCCCGCCCACCTGGAAGGGAAAGTGCTCCTCCAGATAATGCATGACCACCTGCAAGATGCTCTCCAGGCTGTTGCGCCGGGCGATTTCACTGGCCACGGAGTTGAGCGCCAGAATCCAGCGGCTCCGCCGGGCCAGGCCCTCCTGGGCTTCTCGCAGGCGCTGCATGCTCTCCAGCAGTTCCAGCTCCGCCGCCTTGCGCCGGCTGATATCGATGGAAAGAATGAAAATGCCTTCGGGGACGGGTTGGATGCTGAAATCGAACCATCCGGTGGTGCCGTCAGGGAAGGTGAAATGGCTCTCCATGGTTTGCGCGCTTCGCTGCTCCATGCAGCGCTGCAGCTTGGCGAAAACGGGCGTGTCTTCGATACCCGGGTACCGCTCCATGATCGTCCGCCCCAGCAGCCCCTCCCTGGACTGCCGGTTGTGCCCGACTGCCGCGTCATTAACGTAGATGTAGCGCCAGTCGAATCCCAGAATCTGGCAGCCCTCCAGCATTCCGTCCAGGGCGCGATGGTAACGGGCTTCGCTGGCGCGCAGGGCCTCCGCCGCTTTATACCGCTCCTGGTAGTACCGTAGCCGCCGCTGCCTCCAGCTCCAGGCTGCGGCCGCTCCGGCTCCGGCCAATAGGGAGGCCACCAGGACGATGAGCACCCGGCTGCTTCGCCGCAGCGGGGCATACACCTCGGAGAAATCCATGCGGGCCACCAGGTGCCAGGGCGAATCGGGAACCGGGCGGGCGGCGGCCAGCACGGTATTCCCGCGGTAGCCGATCCCCTCCAGCAAACCTGTCTCTCCCAATGCGGCCCTGGCGGCTGGCGCGCGCTTGTCGGAAAGCGGGACGCGCAGCCGCAATGCCGCGCCTTTTTCGAAGCGCGGATCGTTCAGGAACAGCGCTTCGGAGCCCTCACGGCGAACGATCAGGGTCTCGGCCGTGCGGCTGGGGCCGGGCCAGCGGTTTAACAGGGGGTAGAGGTATTGCTCGGGATCGATGCGCAACTCCAGGATGCCGCGCAACCGCCACGCGGGGTCCAGAATCGGCACCAGCAAGGCCAGATAGATGCGCTGATCCTGCGGGTCCCTGTAGAAATCCTGGAAGGTGATCCGGCGCGAGCGCTGAAGCGCCATTACCCATTCCGGGCTCAGGAGCCCGGGCGCTCTGGAGCGGGCAGGGGTGGTCAGGCGCCCCTCCCCGCCGGCATCGTACAGGGCGATACGATCATACGAATATGCCAGCTGCAGCCTGCTCACCCAGGTTTCCAGCCTGCGGCGGGCATCCACATCCCTGGTCGAATCCAGAAAGCGCATGACCAGCCCAGAGAAGTTCTGGTTGGCGAAAAACAGGAAAGCGTCGCCCATCCTCTGGCTTCTCCACTGCGCGAGCTCGGCGACCTTCAGCTCCGCGATGGCGGAAAGCTGGCGCTCCACCTCCTGTCGGAAGTTCCTGACCTGGCGCTGGAAGTAGAAGTAGCCTGCCGAAACGATTCCCAAGGCCAGGGCCAGGGCGGCCAGCAACAGAATGGCCAGGGGACGCCGGTCGGCCGCCGCGACCATGGTACCGTCCGCCCAGGCTCGATCCGCGGACAGCGCGCACAGGCTAACCCCGAGGACAATGAAAGCCAGGGCGGTGGACAGCGCGGGAGGAATCGTGCTTCCGCCGTAGAGCAGGGGCGCGCCGGAAAGGTAGGCTGTCAGCAGGAGCAGACCGGCAAGCACTACCGGGCAGGCGGCCCCGAAGCCCAAGGCGGCCCGCTTCCGGCTGCCCCTGGCCGAGGAGGCGGTGGGGGCGGCGAGGAATGAGATTCCAGCGACCGCGAAGCAGGCCGCGGTCAGCGGCGACATGTATCCCAGAGGAACTCCCTCCACGCTGCCGCGGATGGCGATCCCGAGGTGTTCGGCATTGCTGCGGATTCCCAGGAAGGACAGGAGCAGCAGCAGCAGAGCCAGCAACAGGCCCAGCCCTCCCAGGCAGGTGACTATCAGATTCGCCAGGCGGCTCCAGGAATTGCGCGCCCGCATGGCGACCGCGACCCCGAACAACAGAAACAACACAGCAGTGCTGGGCGCCATGGGGACCGCTGATCCGAAGCTGGCCAGAAGTCGAAGGTGGAAAATCCAGCCCAGCAATGCGGCGGTTCCGATGACGGCGGACAAAACTCCGCAGGCTTGGGCGATACCGCCCGCCAGGCTCCTCTCACTCATGGCTGGCGCGCTCCGGCAAGCCATCTGCGGATTGCAGCCTTTTCAGCGCCAGCAGGGCTTCCTCGAACTGGGTCGACTTGTCGTAGATGAAGCTCGCCCCCAAGGACAGGCATTTCTTTCTATTGGATTCAGAAGCGTAGTTGGTCAGGACAATGACGTGGACCGGGAGGCTCTGCCGTTGAATACAATCCAGCACGTCCAGACCGCTTCCACCCGGCATGCTCAGGTCCAGCACCAGGATCTGCGGCGGATCGCTCAGAAGTCGCTCGATCGTGGTCGGGACGTCGACGCTTTCCCGAATCTCGACGCTTCCGCATTTTCCCAGAATCAACCGACGCAGGCGCTTTCGTATTCGCTCCGAATCGTCGGCGATCAGGATGTTGCCGCCGCCTTTTGTCATCGACCTGCCATTTGGAGAGCATTATACGACCGCCAATAGGCGGGCGGTGTCACAGCAGCTTGGAAGAAGCTGTCGCAATATTTGTGACGGACTGATTCAGTCGATCAGCTCGTGCCGCATGGCGTACAGGGCCAGATGGGTGTTAGACTGCAGGCTCAACTTTTCCAGTATCCGCCGGCGGTAGGTGTGCACGGTGTTGACGCTCAACCCCAACCGGGCGGCGGCTTCCTTGACGATGATTCCCTGGGCGAGCAGGAGGAAAACCTGGGACTCCCGCGCAGACAGCGCTTCATGGGCAGGCCCCTGCCCGCCAGCAGCGGAGTTGAGGGCGAAGATTTCGGCCAGGGCGTCGCTGATATACCTGCCCCCCGAAGCCACCTTGCGCACGGCTTTGATCAGCTCCGCGGCGGCGGAGCTCTTCGAGAGGTAGCCGGCGGCACCGCTGCGGAGGGCTTTCAGGGCGAACCTGTCTTCCGGGTGCATGCTCAGGACGAGCACAGCCAGGCGCAGATACCGCTTTCGCAGCTCCGGGAGCACCTCCAAACCGTTTCGATCCGGCAGGCTGATGTCCAGCACCAGGACGTCGCAGCCCGTTCCGGCCAGCAGAGTCGTCAGCTCACCGGAGGAAGAAGCCTCGCTGGCCAGGGCAAAATCCGGCTGCCGGGCGAGCAGTTTCTTGAATCCCTCGCGGATCAAAGGGTGATCGTCGGCGATGGCGATGCGGATCATGCCTTCGGCCCGCAAGGGATGCGGATGCGAACGGCGGTACCTTTGTTTCTCGCGCTGCGGATCGTCACTTCACCGCCGCAGGAATGCATATGCTCCCGCATGCCCATAATGCCCAGGGCTCCCGCGCCTTGGGCCTGGTTGCAATCGAAACCCACCCCGTTGTCCTGGACCATGATCCGCAGCGAGCTTTTTTCCCTCCGGACGGACACCGAGATCTTCCCGGCCCGGGAGTGTCTCGCGCAATTGGTCAGCGCTTCCTGAATCGTGCGGTAAAGGGGGAGTAGATGCTGTTCCGGCAGATCCAGGCGCTGTACGTTGGCGTGGAAGTGGACCGCCGCGTCCGACCGTTTTCCGATCTCCACCAGCAGCGACTCCAAAGCCTCCAGCAGGCCCAGGCTGTCCAGAGCCGGCGGCCTGAGCAGACTGGCGATGTTTCTGACCTTGCCTACCATTTCAAGGACAATGCTGTGCATATCCTGGATCGTGGCGGCAATCGGCTTTTCCTTTCCTCCGCTGTCTGGTGCCTGGGTGTCCTGCTTGAGCAGGCTGATATCCATGGCCAGTGCGGTCAGTGATTGCCCGAGGTCGTCGTGAAGCTCGCGAGAGATCGAGCTGTTCTGCTCCTCACGCAGATTCGTGATGCGCCTCAACAGCGCTTGATACCGTCGCTCGCTTTGGCGGACCGCCTCCTCCGCCTGAATTCGGTGCAGCAGCTCGGAGAGATGGCGGCCGATGGCTTCGATGGCGGAAGCATGCTGCAGGTTCTGGCCGCTGGGCAGCAGAATCGTAAGGCCTCCGACGATCTCCTGCCGCAAGGCCAGACCCAGGGAGTACACCGTCTGGATGCCCAGCCGCTCGGTTAGCGCCTGACAGGTTTCGCGGGGCAGCATCCCGTCGGCCACGGTCTGCAGCCCGCCTGGGATTCTCTCCAGCCTGCCGGACAGGAAGAGCTTGCGCATCCTGCGGGCTTCATCCCCCATGGTGGCCAGGGAGCTTCCGACCTGGGTCGGCTCGCGGCCCAGCAGCTCCTGAATAATTCCGGCTTGCCGGCCCATGCCGGCCACCGCGCGGACCCGGGGTCCGCCGAGGGAGCTGTCGGTGAAGGAGATCACGACGTAGGATTTCGGAATCATGGATCGAACCATCCGTGCGGCCAGCTGGCAAAGCCGGTCCTGCTCCTGGATGCGGCCGGCGCTCATGGTGAAGCGGTTTAGGTAGCGGAGCTCCTGAAGGGTGCGTTCCTGCGCTTGCTGGGCCAGTTTGAGCTCGGTGATCAGGGCGGAGATGCCGACTAAGCCGATGACCTCACCGCGAACGTTTCGGTAGGGGATCCTGTCCGTGAGCGCCCAGGCGGTGGCGCCGCCGGAGGCCTGCAGAACCTCCAGAATGCCGGTTTCCGGCCTCCCGGTGTGGATGACCCGCTGATCCTCCGCGGTTTGGTCGGCTCGGTCGAGCAGCAGCTCTTCGACCGTCTTCCCGATCCAGCGCGCCTTCGGAATCCCGTAAAAGGCGGCCAGGGCCTGGTTCACCTTCAGGTGGCGTCCCTGCCGGTCCTTCAGGCAAATCAGGGCCGGAACCGAATCGAAGATCAACTCGCATTCGAGGCTGCTCTGCCGGAAGCCGGTGACGTCCTGGACGGAGCCCGTTACCATGGCGGCCTGGCCATCCGCATCACAGAAGATTTCCGCCTCGTTGCGGACCCAGATCACCTCGCCGTCCGGGCGGATCACGCGATAGTCCGCGCCGAAGGCAAACCCCGTCTGCAGCGCCCTGGCGGCGTCCTGTTCCCAGCGCCCGGCATCTTCCGGATGGACCAGGGAGCGGGCCAACTCGAAGGAGGGTTGGACCTGGCCCGGCTCCAGGCCGAAGATCCGGAACATCTGCTCCGACCAGAAAATCTCCCCGCTGCGCGGGTTCCACTCCCAGCTGCCGATCCTGGCGACCTTCTGCGTGTGCAGGAGCCGCCTTTCCAGCTCGCGTCGCGCCAGCTCCGTTTCCGCCGGCGGGTCGGCGGGCCTCAGCGCGGCGACGAAACCGGGCTGGGCACCGCCTTCTTGCCGCAATGGGGAGAGGGTAGCCTGCAGAGGCACTATGCTCCCATTCTTGACCTTCAGCCGCAGCTCACCGCTCCAGGGGCCGCACTTCGTCAGCGCGGCCTGGGCCTGCGATAGGCCTTGCCCGGCAGCCGCTGACACCAGCAGCTCCGCGAGGGACCGGTCCAGCACCTCCTCGATGGTCCAGCCCAACAGCTTGGCGGCCGGGGGATTGCAAAAGCGGATTTTTCCTTGCGGGTCTACGGCTAAGATCGCCCAGTCGAGGGATTCGAGAATCCGCGCGGCCAGAGGATCGCCGTTCATCGCCGGCACCCCTCCAGAATACTACG
>MIBK01000145.1:0-182 GCA_001829505.1 Spirochaetes bacterium RBG_16_67_19 | reverse complement strand
GCTTCCCGGTTCCAGAGCTGGCCCAGCAGGGCGTCCACCAGCGCGCCGGCCTGCCGGAAGCTGCGGGTGCGGGCGTCCTCCGCCACCAGCAGGACCAGGCTGCGCCGGTCATGATCGCGGAAGGCCTGCAGTCCTCGGCCGCTGGCCAGCGCCGGGATCTCCACCGCCACGTCGTCGGGGAT
>MIBK01000144.1:13012-15165 GCA_001829505.1 Spirochaetes bacterium RBG_16_67_19 | reverse complement strand
GCCCGTCGGTTGCTCGGCCGCCGCCACCTGGTCGTGCGCGGGCGCACCTTCCCCTACGACTGCACGGGCCTGGTGCTGGCCATCTACTGGTACGCGGGCATCGACCTGGCGCGCGACTTCGGGCAATACAACGGCAACGGGGTGACCCGCCTGTACCGCAGCCTGGAGAAGCAGAACCTGCTGTACTCCAGCCCCCACCCGGCCGCCGGGGACGTGATTTTTTGGGACAACACCTACGACCGCAACCGGGACGGGGCCTGGAACGACGCGCTGACCCACGTCGGCATGGTCCTCGACTCCCGGCCGGACGGCACCATCCAGTACGTGCACCTGAACTACACGCGGGGCGTGGTGATCGAGAACATGAACCTGCTGGAGCCGGATCTGCACAAGAAGCTGGTCCGCGGCACCTTGCGGATCCTCAATTCCCCGATCCGCATGAAGGAACGCGGCAAGCCGCATCCCCCGGAATGGCTGGCCGGCCAGCTCTACCGGGTGCTGGGCATGGGCTACCTGTTCTAGCCGTCCAGGACTTCGCGCACCGCGCGCGCCAGGGCTTCCGGGCCGAAGGGCCGCTGCAGGAAACGGGCGCCTGGTGGCAACAGCCCGCCATGGCGCACCGCGCCGGCGGTGTAACCGGAGACGAACAGGAAACGCATCCCCGGGTGCCGGGAGGCCAGCAGTGCGGCCAGCGCCTCCCCTCCCATTCCCCCGGGCAGGATCACGTCGCTGATGACCAGCTGGACCTGCGCCCCGCGGCCGTCGGCCTGGGCCAGGGCCGTCTCCGCCTGGTCGGCCTCCAGCACCGTGTAGCCGCGGGCCCCGAGCACCTTGCTCAGCAGGTCGCGCGCCGCGGCATCCTCATCCACCAGGAGCACGGTCTCCCCGCCCCGGGAGCCCTGGGCCGGCGGCGGGGAAGGCGGCTCAGCCGCCGGTATGTCCGGGTCGGGCATCCGCGGCAGGTATACCTTGAAGGAGGAGCCGTAGCCCGGCCTGCTGTAGGCCTGCACGTGCCCGCCGCTCTGGGCCACGATGCCGTACACGGTGGACAGCCCCAGCCCGGTGCCCTTGCCGGGCGGCTTGGTGGTGAAAAACGGCTCGAACAGCCGTCCTTGGGTGTCGGAATCCATGCCCACCCCGTCGTCGCTCACCGCCAGCAGCACATACAGGCCCGGCCGCAGCTCCGGGGCCGCGGGTTCCAGGCCCGGCTCCACCTCGACATTGTCGGTCTCCAGGATCAGCCGGCCGCCCCGAGGCATGGCGTCGGCCGCGTTGATGGCCAGGTTCATGATCACCTGCTCCAACTGCAGCGGATCGGCCTTGACCCGGCCCAGCTCCGGGGCCAGGCTGGCCTCCAGCGCGATGTGCTCGCCGATCAGGGGGCGCAGCATGGTCTGCATGTTGGTGATGACCTCGTTGAGGTCCAGCACGCGCGGCTGCAGCACCTGCTTGCGGCTGAAAGCCAGCAGCTGCCGGGTCAGGGCTCCGGCCTTGCCGGTGGCTTTCTTGATCTCCTCCAGATCGGCGCGCGCCGGGTCCGAGCCGGTGAAGCGCTCCAGCAGGAGCTGGGCATACCCGCCGATGGCCGTGAGCAGGTTGTTGAAATCGTGGGCGATCCCGCCGGCGAGGCGCCCGATAGCCTCCATTTTCTGCGCCTGGATCAGCTCGCCCTGGGTGCGCTGCAGCTCGCGCAGGCTGCGCTCCAGGTCCTGCATGAGCCTGGCCTTCTGCCAGCTGGCGGCGATCTGGTTGGCGAAAGCGGTGATGGCCGGCAGGTCCTGCTGGTCCAGGTCGCCGGAATGCACCACCAGCAGCCCGATCACCTTTTCCTCCACGGTAAGCGGAACCTCGATGGCCCAGCGCGTGTTCAGGGCCCGCACGATCGCGGCGGCCTGCGTCTTCAGCTCCCCCGGCAGGGCCTGGCTGACCGCCTCCTCCGCGTCCAGCAGCAGCACCCGGCGCTCCCGGATGACCTTGCGGATCTGCTCGGCGCTCTCGATATCGAAGGCGATCTCCTTGGCCGGCCTGCCCAGCAGGGCCCGCACGGCCTGCGCGCTCTCCTGCCCGTGACTGGAGTAGGCCAGGCGCACGGTGGTCCCGTCGGGTTCGGCCAGGAACACCATGCTGTTCAGGCCCAGCCGGGACAGCTCCTC
>MIBK01000144.1:0-12985 GCA_001829505.1 Spirochaetes bacterium RBG_16_67_19 | reverse complement strand
CGCTCCATGGCCAGGTTGGCGGCGTTCAGGGTGGCCAGCAGGCGCTCCGAGCGCAGGCGGTTGGTGATGTCGGTGATGATGCCCATGATCGCCTTCTGGCCCCCGAAGTGCAGCAGGCCCGAGGTCAGGATGCACTCGATGCGGCGGCCGTCCTTGGTGCGCAGGGTGTACTCGTAGGGCGGGACCTCCTCGCCTCGCAGGTGTTTCTCGTACTCCCTCCGCACCATCTCCCGGTGCTCCGGGGCGATCAGGTCGCGGAAGTCGAAGTCCGGCGAGTAGAACTCCTCCCGGCTGTAACCCATGAGCTCCTCGCAGCGGCGGTTGGCGTAGACCACGCGCCCGCCGCGGTTGATGAAGATCATGTTGGGGGACTGCTCGGCCAGGTTGCGGAACTTCTCCTCCGACTCGCGCAGCACCCGTTCGGCCAGCCGGCGCTCGATGATTTCCGCCTGGGCGGCCTCGAACAGCCGGGCGTTCTCCACCGCCACGGCCACCTGGTCGGCGATGGTCAGCAGCAGCTGCTGCTCCTCCTCCCCGTAGGCCCGCGGGCTGTAGGCCTGCACGCTGATCACCCCGGTGACCCGCCCCCCGAGGCGCATGGGCACGCCCAGCCAGGAAGCGGGCAGCTTCATGCTGCCCCAGATGTCCGGAACCGGCAGGGAGGCGCGCTCCTGCGCGAAATCACGGATCAGCAGCGGGCGGCGGTTGCGCACCACCCAGGAGGAAAGCCCGCCGCCCAGCTCCTGTCGGTTGGGGGGCTCCAGCTTGCCCTCGTCCAACTGGAAGCGGAACTCCAGCTCACCGGAGTGCTCGTCGTACAGGGCGATGAAGAAAGCGTCGGCCCGGAACACCGGGGTCAGCTCCCGGTATACGGTGGCCAGCAGATCGTCCAGCCGCAGCGTGGCGCCGGCGGCGGAGGCCACGCGGTTGACCACGGCCAGCCGCTCGGCGCGCAGGCGGGTTTCGGCGTACAGCCGGGCATTCTCGATGGCGATGGCCAGTTGGTCGGCAATGGTCTGCAGCGTGAACAGGTCGATGGGAGCGAAGGCGTTGAGCTCCGCGCTCTGGGCGTCCAGCACCCCGATCACCCGGCCCTGCAGCTTGATCGGCACGGTCAGCTCCGAGCGGGTGGGCACCTCCTGGGCGAAGCGCAGGTAATACGGATCACGCTCCACGTCCGGGACCAGGCGCGGCTGCCCTGTGCCTGCAACCCAGCCGGTGATCCCTTGCCTGCCTATGGCCAGGCGCACGATGTTCTCCTGCTCGGGCCGCGCGGCCGAGGCCCGCATGACCACCTCCGGCCCGTCCACCAGGAGGATCGAGACGTTGAAATAGGAGAACTCGCGGCAGATCAGGGCGATGGCCTGGTGCAGCAGCTCATCCAGCTCGAGGATGGCGGTGGCTCGCTGCCCGATGCCGGCGATCAGCTCCAGCCGGCGCGCCCGCTCCCGCAGCTGCTCCGCCGACCTGCGCAGCGGGTTGAAGAGCTGGCTGCGCAGGGTGGCCCAGCCCAGCAGGAGCAGGGTCAGCAGGTTGGCGAAGGAAAGCACCGGGACCGGCGCCTGGATCAATGCCCCGGCCAGCGGTCCCACCAACAGCAGCAACAGGCTGCCGGCCATCAACGGGGCGAAGGGGCGGCGGCTCCGGGCGAGAACAACCACCAGCGCCCAGACCAGATACAGCAACGGCACCAGTCCTGCCAGATAGCCCAGGGGATGCAGGGTGAGCAGGGTGGTCCCGTTGACCGTCAGCCTGGGGCCGCTCACCAGGCGGTGGGAGAACAGCGGAACGGCCAGGCCCACCATGACCGCAACCCCGGCCAGGCTGCCCGGGTCGGCTGCCCGGGGGCGGGCCTGGACGTATCGCACCGCGAAGGCCAGCACCGCCGGGGCCAGCAGGCCGAAACACAGCACGTTCAGCTCCGCCCAGAAAACCGGGTTGCTGAATCCCAGCAGCAGGGAGAGCTTGAGGACCAGGGCCGTAGCCGCCCAGCCGGTCATCAGGGCGGAGAACCCGGCGAAGCTGACCCCCAAGAGGCCGCTGCCCGCGCCGAGGGTCGTGGTCAGGAGGCTGGCCCCCAGAAGCAGGCAGAAACCAAGGGCCGCGATGTCAAGCCAGAGCAACACCGGCATGGGGGCTCATCTTACACCAATCGGCCCGCTTCTCCAACGGTGAGCGGGTTACAGGGCGCGAAAAACCAGATCGGGCCGGTGCTCCGAACCCCGCCAGCTCCCGTCAGAGGTGGCGCCGGTCAGCACCAGGGCCGAACGGTACCCGAAGCCCCGCGCGCCGGCCACGTCGGAGGCCAGCGAGTCGCCGAGCATGAGCACGCGCCGCCGCTCCACGGGCCTGCCCAGCGCCGCCTCGAGGCGCCCGTGGTTGTGGTGGAAAATCGGCTCGTGCGGTTTGCCCAGGTACAGCGGTTCAAGCCTCCGCCCATAGGCGGCGCACACCGAGACGATCAGCCGGGCCACCCCCCCGGCGGCCACGTGCACGCGCCGGTCTTCGCCGGGGTAATACAGGTCGGAATTGGGCACGACCAGGGGGGCCTCGGGACGGGAGATCAGGAAATTGACCACCCCGTTGATGTTGGCCTCCCAGTCGTAGGCGTCCTCGCCGACCAGGGCCGCGCGGCAGTCGGGCAGCTCGGCCAGACGACTGGTGACCCGGATGCCGGCCAGCTCGGCGTAGCTGGGCTCGCCCAGGCGGCCCAGCACGAAGCAAAGCTCCCCAGCCAGGCCGGCCCGCTCCGCCGCCTCCACCAAGCCGTGGCCCGAGGAAGTGATGGCCCCGGCCTCCACGACCAGGCCGGCGCGGGCCAGCAACGCGGCCTTCTCCTCGACGGAGTGATTGGCGTCGTTGGTCAGTATCCGGTAGGGCAGCTCCAGCTTCCGCAGGCGATCCAGCAGCGCCGCGGCCCCGGCCCCTGCCCGGGACCCGAGCATCAGCACCCCGTCCACGTCGAACACCAGGGCGTCCAGACCCGGGCGATGATGCCCCAGCCAGTCGTGAAAGCTGGCCAGCACGCTCATGGGCTGAAAACACGTTCCATGGCCAGCAGGGCGCAGCCTAGCGCCGAAGCCTCCGTTCCCAGCCCGGACAGCTCCAGGCGCAGGTCCTCGGCGATGCCCATCATGGTGTAGCGGGAAAGCTGTTCCCGCAGGCCGTCCAGCAGCAGATCGCCGGCTGCGGCCAGCCCGCCGCCGATCACCACCAGCGCGGGATTGAGCAGGTTCACCGCATTGGCCAGGGCCACGCCGATGTAGCCCCCGGCCTCGCCCAGCAGGCCGGCGGCGAAGCCGTCACCCATGCTGGCGGCCACGGACACGTCCTGGGCCGTAACCGCCTCCGCGTTGCCGTGGGTCAGGCCGGCCAGCACGGCGGAATGGCCCTCCCGGATGCCTGCGGCCGCCGCGCGGGCAATGCCCTTGCCCGAGGCCACGGTCTCCAGGCAGCCCCGCTTGCCGCAGGAGCAGGGCGGCCCGTCCAGCTTGACCACGGTGTGCCCGATCTCTCCGGACTTGTACCCGCTTCCGGCGTACAGCTCTCCGCGAATGAACAAGGCCATGCCAATTCCGTAGCCCAGGTCCAGGAGCAGGAAGTCGCGCTCCTTTTTGCCCACCCCCAGCCACCGTTCCGCGCGCCCGCAGGCCCGCGAGCAGTCGTCCACCTCCACCGGCACTCCCAGTTCGTCTTCCAGGATTTCCCGCAGGCGCACGTCCTTCCAGCCCGGGATGTTCTCCGCGACCAGGGAGATGCCCTTCTGCGGATTCACGAAACCGGGTACCCCGATGCCCACGCCCTTCACGGGCGCTGCGGCCTTTCCGGAGGCGAGCAGGCTGCGGGCGATGGAGCGGAGCTGGGAAAGGATCAGGTCCGCCGGCAGGCCCGGGCGGATCTCGAAGTAGATGCGGTCCAGCACCGTCGCGTTCAGGTCGGCAAGGATGCCCAGGATGTGCGTGGCCCCCAGGTCGATGCCCAGGAAGCAGGAGTGCGAGCCGCGCACGGCCAGAAGCTCCTGGCGGCGGCCGGCCTGCGATTCCCGAAAGCCCGCGCCTTCCACCAGGGATTGGGCGGCCAGCTGTTCCACCAGCCCCGAGACAGTCTTCTTGTCCAGGCCCAGGGCCTGGGCGAGCTCGCCGCGAGAGGCCCGTCCGCGCTCCCGGATGAGACTCAGGCACTGACTTTGTTTCGTGCTTACGGAGCTCATAGAATTAACCGTGCCGCAGACATCAGGTGCTCGACCGATTGATTCTCCGCGTCCCGAAGGCAGTCGATCAGTTTCAGAATACCGGCTTCTGGCATATAGGCGCAACAATTCGCGAGAAATTTCTCGGCTACCTCGGCGTAGCTCAGAGGATGGCGCCGGTCCCCCGGCAGGGAACTGGAAACGGCAATGTGCCGCGCCCCATCCTTCAAACGGACTTCGATCCGGCAGCCTTCACCTTCGTCCCCTTTGCGTTCGAAACGGCGGTCCCATTTCAATGATACGCGCGCCGCGACGCGCTGCACTTCAGGATCCGCGGCCCATTCCAGAAGCTTCTCCGGCCTGTTCAGCTGTCCATACTTCATGAAAATCGCCAGGCATAAAGGTATGCTGTATTGCACCGCTTCGACCCCGGGCGCTTCCACGTGCAGCAGCTTCGTTGCCGAGCGGAAGGTGCGGACCTGGATCCCTTCCACCTGATCCATCCGAAAGCGGACCCGCGATCCGAGGCGGGCCAAAGCCTCGACCGGCCAATGGGTAAACCGGCAGGAGGCATGTAGCTTGACGTAGGTGCCACAGAGGGCCGAAAAATCGGCCGTAAAATATCTCAGGTATTCGCCTCTGCGAGGCAGTCTTTCCAGGACGGAGCTCTGGCCCGTATAGCCGCCACGCGCCAGTTGCAGCGCAAAATAGCCGCTCAAAGCGCCCCAGTTGATGTTTTCCTTCGTCATCCCGCCACTTTCCACTGCGCGGTCGTTGTTTCCTCCCGGCATGTATGCCTGCGCCACTCGCAGGGCTTCGGCGATCACGGGTTCCTCTTCCCCCAGGAGATTTGCCACGGCTCCGGCTACGGCCAGCGCGGCCAGACTCCCCGTTCCGTGATCGATGGGATAGTGCCTGGCTCCGTAGGGCAGCAAGGCCTCGCTGGCCACATACATCAGCTCATAGCCCACCGCGATCGCGGCCAGGGCCTGACGCAGCGGCAGACGGCCGGCTTCACAGACGGCGAGCACGGCCGGGATTACCGGAGAACCCGCGTGACCCCTGTTCAGATCCAGACCATCATCGATATCGGCTGCGGAGGCCGCCGTACAGTTGACGAATAATGCGCCGGGCACCGAGAACAGGGCTGGCTCGAACCAGAGTGAAGCCTGCTGGGCGGTGCAGCCCAACCCGGCCAGGGCCGTTTTCCGGGCGATCTGGGTGGCCCGGCACTGCCTGCCCAGCGCGGCGGCGGCGAAGGTATCCAGTAGGCAGATCCTGGCCTTCTCCAAGACTGCGGGCGGGAGGCTTTCGTACTGCGTGGTGCGAATGTAGCGTACGGCTGCCTGAAAAACCGATTCCATCCTCAATCACTCCTACGGCTTGATGAACCTCGCCGGCGCGAATTCCCGCATGATCCGCTCGCTTCGGCCTTCCGCGATCCGCCGGGATAAGAGCCGGCCGGTTTCGGGGGCCGAGCTGACCCCGTCCCCTCCGTGACCGCAGGCATAATACAACCCGGCGGTGATTGCGGAAGCGCCGATGATCGGCAGCCCATCCCCGCTGCGGGGCCGCAGCCCGGTGTAGATACGTATAACCTTCACTTCGCGCAGGCACGGCAGGAAGCGCAGGGCCCTGTCCAGAATCGCCCGGACGGTCGGCAGCGAAACGGAAGCCGAGGATTCCGTGCCTGCCTCGCTTTTGCCAATGAGCAGATTCCCGGCGGCCGTGGACTCGATAACCGTATTGACCGGCTCTCCCTCCTGGCTGTCCGAGGCGTCCGCCCAATCTCGAAGCTTTGCCGGGATCCGCAGGTGAGGGACCTTTTCCGTGACGACGATATGCCCCTTGTTGGGCGCAACGGGCACCTGCTCCCCGAGAAGGCTCGCAATCGGTCGCGCCTGCACCCCCGCGCAGTCGACCACCACAGGACTGCGATATGTCCCAGCCCCGGTGTAGACGCAGAACAGGCCCGACGGGGTCCGCTGGATTTTCCCGACCTTTTCATAGAAGGCAAAGCCGCCACCGTGGTCCTGGATTCTCCTCCTCAGCGCCCGCAGAAAGAGAAGAGGATTCAGGCTGCAGTCGTCACGGCAATAGACTGCTCCCGCCAGCTTCGCGGATACACCGGGCACCGCCTCGGCCAACTCTCCGGCGCTCAGATAGGCAAGGGACAGACCCCGGCCCTCCTGTCTGGCGATCAGCTGCCGGGCCTCTTCTGCCTGCGCCTCCGTCTCCAACAGCAGGTAGCTGCCGTTGCGCTCCAGCTCGAAGTCGCCCATCTCGCCGTTGCCCATCCGCTCGTACTCCAGCAAACTCCGGCGAGCCAATTCCGCCAGCAATCCCGGCTGCCTATTGCCGACGATGATGTTCCCGTTTCCAGCGCCGGAGGTCCCGGCGGTGATGTATCCCTGATCGATGTTGAGGGTCCTCAGGCCGGCTTTTACCAGATAGTAGGCGACGCACAAGCCGACGATTCCGGCTCCGACGACTATGGCGTCATGATGTCTTGGCATTGAGGATGTCAATTACCCCAATCGGACTCAATGGCGGCCGGGCGGTCAGAAAAGCTTTCGCCGCCGGCAGCGCTCCGCACTCTGCGCGGAGAATGCCTTCCAGAAGGCTCTCGCAAATGCATCCCTGGCAGAGGCCCATCCCGGCGCGGGTAAGCCTCTTGATGCTGTTCACATCCCTGGCTCCCTCCCGAATGGCCGCCAAAACCTCGGCCAGGGTCACGTCTTCGCAGCGGCAGACGACCAGTTTGTCGCTATCCATGGCGCCCGATCCCCCGCACCTGGGACGCGATCGACCCGGACACGCTGACCTCCAGCAGGCAGGTGTTGTTGAATCGCTCCGACCGCAATACCCGGATCAGTCTCGCCGGCCCGAGGGGGTTGCCCCGGTTGTCGACCGCCAGCAGATCCTGCCGCCAGGCGGCCGCTTCGTCCAGCTCGTATGGCAGGGTAATCCGGCACTGTCCATCCGGACCGGTATCACTCATCAGGAAAATGGCCTGCCCGGGACAATGAGCGACGCACAGGCCGCAATTCCGGCAGTTGCCCTCATTCACCACCTCGGGCCTGTTGGTGACGGCCTGCCTGATGAGGATCACCTCCCGATCGCAGACCACGGCGCAGACGTCACAGGCAATTCTTTCCGGGCAATCGATCAAGATCATTTTTCACCCGACCTCAGGGCCTGCAGACCTTTCTCGGCGTCGTTGATTTCCGCCGTCAGGGCGTCCGTTTGCCCAAAACCCAGCGCTCTCCTGGCGGCGAGTCCCGCCAGCCTGCCTTCCTCCATGGCGATGGAAGCCTCTTCGATGCCGCCCATGTCCCCGCAGACGAAAACGTCATTTGTTTTCAGGCGAAGAGAGAAATCCCGCAGCGGAACCGTCCCGCCCCGCGCCTCGTCGTAATCCAAAGTCTCCCCCAGATAGCGCAGCAATTCCACCTGAGGGCGCATCCCCGCCGCGATGCAGACCGTATCCACCGCCAGACCCAGGCGCTTCCTGCCCCGCCGCACCAGGGCCCGTTCCGCTCGTCCGTAGCCTTGCACCTCGAGCAGCTCCGAATCCAGGAAGATCGGGATGCCCAGCCGCTGCACGCGGTTTGCGTGGACCTGGAAGCCGCCAATGGCTCTAGCCTTTTCCACGATGCCCGCCACTTCCATTCCCGCCTGCGCAAGCTGGTAAGCCACGATCAGCCCGACGTTCCCCGAACCAAGGATCAACACCCGTTTCCCCGGCAATACCCCCCAGAGATTGACCATCGTCTGCAGCGCACCCGCATACAGAACTCCAGGCAGTGTCCAACCGGGAAAAAGCAGCGCTTTCTCCCTGGCGCCGCAGGCCAGGATCAGACCGCGGCATTTGACCGCCGCCGAGTAATCCGCGTGCTTCAGCCAGACGGTCGGACCGTGCTCGATCGCCCATACCGTGACGCCGCAAAAGGCTTCCAGCGGGGCGAAGCGGATTCGCTCCTGCAAGGCGGAGGCGATCTGGAATCCGCGCAGCCCAGAGTAATTATCCGACGAACCGAAGAACTTGTGCGTTTGCCGGATCAGTTGCCCGCCGATCCGGTCGCCGTCGTCGAACAAGGCAACCCTGGCCTGGCCATCAGCGGCCTGCAGCGCCGCGCAGGCCCCGGCAGGCCCTCCGCCCACGACCACCAGGTCGTATTCAGTCCTGGGAACCGAGGTCGCTCTCAACAACCATTCCCTCCACCACCGGTGTCTGGCAGGCGCGCACGTTCTCCTGCCCGTTCACCCGCATCAGGCACTCGCCGCACTTCCCCCGGAGGCAGAACGCACTGCGAGGTTCTCTCAGCCTGGGGGATAGCCTGAACACCAGGATGTCGTTTGCCAGCAGCCCAGCGGCGATGGATTCTCCTTCCAGGGCCGCTACGGGCTTCCCATTGAAGGAGAAGGTCACCTGCCTCCTGCCAATGCCCGAAAAATCCAGCACTGGGTGCCGAGCTATCCTCATGCCTGGGCGCTCATGATGCGTAGGGCTTGATGATTTGATCGAGGAACTTCTTTGTTCTAGGATGGCGGGGTGTCCGCAGGATTTCGGTCGGCGGTCCCTCTTCCAGTATGACGCCGCCGTCCATCATGATAACGCGGTCAGCCACGTCTCCGGCAAAACCCATTTCATGCGTGACGATCAGCATGGTCATTCCGTGTTCGTCCACGAGCTGCTTCATCACCTTGAGCACCCCGCCGATAAGCTCGGGGTCGAGCGCCGAAGTCGGCTCGTCGAAGAGCATGACGTTCGGGCTCATGGCCAAGGAGCGGGCGATGGCCACGCGCTGGCATTGGCCGCCGGAGAGTTGGGAAGGATAGGAATGCAGCTTATCCTGCAGCTCCACCTTGGCCAGCTGGGCACAGGCAATCGCCTCTGCTTCCTTGCGGCCGAGACGCTTGACCCAGAGCGGCCCCTCCATGACGTTTTGCAGGGCGGTCATGTGTGGGAACAGGTTGAAACTCTGGAACACGAACCCTATTCCCTGGCGTTGCCGGTTCGCCACCGACTCCCGCATTCGGGGTTCCATCCCCGCTTGCCCGAATCTCTCCCCGCCGATCCAGATCTCGCCACGCTCGGGAGTCTCCAGATGATTGACGCAGCGCAGCAAAGTGCTCTTCCCGCTGCCGCTCGGGCCGATGATGACTACTACCTCCCTCTCCTTGATCCGCAGGTCGATGCCCTTTAATACCTTCAATCTCCCGTAGCTCTTGTGTATTCCTTTCAGCTCTATCTTATATGTTTCCATTTCTTCTCCATCCAAGAGGCCAGCCGGGACATCGGGTATGAAACGGCAAAGTACAGCAGCGCGACGATTAAAAAGATCTCCACCCGGAAACTCCTGGCGACCAGGGACTGCCCCAACAGGGTCAACTCTCTCAGAGCGACCACCGATGCCAGTGAAGAGCTCAACAGCGTCATGATCAGGTAGTTGGTCAGATCCGGCAGGAGGATGATCAGCGCCTGGGGCAGGATGATCCGCCGGAGGGTCAGCAGCCTGGACATCCCGAGAGACTTGGCCGCCTCCCATTGGCCCCTGTGGATGGATTCCAGGACCCCCCGGTAGGCTTCGGACATATAGGCCGACAGGTTGATGCTCATCCCGACTACTGCAGCCGTGAGGGGACTGGTCCGGATATACATTCCGACGAAAAAATAAATTGCCAGTAGCTGGACCAGCATGGGGGTCCCGCGCAGAAAATCGATCACAAAGCCGGTGATATGGTAGAACAGACCCCGTTTCCTCAGCCGGAAAACGGCGAGCAGCAGACCGAGGACCGAGCCGATGGCAAAGGTGAATATCGTCAGGCGGATGGTCAGCAAAAGACCAGGCCCGAGAAACTTCAGGTCCTCACCAAGGGTGGCCAGGAATTTTTCCATGGGAGTTTCGGCCCTACCTCAAGCGCGGAGCCAGGGCCCAGGTCATCACCGCTTTCTGGTCATCGACGTTGATGGCGTAGTGCGGCTGCCCGGGGGGAATGAAAACAGCATCCCCCGCCCGGACCAGGAAATGCTGGTCCTTCTCGGGAAGGTGCATCACGATGGTGCCCTGCACAACGTAACAGACCTCATCGGATCCCGGATGCCCTGGATCCAGTATGGCCCGCTGACCCGGCAGCAGACTGCTGACACTAAAGATCAGCTTGTCGGAGTGCCAGAAGATCTCCGTGAACTCCTCCCCCTCGATGAGAATCTTTCCCTCACCTTTCTTCAGTACCTTGGCATCCATGTCATCCTCCCTGACCCAGACCGATACGGTCCAGCAGCTCCGCTAGCTTGCCTTCCTGGGGATCCGTCAAGGGCAAAGAAGGGGCTCGCGAAGAGGTCACACCCTTCCCGCGCCTCAGCTTGATGACCGACTTGATGACGCTGTTATAATTGTGAGTAGCCCCCTCATTCGCCAGGTAATACAGCGGTAGAGTCTGATAGTGAAGCAGGCGAGCCTGAGCGATGTCGCCCCTCTGGACAGCCTTCAACATTTCCACAAATCGGTCGGGAATCGCATTGGCCAGACCCATGATCAGTCCGGCGGCACCCATGAGCAATGCCTCCAGGGACAGGGCTTCCTCACCCATGAACACCTTGACCCTTTGGCCGGTAGACACCAGGATCTGCTGGAAATTATCGAAGACTCCCGAGCTTTCCTTTACATATCGAACGCCCACGGATTTCTCCAGGACCGCGATCATCTCCGCGGAAACATGCTGTCCGGTGCATAGCGGATTGTTGTAGACCACCAGGGGGATCTTGATCGCCCGGGCGACGCTCTGGAAATGGGCGAGGATTTCCGCCCTGCTCATCGGCAGATAGAAGGCCGGCGCAACCATCACGCCCGCCGCTCCGCGCTCCTGGGCGTGCAGGGAAACCCTGATGACCTCAGCAGTCGACAGGCAGGTCGCACCGACGATAACCGGCACCCTGCCCGCGGCCCGGGCTATGACGCTTTCGGCGACCTTCTGCCGCTCTTCCAGAGTAAGCAGGTGAAAGTCGCCCGTGCTTCCGTTGGGTATCAGACCATCAACCCCTGTGGCGATCAGATGGTCCACGTGTTCCTGTATCGCCGCATGGTCGATCGACTGATCGCCTTCTTTAAAGACGGTGATGGTCGGAACGAAAAGTCCCTGAAATTCGGTTTGTGCCACTATGCAGTCCTCTCTACGGTTGATAAGAAATCCGGGAAGGCGCTGAAATCCTGCGCCTTCCCGGATGCTGCGGGCTAACGAGGATTGATATTGCCCTCTTCGTCGTAATAATAGGTCATGTGCACGTACTTGTTGGCTTCTGGGGATATCCAGGGAAACACCAGCGGCGGATGCTGGAAAATCGGATCAGAAAGCCCCCACTTCCCCAGGATCTTGCTCAAGGTCCCGTCAATGCGCATATCCTCGAGGATCTGGTTGACCGCGTCAAGCAATTGAGTGTTGTCCTTGTGAATCGGGAAGGCGCCACCACCTCCGGAAACACCCTTCACCGCTACCTGCTTCAATTTTGTTTTTAGTTCAGGTTTCATGGTGCTCTCGTACCCGAAACCGATTGCACCCACGACCGCGGCGTCCGAGCCGCCATTCACCACGTCCATGATGGCCAGCAGCGGGAGCTTGAAATACTTGACCTTGACGCCCGCGGCCTCGTATTCAGGCGCTTGGGCCATTCCGGTCACGGTAGCGAGTGTCTTGCCCGCCAGATCGGCAGGCGAGCCGTAGTTGGTTTCCTTCGGCTGCTGTATGGCATCGCTTTCGTAGGAGTGGGGAATGGTGAAGTTCACCTTCTGGTAGCGTGCCGCCGTTGCCCACATGTACACCGCTTCGGAATCGACTTTCTTGGCCAGGACCGAGGGCACCAGGCTGTCCCAGGTAACCTGAACGGCCCTGATTTTCAGCCCCATCCGGCGCGCAATCTCCATCCAGACATCGCCGCCGATCCCCGTGAGCTCCGATTCGCTGACCCACATGCTTCCCGGAGGGTCCTCCGCAACTCCAAGAGTGATGAATCCGGCTCGAACCAGCGGCCCCTTATACGGCCCCTGAAAGCGTTTCCCGGGAGTGCCGGACTGAGCGCCGAGATCAAAAATGACCGCAAAAAGCATCAAAAGAATCAGGATCACTGCAAGTCTACTCTTCATTTGCCTCTCCTCCTTTTTCAACCTTCAGCTGCTTGTGTTGACTCCGCGCCGAAAATCCTCTGTCCTCTCGATTCGATGCACCTCCTTAGCCATTCATTCGAATAGGCCCATATTAAACGCCGTATCCCTCTATTTGTCAAGTTAAAAAGAATAGTTCTTTTATATTCGTACTTCATTGCTAAATTACTATTAATTACTTCATTTGGGTACAAAATGAGCCAAACAGGATTGACAAGAGGGGTCATAATCATGATAATCGAAACGATCCAGAGGAGGAGCCATGAGCGAACGACTGGCCATCGACGGCGGGAAGCCCGTCCTGACGCGGGCCGACTACAAGAACTGGCCCATCATCGGCAAGGACGAGCGCAGGCTCATCGGCAACGTGCTGGATTCCGGCATCCTGGCCGGCGGCACCGCGCCCCAGGTGCAGGCCCTGGAGCGGGAGTGGGCCGACTACGTCGGCGCGAAGCACTGCTTGACCACCTGCAGCGGCACGGCGGCCCTGCACATGGCCCTGGCCGCGATCGGCGTGGGGCCCGGCGACGAGGTGATCACCTCCGCCTTCACCTTTCTGGCCTCGGCCTCCTGCGCGCTGCACCAGAACGCCGTGCCGGTGTTCGTGGACATCGACCCGCGCACCTACACCCTG
>MIBK01000143.1:6762-7129 GCA_001829505.1 Spirochaetes bacterium RBG_16_67_19 | reverse complement strand
GCTTCGGAAATGGCGGCCATCCGCGACTACTTCCGCGACGCGGCCCGGATCCAGGAACGGCGCGTGCAGGGGCTGGGCCCGCGTCCCACCGACGCGGAGCTGGAGGCCTTCGCCCAGACCTGGTCAGAGCACTGCCACCACAAGGTCTTCAACGGCGAGATCGAGTACACCAGCCCGGACGGAACCACCCGCACCATCCGCTCCCTGTTCCGCACCTATATTCGCGGCACCACGGAGAAGCTGGCCTCGCCGTGGCTGGCCTCCGTGTTCACGGACAACGCCGGGGTGATCCGCTTCAACGAGCGGCTGTGCCTGGCCTACAAGGTGGAGACCCACAACAGTCCCAGCGCCCTGGACCCCTACGGCG
>MIBK01000143.1:4834-6702 GCA_001829505.1 Spirochaetes bacterium RBG_16_67_19 | reverse complement strand
GCCTGATCGCCAATGTCTGGGGCTATTGCCTGGGGGACCCCTTCTACCAGGGCGAGCTGCCCCGCGGCCTGCTGCATCCCGCGCGGGTCCGCGACGGGGTGCATCGCGGCGTGATCGAAGGGGGAAACCAGAGCGGCATTCCATACGCCCGTGGCTGGGAGCTCTTTGAGCAGCGCTTCATGGGCAAGCCCCTGGTGTTCTGCGGCACCCTGGGAGAGATGCCTCCGGCGATCGGCGGATTGGAGTCCACCGCCAAGCAGGTGCTGCCGGGGGACGCGGTGGTCATGGTCGGGGGTCGGGTAGGCAAGGACGGAATCCACGGCGCCACCTTCTCCTCCGAGGAGCTGCACACCGGCTCCCCGGTGCAGGCGGTGCAGATCGGCGACCCCATCACCCAGAAGAAGATGACCGACATGCTCCTGGAGGCGCGCGATCGTCTGTTGTACCGCGCCATCACCGACAACGGCGCGGGGGGCTTGAGCTCCTCGGTCGGGGAGATGGCCCAGTTGAGCGGGGGCTGCCGCATCGACCTGGCCCGGGTGCCGCTCAAGTACGCCGGGCTGGACCCCTGGGAGATCCTGATCTCGGAGGCTCAGGAGCGCATGACCGTGGCCGTGCCCCCGGAAAAGCTGGAGGCCTTCCTGCAGCTATCCCGGCGCCGCGGCGTGGAAGCCACCACGCTGGGCAGCTTCACCGCCAGTGGGCGCTTCCATGTGCTGCACGGGGAGCGGACCGTGGCCTGGCTGGAGCTGGACTTCCTGCACCGGGGCGACCCGCCGTACCGCCTGTCCGCCCGCCTGCAATACAAGCCGCACGCAGAACCCGAGGTTTCTTTGACCAGCCACGGGCTGGCGCTGCGGGAGATGCTCTCCCGCCTGAACCTCTGCTCCGGCGAGTCCAAGGCCCGGCAGTACGACCACGAGGTGCAGGGCCGCAGCGTGATCAAGCCCTTCGGAGGGCGCTTCCTGGACGTGCCCGCAGACGCCGCGATCCTCCTGGCCGAGTACGGGGGTCGGGAAGGCATCGTGCTGGCCGAAGGGGTGAATCCCTTCTATTCGGACCTGGACGCCTACCGTATGGCGGCCTCGGCGGTGGACCTGGCCGTGCGGCGGGTGGTGAGCGCGGGAGGGGACCCCGGTTTCATCTCCGGGCTGGACAATTTCTGCTGGCCGAACGTGGTCAAGGAAAGCATGCCGGAGCGCGCGCACAAGCTGGCCCAGCTGGTGCAGGCCTGCGAGGGGTTGAGCGACGCCTGCCTCGCGCTGGGCGTGCCCCTGATCTCCGGCAAGGACAGCATGTCCAACGACTGCACCCTGACCGACCCGCCGATCTCCATCCCGCCGACCCTGCTGGTGTCGGTGCTGGGCCGCATTGCGGATGTGCATCGGGCGGTGACCGTGGACCCCAAGAGTCCCGGGGACCTGCTCTACCTGCTGGGCCTGACCCGACGGGAGCTGGGGGCCTCGGAGTTCTACAGGTACTACGGGGAGAAGACCCGCGGCAGGGCCTTCGTCGGCGGGAAGGCGCCGGGCTTCGACCCGGAGGCGGCGCGGGCCTTGTACGGGAGGCTGCACCAGGCCATGCAGCGAGGCCTGGTTCGTTCCTGCCACACGCCGGCCCTCGGCGGCCTGGGCGCGGCGCTGGCCCGCAAGGCCCTGGCCGGCGGCTGGGGGCTGGAGGTGGACCTGGCCGCCGTGCCGGGGGATCCTGGCGACGATGTCGGGGCCTTGTATTCGGAGAGCAACAGCCGCTTCCTGGTCACGGTGGCCCCCGCGGATGCTGCTGATTTCGAGCGGGCCCTGAGCGGCTCGGCCTGCGCCCGCATCGGCAAGGTGAGCTCCGCCTCCCGCCTGGTGCTGCACGGCCGC
>MIBK01000143.1:3165-4790 GCA_001829505.1 Spirochaetes bacterium RBG_16_67_19 | reverse complement strand
GCGGTGGAAGGAGAAGCTGGGTGAGCGCTGATCCGCGCGCGCTGGTCATCACCGGGGACGGCCTGAACTGCGAGCGGGAGACCGCCGAAGCCCTGCGCCTGGCCGGCGCGGCCCCCGAGTTGGTGCACGTGAGCGACGTTCCCGAGCGCGGCCTGGAGGACTTCCGGATTCTGGTGCTGATCGGCGGCTTCTCCAACGGAGACCACCTGGGGGCCGGCACGGTCCAGGCCAGCCTTTTCCGCCATCGCCTGCGCCGGCCCCTGGAGCGTTTCGTGGCCGAGGGCCGCCTGGTGCTGGGCGTGTGCAACGGCTTCCAGACCCTGGTCAAGATGGGCCTGCTGCCCGGCGCGGACTGGGAGCGCACGGCCACGATCATGGCCAACGACTCCGGGCGCTTCGAGGACCGCTGGGTGCACCTGGCCGTGGACCCGGCCTCCCCCTGCCTGTGGACCCGCGGCCTGCGGCGGCTGTACCTGCCCGTGCGGCACGGGGAGGGCCGGTTTGTGGTGCGCGACACGGCCGCGGCCCTGTCCTTGAGGCGCCGCGCCCAGGTCCCCCTGCGATACGCGGACGAAAACGGACGGCCTACCATGAACTACCCCGAGAACCCCAACGGCTCGGAGGACGCCGTGGCCGGGGTGTGCGATCCCTCGGGGAGGATCTTCGGGCTCATGCCCCACCCCGAGGCCTACCTGAGCCCGTACAACCATCCCTCCTGGACGCGGCGGGCCGCCCTGGGTCTGCCCCTGCCGGAGGAAGGGGAGGGGCTGGCCCTGTTCCGCAACGCCGTGGCCTTCCTACGCGAGTCGGCCCCATGAGCGCTTCTGCCGGCCGGCTGCCGGCGGCGATCCTCATGAGCGGCACGGGTTCGAATGCCCGCCGGCTGCTGGAGCTGCCGGACCCGGCCTTTGAGGTACGCCTGATCCTGACCGACAATCCGGCCTCCAACGCCGAGGCCATCGCCCGCGAGCACGGGGTGGAGTGCCTGCTGCTGGACATCCGCGCCTTCTGCGGTCAAGGCAGGGGGCCGGGCGAAGGCCTGCGCAACCCGGAAAGGCGCGCGGCCTATGACCAGGAAGTGGGGCGGCAGCTGGCCCGGCGCGGCGTGCGCCTGGCGGCGCTGGCCGGCTGGGATTGGGTGGTGGGTCCGGAGCTGTGCCGGTCCTTCCTGTTCGCGAACGTGCACCCGGGCGACCTGCGCGTCACCGACCCGCAGGGCCGGCGCAGTTACGTGGGCCTGGGGTGGGTGCCTTCGGCCAAGGCCATGCTCGCCGGGGAGCGCTTCGTGCATTCCACCACCCACCTGGTCACTCCCGAGCTGGACGGCGGGCCCATCGCCCGGGTTTCCCGCCCGGTGCCGGTCGAGCTGCCCGCCGGGATGTCGCCCGCGGACCTCCTGCCGCCGGGCGCAGGGCTGGGGGACGTGATCCGGGATATCCGCTATAATGGGGGCCGGGGTTTCGGGGAAGCCTTTCTTTACACTCGCGCCCGGCAGCTGCAGGAAACGCTCAAGGAGCGGGGAGACTGGGTGGAGTTCCCGGTCACCGTGCAGCGGTTGGCGGAGCTGATGCTCGCCGGCCGGCTGGCGCTGGACACCGCGGGCGGCCTGCGGCTGGGCGGGGGTC
>MIBK01000143.1:0-3120 GCA_001829505.1 Spirochaetes bacterium RBG_16_67_19 | reverse complement strand
CAGATGGCCAAGGTCCTGGTGGTGGGCGGGGGCGGGCGGGAGCATGCCCTGGCGGCGGCCTTGGAGCGCAGCCCGCGCGTGCAGGCCGTGTACACGGCACCGGGGAACGCGGGCACGCCGAACAACGTGCCCATCGACGCCTCCGAAGCGACGGGCCTGGAAAAGCTGGCCGACTTCGCCGAAAGCCGTGGCATCGACCTCACCGTGGTCGGCCCGGAAGCGCCACTGTGCGCCGGCATCGAAGGGGGGTTCCGGGGACGGGGCCTGCCGTTGTTCGGTCCCAGCCGCCAGGCGGCCCTGCTGGAGGGGGACAAAGGCCACGCTCGCCGCTTTATGCGGCGGCACGGCATCCCCCACCCGGACTTCGCCGTGTTCGACTCCCTGGCGGAGGCCCAGGGGCACGTGCGCGCAATGCCGGAAGGCCCCCTGGTGGTCAAGGCCGGCGGTCTGGCCGGCGGCAAGGGGGTCACGGTCTGCGGCTCCCGCGCGGAAGCCCTGGAGGCGCTGGCCGGGCTGATGGGCCGGCGCCTGCTCGGAGCCGCCGCGGACACGGTGCTGATCGAGGAATGCCTGCAGGGCGAGGAGGCCTCGATCCTGGCGCTGTGCGATGGCCGGCGCGCCCTGTACCTGGCCTCCTCCCAGGATCACAAGCGGGCGCTGGACGGGGACCTGGGGCCCAATACGGGGGGCATGGGCGCCTACGCCCCTGCTCCGGTGGTAACCCCCGAAGTGCTGGCAGCGGTGGACCGGCGCATCGTTGCCCCGACCCTGCGCGGCCTGGCGGAAGAGGGCACCCCGTACCGCGGCTGCCTCTACGTGGGGCTGATGATCCGGGACGGGGCCCCAAGGGTCGTGGAGTACAACTGCCGCTTCGGGGACCCCGAGACCCAGGCGGTGCTGCCTCTGCTGGAGTCCGACCTGTTCGATCTCCTGGCCGGGGCGGCGCGGGGGGAGCTGGGCGGCCTCGCGGTCCGCAACCGCCCGGGGGCGGCCTGCTGCGTGGTGCTGGCCGCCGGAGGCTACCCCGGAGCCTACGAGAAGGACAAGGTGATCCGCGGGTTGGAGCAGGCGGCCGGGCTGCCGGAACTGCACGTCTACCACGCCGGCACGCGCCGCCTGGGCGAGGAGGTGGTCAGCTCCGGCGGCAGGGTGCTCGGGGTGACGGGCACGGGCGCCTCCATCCGGGAGGCCGTGGCGGCCGCCTATCGGGGCGCGGCGGCGATCGGTTTCGAGGGCTGCCATTACCGGCGGGACATCGGGTATCGGGCCCTAGGCAGGGCCCTGGGCAGGGCCCTTGGCCCGCCCAGGGGTCGTTGAGGGAGGCGGGCATGGATTCCAGCATCGCGGAAGCGGCCGCCGGCCGCAGGGGCTGTGCCGTGATCCTCGCCGGTTCGGCGAGTGACCGGCCGCACGTGGAGAAAATCGCCCGGTCCCTGGAGGACTTCGGCATCCCCTACGAGGCGCGCATCTGCTCCGCGCACAAGGAGCCGGAACGCCTCATGGTGCTGCTGCGGGAGTACGAGGGCCTGGGCGGGGCCATCGCCTACATCGCCGTGGCCGGGGGCACCGACGCCCTGTCCGGGACCCTCTCCTTCCACGCCCTGGCCCCGGTGATCAGCTGCCCGCCGGACGCGCCCAACCCCAGCTGCCTGGGGAACCCGCCGGGTTCCAGCAACGCCGTGATCTACGACCCGCGCAACGCGGGCAGGTTCGTGGCCCAGCTGTTCGCACCTTACAATCCCGAGATCGCGGAGCGCCTGAAGGCTTCGCGCGACCAGAAGGTGCGGGCGCTGGAAGCCAGCGACCGGGAAAGGAGATAGCATGGGCAGCGTCAAGGACTTGTTCGTCACCGAGCCGGCCTACGAGGACCGCCCCGGAGTGGGCACTTTCGTCTTCTCGGAGCGCTACAGCGTGTTCGACTGGGGCGAGATGCCCGATCACCTCCCCGGCAAGGGGCGGGCCCTGGCGGTGATGGCCGCCTACAACTTCGAGGAGCTGGAGCGCCGGGGGCTGCGCACGCACTACCGGGGCCTGGTGGCCGACGACGGGAGGACCCTGCGCTTCGAGGAGCTGGAGGAGGGCGGCGGCGGCTCGGCGGTCATGCAGGTGGCACTGGCCCGGGTCTACCGCCCGGAGGTGCGCGAGTACTATCGCGGAGGCCAGTCGGAAATCCGCTACGACTACAGCTTTTTCGAGCACAACCGCGGGCGCATCAACAACTACCTCATCGGCCTGGAGATCATTTTCCGCAACGGGCTGCCCCAGGGCAGCTCCATGCTCAAGCGCCTGGAGGAGGCCAGGGCCGCCTCCGATCCGCGCCGGGCGGTGAGGGCCCTGCTGCGCGAGCTGGGCCTCAAGGACGAGCCCAAGCCCGGGGACCTGCTGCCCAGGCCGGTGATGAGCTTCACCACCAAGCTGGAGCCGGGGGACCGCCCCCTGAGCGAAGCGGAGGCCCGGCGTTTTTCCGGCCTCAAGCCCGGGGATTTCCAGGACCTCAAAGCCCTGGCCCTGGCGGCCAACCGGGCGGTGTGCGAGCTGGCCGAGAAGGCCGGCTTCCGGCACTACGACGGCAAGATCGAGGCGGCCTGGGAGCAGGGCCTGGTGCTGTGCGACGTGATCGGGACCTTCGACGAGAACCGCTTCGGCTACCTGGGCCGGCAGATCAGCAAGGAAGTGCTGCGGCAGTGGTACAAGAAGAAGCAGCCCGCATTTGTGGCCGCCTGCGAGCGCTGGAAGAAGACCGGTCCGGGCTGGCAGAAGCGCTGCGACGTGCAGCCCAAGCGCCTGCCCAAGCCGCTGGCCGCCCTGGTCGCCCAGATGTACCTGGCCGGGGCCAACCGCTACACCGGGCGGCGGATCTTCAAGGTGCCCGAGCTGGACGTCGTGCTGGACAAGCTCGAGCGCTGGCGGGAGTAGGGCGATGGCCAGGGCGAAGGACCGGGAGCACTACGCCAATCCGCTCGTGGAGCGCTACGCCAGCGAGGAGATGACCCGGCTGTTCTCGGAGGAGTCCAGGTTCCGCAAGTGGCGCCGCTGCTGGGTCGCCCTGGCCGAGGCCCAGGCCGAGCTGGGACTGGAAATTTCTCCCGCGCAGCTCGCGGAGCTGCGCGCCCATCAGGA
>MIBK01000142.1:2456-9639 GCA_001829505.1 Spirochaetes bacterium RBG_16_67_19 | reverse complement strand
CCCCCTGGAAGCGCATCGTGGTGGCCGTGTCCGGTCCGCTGGCCAACGTGGTTTTCGCCATCCTGGTCCTGACGGCCATCTGGTGGATCGGTTTCCAGGTATTCTCCGACGACAACCGCATCGTTCTGGCCACCGACTACCGGCTGGATTCCTTCGCCGTCCCGCCTCCGGCCACCCAGGCGGGACTGGCCACCGGCGACCGGGTCCTGTTTATCGACCGCCGGCCCATCCGCAACTTCCAGGACCTCCAGCAGACCGTGGCTTCCTCTCCCGAAGCGGAACTGGTTTTCACGGTGCAAAGGGGGGGCCGGACCCTGGATCTCCTGCTGCGCCCGCAGCTGGACAAGTCCAGCGGAGCCGGGCGCATCGGCATCTATTCCTGGCGCGACCTGCTGGTCGAGAAGGTGACGCCCGGGGGCGCGGCCGCGATCGCCGGTCTTGCTCCCGGCGACCGCATCGTTTCCGCCTCCGGAGCCCCCGTTCGGCACTGGACTGACCTGGAGCAGCTGCTGCAGAACCGGCCCGCGGGAGTGGTTCTCGGCGTGCAGCGCGGCTCCCGCGAGCTGTCCCTGCCGATGGTGCTGCGGTACTCGGAAGAGGGCTACCCGAACCTGGGAGTCGCCTTCCGCCTGCAATCCTTCCGCTCCCCAAGGCTCGGGCTGCCCGGAGCCCTGGCGCGGGGGCTGGGGGAGACCTGGGACACGGCGGTCATGACGGTCAAGGGCATCGGCCTCCTGTTCCGGGGGGTCTCCTTGCGCAACTCGGTGGCGGGCCCCCTGAAGATCACCTATTACGTGGGGGCGGTGGCCTCCAGCGGTTTCGCCCTCGGGGTGGGGCAGGGGCTGGTCACCACCTTCCGCTTCCTGAGCCTGATCTCGGTGGTGCTGTTCCTGATGAACCTGCTGCCCATCCCCGCCCTGGACGGGGGACAGGTGCTGCTTTCGCTGCTGCAGGTCCTGCGCCGGCGGCCGGTCAATCCGCAGCTGATCGCCCGCATCCAGACCATCAGCTTCTCGGTGCTGCTGGCGGTGGCGGTGATGGTGACCGCCAACGACATCCTGGGTTTCCTGGGGAGGTAGGCTTGAAGCGCAAGCTGGTCTGTTTCTGCGAGCACGAGTTCGAAAGCGAAGTGCCGGACAGCGTGGACCTGAGCGAGCAGCCGCAGGCCAGGCAGGCGATCCTGGAAGGGGAGTTTCAGACCATCCAATGCCCCGGCTGCGGCAAGGCCCTGAAACCGGAGTTCCCGGTGCTGGTGCGCGAGCCGGGGTGGAGCGTGTTCTTCGTGCCCGAGCTGGACCGCGTGGCCTACTACCGCGGCAAGCTGCCCTACCCGGTAGGGGAGGTGGACCGGGTGGCCATCGGCTACGACGAGCTGGTGGAGAAGCTGCGCATCCGGGAGGCCGGACTGGACGACCGGGTGGTGGAGGTGCTGAAGTACTACCTGCTGCAGAAGGTGCTGGAACATTACGAGGGGGAGGCCGAGGTGCGCCTCCTGTTCACCGGCCTGGAGCCCGCGGGCCTGGTGTTCCACGCCCATGGCCTGCGGGACAAGGAAGTGGGGGTTATGCGGGTCAGCCGGCAGATGGCCGACAAGGCGGCCGGACAGCTGGAAGGCAAGCTGCGGGAAGAGCCCTTCAGCCAGTTCCTGGCCGCCCCCTACGTCTCGATCAACAAGCTGGCCACGGAAACCCCGGAATGAGGAAGCTGGCGGCCCTGCTCCTGCTGGCCTCCGCAGTGCTGGCCGGGGGGCAGAATCTGCTGTTGGACTCCAGCCATGCCGGGCCGGTGAACGACCTGGTGTACGATCCCACCAGCGACCTGCTTTTCAGCGCCGGCCAGGACGGCACGGTGCGGATCTGGGAGCCGGAAGGCCGCCTGCGGGCCAGCCTGCGGGTTTCCCACCGGCCGGTGCAGCGCTTGGCCCTGCATCCCAGCCTCCCCCAGTTCTCCGCGCTGGTGGGCGAGGCTTCGAAAATCGACACCCTGGCGGCCTGGGATTGGGAGCGGGGGGAGGAGCTGTTCTCCCTCACCTCCGACCGGCAGTTGATGCACCTGGCTTACGCGCCACAGGGCAACTACCTGGCCTACAGCCGGGCGGATTACCGCAGCCTGGCCGCCGTGGACTCCCGCAGCGGGGCCGACCTGGGACTGCTGCGCACCGGGTTCGGCATCGTCTCCTTTTTCGCCATCTCGCGCAATGGCAACACCGTCATGGGCTACCAGCCCTCCGGCTTGATCACCTATTGGGACCTGCAGGCGGATCGCAGCCTGCGGCAGCTGCGCACCCTGGCTGACCTCTCCCAGATCCGCATTACCCCCTCCAACCGCCACCTCCTGGCGGCCGCGGGGGAGCGCCTGGTCGCGGTGGATCTGCTGAGTGGGGCCCTGGCCGCCGAGGAATACGTCCCCGGTCTGGCCCGGCTGGCCCTGGCTCCGGAAGGCGAAGAGCTGGCGGCCGACTCCGCCGACGGGCTGCGGCGATGGCATTTCACCGGCTCGACGTTGGCCGGCGGCGGTACCGGGGATCCTCCCGGGGAACTGCCGCTCACCGCGCTGGCCTACGGGTCAGGGGGGCTGTACGCGGGGGATCAGGACGGCACACTCAGCCTGCTGGAGGGCGGGGGGACCCGCCGGATCCTGGCGCGCAACGTGATCCTGCGGGTCCACGGGCTGGCTTTCCGCCGGGAGCTGGCCGCGGCGGCCACCCCGGAGGGAATTTTCGTGTTCCGTTCACCGGACCTGACCGGGGAGCTCACCCTGAGCCGACTGCCGCCGCCCTTCGCCGGCAGCTTCGGCCTGGAGTTCCTGGACGACCAGCGCCTGCTGGCCTGGCGGCAGGAGCCGGGAGAACTGGCCGCGGTGGATCTGGCCACGGGATCCAGCAAGCCGCTGGCGGTGGAGATCGGCGCCTCCCTGCAGCAGGTCAGCCTGGAACCCCGAGGCCTGGTCCTGGTGGAAAGGGGAGGCCTTTGCCGGATCCTGGACCCGCAGAGCCTGGAAACCCGTTTCCGCTACAACGCCGCGGCGGTGAATCGCCTGGCTGCCACCCGCGGGGACTTCCTGGTCGCGGCCGGCGCCGCTGGTTTCGGCAACTCCCTGTTCCAGATCAACGCCCGCACCGGGGAAACCGTGCCGATCCGCGATCCCAGCCTGTTCGTTTACGACCTGCTGTACAGCCCCTCCCGGACCTCCCTGTACTCGCTGGCTGTGGAGAGCGCGCAGGGGGGTTCGCGCACCGTCCTGGCCGCGCACAGCGGCCGGCAGCTGGAGAGCCGGCGCGTGCTGGCCTTCTTCGCGGGAGAAGACCTCGGCGCCTCCCTGGCGGAGGATTCCTCCGGAACCCTTTACTGCAGCCTGGGTTTCGGCCCGCTGGCGGTGTGGGACGGCTCATCGCTCAGCAGGCTGGAAAACCCCGGGCAGGTCGCCCGTAGGCTGGCCGTCCACGAGGGCCGGCTGTACGCGGTGAACGCCGATTCTTCCATCAGCCTGTGGGACAAGGTCTGGCAGGCTCCCTGGCGGATGTATCTGCTGCTGGACGGGGATTGGGCCCTGCTGGGCCCGCAGGGGCAGGCCTACGCCTCCCCGGGGGCGCGGTCGCGAATCCTGCAGGTCAATACGCAATAGCGTGCTGAGCGCCAGGAGCGGCCTTCGGCCGCCGTGAGCGCTCAGTGCGCCAGTAGGCGCGCTAATGGGCGGCAGTAGCCGCAGGTTAGTCGTGAGCGGGATTGGCCTTGATGCGCCGGATGGCGTCGGCCACCGCTTTCTCGATTTCCTTGGCGAAAGCCGAAGCGTCGCCCTGGCGGGCATAGATCGAGCCCAGAAGTGAGGCCCGGTAGCGCGGGCGGACCTGGTTCAGGGCGAAGGCGGCGATGTCCAGCACGCATTCCTCGCAGGTGCACAGGCCCTTGTTCCTGGGCAGTTGCCGGCCCATCTCCTCGATCACCAGCCGTTCGGCCTCGTTGACCAGGCTGTCGAAGTCGTAGCGCTCCCGCAGTCCCATGCTTCCCCCTCAGGACACCTCGCCCGTGCGGGCCAGGTTCTCGAATTTCGTGTAGTCCGGGATAAAGGCGATTTTCAGGGCGCCCACCGGGCCGTTGCGCTGTTTGGCCACGATCAGCTCCGTTTCCAGGTTGCGCGCCTCCGCCTCGCCGGGCGAGCCGGACTGGCGCTCCCGGTGCAGGAAGATCACCACGTCCGCGTCCTGTTCGATGGAGCCGGATTCGCGCAGGTCGGCCAAGGTGGGCTGCTTGCCCTCGCTCTCGCGGCGGACCTGCGACAGGGCCACCACCGGGATGTCCAGCTCCCGGGCCAGGGCCTTGAGGGAGCGGCTGATCTCGGCGATCTGCTCGTGGCGGGCCAGGTCGCGGTTCTCGGCCGTGATCAGGGTGATGTAGTCGATGAAGATGATCGCCACGTTGAACTGGTGCTTCATCCGGCGGGCCAGGGCCCGCAGGTCCAGCAGGCGCAGGGAAGGGGAATCCTCGATGTACAGCGGGGCTTCGTAGATCTTGCTGGCTGCCTCGGTGAGCTTGTGGAAATCCGACGGCTTCAGGAAGCCGGAGCGCAGGGAGTTGCTCTTGATGCGCGCCTCGCTGGCCAGCAGGCGCTGCATCAGCGCCATGGCCGACATCTCCAGGGTGAAGAAGCCCACCGGCACCTTGCCGTGGATGGACATGTTGGCGGCCATGTTGAGGGCCAGGGCGGTCTTGCCCACCGAGGGGCGGGCCCCGATGACGATGAACTCGGAGTTCTGGAAGCCGGAGGTGAGCAGGTCCAGGTCGGTATATCCGGTGGGGATGCCGATGAAGCTTTCCTTGGTGTGGTACAGCTTCTCGATGGCCTCGATGGTGCGGGGCACGATCTCGCGCGCAGCCAGGAAGGTGCCGGTGTGCTGGCGGTCGGTGATCTCGAAAATCTGCCGTTCCGCCTCCTCGATGATCAGGCGGACATCATCGCCTTCCTTGTGGGAGTTGGCGATGATTTCCGAGGCGATCCGGGCCAGGTTCCGGCGGATGCTGCACTCCTGCACGATCTGCGCGTAGTAGCGCACGTTGGCGCTGGTGGGCACGGCGGAGGTCAGGCGGGCGATATAGGCCGCACCGCCGCAGGCCTCCAGGAGGCCGGCCTCCCGCAGGGCTTCGGTCAGGGTGATCAGGTCGATGGCTTCGTTGCGGTCGAAAAGCGCCAGGATGGACTGGTAGATGCGCTGGTGAGAGGTCTTGTAGAAGTCCTCCGGCCTGAGGTAACGGATCACGACGGCCAGCGCCTCGGTGTCCAGGAGCAGGGCTCCGAGGGTCGCCACCTCCGCCTCCTCGTTGTGCGGCGGAACCTTGTCCTTCAGGCCGGCTGGGACCATGCTTGGCCTTATTCCTGTTTCGCGGCCTCCACCACGACTTTCAAGGCGGCCTCTTCGTTCCCGTAGAGCTTCACCTTGACGGTGAAGGAGCCGGTCTGCCGGATGTGGTGCTCCGGCACCTCGATCCTCCTTCTTTCCAGGGTGAAGCCGCGTTTCTCCAGCTCCGCCCCGATCAGGGCGTTGGTGACCGAGCCGAACAGCTTGCCGCTCTCCCCCGCGGGCATGCTGAACTGCAGCTCCTCGGCCTCCAGGCGCTCCTTCAGCCCCATGGCCTCCTTGCGCTTCTCTTCCTTGCGCCCTTCGATGGCCGACTTGTGGCTGGTGAACTGGGCCAGGTTCTGGCGGTTGTGCTGCACGGCCAGCTTGCGGGGCAGCAGGTAGTTGCGGGCATAGCCGTCGGCCACCTCGCGAATGTCCCCCTCCTCCCCCAATCCAACGACGTCCTGGTTCAGGATGATTTTCATCGGTTTACGCCTTGCTCCTTTCCCCTATTGCGATAATTGATCCACGTTTCCGAAACTCCCAGCCCGGAGATCACCACGGCCAGCGCCGCGTTCACTCCCGGGGCGAAAGCCAGCACTCCCAGCACCAGCCAGGCGGCCAGCCGCATGCTTCGCGGCGCCCCGAGGCGGTCCAGCAGGAAGCGCAGGATGCCCAGGCCGGCCAGCCCGTACAGGAACAGCATGATCAACAGCAGGTTCCAGCCGGCCAGCTCCAGCGGGCCGAGGGGCACCACCAGGTCCAGCAGCACCAGCGCCAGCCCGGCGATCAGCGGCCAGATCAGGCCCTCCGCAGGCCGGAAGCGCGCCAGCGGGGTGACGCCCGGGCTGCGGCCCAGCGACCGGGCCCCGATCACGGAACCCGCCCACCAGCAGAAGGTGAGCACCAGGAGGTAATCCAGCAGGTAGCTGCGCAGGAACACCGCCCGCGTCATGGCCGCCAGCTCCTCCCCCCGGAACCCCGCTTCGCCGCCCGTCGGGCCCATCAGGCGGTTGAGCAGCGCCGCGGCCGCCTCAAACAGCCGATTCAGCCCAGCGGCGAAAGCCTGGTTTCTGCCAAGATACGATATCAGCGGCACGGAGGCCAGCCCCGCCGCGGCCGCCGCGATGAGCAGGCGGACCACCCGACCTCCGGGCAGCAGCCCCGGCCGGCCGAGCAGCTCCGGCAGCTGGATCCAGGCCAGGCCGGCCAGCATGCCCAGCACGACGCTCATCTCCAGCACCAGGGCGGGGGTGCCGGCTTCGGCCAGCGCCCCCGCGGCCAGGGTCAGGCGCACGCCGGCGATCACCGCGAAGGCTGCCGCCGCCGCCACCAGGAAATGCCTGGTCCCGCGACGCACCCGCACCACCTGCAGGGGGATCAGGAAGGCCGGCAGCCCGATCCCCAGGTGATACAGCAGGGCGGAAACGCCGGCGGCTACCAGCGTTCCGACCACATCCTGCTCCTACTTCTCGACGTACGGCAGCAGGGCCAGCGTGCGGGCCTGCTTGATGGCCACCGCCAGCCGCCGCTGGTGCTTCGGGCAGGTGCCCGTGATGCGCCGCGGCAGGATCTTGCCCCGCTCGGTGATGAAGCGCCGCAGGGTGTCCGCGTCGCGGTAATGCAGGTTCAGCTTCTTGCTGCAGAACTTGCACACCTTGCGGCGGAAGAAGCGCCCGAAGCGCGGCCTGCCGCCGTCCTTGAAGCGGTCCCTGCCGCCGCCGCCGAAGCGCCCGCCGCCGCCTTCCCGGCCGTCGTCGTCGCTTCTCTCGCGGGGTCTCCAGGGCCGGCGCTCTTCCGGTGGCCGCGGCCTGTCGCTGGGCCCCGTGCTGGGGGTCGGAGGCGCGC